>NZ_JBEYWW010000004.1:0-378792 GCF_040644635.1 Microbispora sp. NPDC046933 | reverse complement strand
CGGTTACATTCCGAACCCGGAAGTTAAGCCTGCCAGCGCCGATGGTACTGCACCGGGGACGGTGTGGGAGAGTAGGACACCGCCGGACAATCTTTGTGGAGGGCCACCCTTGTTGGGGTGGCCCTTCCGCATTTCCCGGGGGGTTTCCCCTGTGCGCCTGCTTGTTGGTGGGTGGTGCCCCGGCTGGGTTGGCCGGGGCTTTCGCATATCCAGGGGTGGCCGGCGCCGATTCGGAATGCTGTGGGGAACGTGGTGCGGGGCCGCACTCCGGTAGCGCAAACAGCCGGGGCTGCCGACCGGGCCAGGGGCGCGAGCGGGGAGATGTGGGAGGAGCGGAGCGGGCGGGAGGGAGGACCGCAGCGAAGGCCCAGCGGAGCGGGCTTCGCGAGGACCGGACCTTCCGACCGGCGCAGTGACGTCCCAACCCGCCCGACCCCAATCCACCCGACCACCACCCCCCACCACAAGTCCTCAAGTCCTCCCGCCCCGGGCGCAGTGACGTCCCAACCCGCCCGACCACCACCCCCCGCTACGAAAGCCCCCGCCCCAGACGCAGGGTTGTCCATACAGCACACGAATTGACAGTGGTTAACAGCGGAGGATAGGACCCTAAGGTGAGCCGTGGATCGTCGCCGCCCGAGGTGGCCGCTGAGGAAATGATCCGAGTTTCCGCAGGGAGGATTCTCCTTCGGGACGAGGGGACGCGGACGAGCTGGGTGGCCGAGACCGGCGATTTCCTGCTTGCGCCGTATCCCGTGACCTCCGCGCTGTACCGATCCGTCACCGGGGAAGCCCCGGTGAGCTTGCCGGTGAGCTTGCCGGTGAGCTCGGCGGGACCGCTGACGCCGGTGACCGAGGTCTCTTGGAACGACGCTGTCCGGTTCTGCAACCTCCTCTCGGAGGCGGCGGGGCTGACACCTTGCTACTCGATCGGAGACGACCTCAACGCCCAGGATGTGGCCTGCGACTGGAATGCCGACGGGTACCGGCTGCCGTCCGAGGCGGAGTGGGAGTATGCCTGCCGGGCCGGGACGACCGGCGTGCGGTACGGGGAACTCGACGAGATCGCCTGGTACCGGGAGAACTCCGGCGGGCGAGTGCACGAGGTCGGGACCAGAGCGCCGAACGCGGGGGGCCTGTACGACATGATCGGCAACGTGTGGGAATGGTGCTGGGACGTCTACGACCCCGCGGTGTACGGCCCCTACCGAGTGTTCCGCGGCGGAGGGGCGCATGACCTGCCCAGGGCGTGCCGGGCGTCGTGCCGTCGCAAGAGCCACCCGACGTTCCGCATCGACGACCTCGGCTTCCGCCTCGCCCGGTCTGCCTGAACCCGCCCTGCTCTACCTGAGCCCGGTCGTTACGGCGTGGGTGGCGTGACCGCGGCCCGCAGCAGGGGTTCGATGCGGAAGGGGATCTGGGTCGACAGGGCGATCGTCGTGTCGGTCCGCTGGACGGCGGGGGAGGCGAGGATGCGGGCGATGATCTCCTGGAGGTGCGGGGTGCTGCGGGCGACCACGCGGCACAGCAGGTCGGCCTGGCCGCTGGTGCCGTACACCTCGAGGATCTCCGGGATGTCGGCCAGCCACCGCACGGCGTCGGTCAGCCGGCCCTGTGCGATCTGCAGGGACGCGAAGGCGAGGATGGGGTAGCCGATCTGCTCCGTCGTGACCGTCGGACCGAAGTCGCTGATGACACCGCGTGCGGTGAGCTTGTCCAGCCGCGCCTGCACGGTGCCGCGGGCCACGCCGAGCAGGCGGGCCAGTTCGGTGAGCCCGATCCGGGGGTTGGCCCGCATGGTGGTCAGCAGGCGGCTGTCGAGCGCGTCGAGCATGCGCCGAGGGTACGCCCCGATTGAGCGAATCGACCAGTGCGACCAATCAGAAACCCGCCGATTTGAGCGTTTCGCACACCTCGACTGGTCACTCTTGCCAGCCAAAGGGTTACTTGCTGTCATATGGGAGTATGTTCGAAGAAGCGCAGTATTTCGCTCCGGTGGCGACGAAGGATGACGGATCCGTCGTCGTCGAGTTGGCCACGAGCCACCCCGGTTTCGCGGACGCCGTCTACCGCCAGCGGCGCAACGCGATCGCGGCGCTGGCGCTCGGCCACACCCCCGGTGACCCCATCCCGACGGCCGAGTACACCGACGAGGAGCACCACGTGTGGGCGCTCGTCACCAAGGAGCTGGCGGTCAAGCATCAGAAGTACGCGGTGCGCGAGTTCCTCGACGCGACCAGGCGGCTCGGCCTGCCCGAGGATCGCATCCCGCAACTCCAGGAGGTCGGCGACCTGCTGGAGCCGCTGACCGGATTCCGCTACCTGCCGGCGGCCGGGCTGGTCCCGCTCCGTGAGTTCTACGGCGTCCTGGCCGACGGCCTGTTCCACTCCACCCAGTACATCCGGCACCATTCCGTGCCCTTCTACACCCCCGAGCCGGACGTCATCCACGAGGTGATCGGGCACGCGAACACCCTGGCCTCGCCCCGTTTCGCCGCGCTGTACCGGGCCGCGGGCCGGGCGGCGCGTCGGGTGCAGACCGACGAGGCGCTGGAGTTCGTGTCCAAGGTGTTCTGGTTCACCCTGGAGTTCGGCGTCATGCGGGAGGACGGCGACCTCAGGGCGTACGGCGCGGGGATCCTCAGCTCGTACGGCGAGATCGAGGAGTTCCGCGGGATGGACATCCGCCCGCTCGACATCGCCGCGATGGGGACCACCCACTACGACATCACGAAGTATCAGGAGGTGCTCTTCGAGGCGGCCTCGTTCGACCACCTCGAAGACACGGTCGGGACGTTCTGGGACACCTGCGACGACGACACGATCGCCCGTCTGCTCGCGACGTCTTCGGTGTGAGCCAGGTCGTGAGCCGGCTCAGCGCGCGCCGACGATCAACAGGGCGTCACCGACTCCCCGCTCGACGCCGTCGGACGGACGGTTGACCACCTTCTTGCCGATGACCATGGTGGTCGACCCGCCGCCGTCCAGGTTGATCGCGTCGCGCGCGCCGAGCCAGCGCATGAGCTCGGCCGCCTCGAAGAACGACGCACCGATCGTGCTGCCCGGCGCACGGCCGTCGACGACCGCGATGACGAGCTTGCCGTTGCGGGTGACGCCGGCGAGCGTGCGCGGGTGGCGCCGCAGGATCATGTTGGTGTTGGCCATGCCGTCCCGCGACGCGGTGATCGAGGTCCTGCCGTTCCGGACCAGGCCGATCGCGCCGCCGATGATGTTGGTCTCCGGGGTGAGCGGGATGGGCTTGTTCGTCCGCAGGTCGGTGACCCGGGTCGTGACCGTGACGGTCGTGCCCTCGCCCGCGTGCTGCGACAGCCAGTCGGCGGCGGCTCCGACGCCGTGCAGCACGCGCGTGCCGGGCGTCACGGGACCGCCGGACCCGCGGACGGCGGTCACCCTGCCGGAGGCGTCGAGGACCACCTCGGTCCCGTCGTCCTGCGGGGTGTCCCGCCCGAGTTCCTCGGTGTACATGACCAGCTCGTCCGGCTTGGGCACCCGGTTGAGGCCGGTCACCTCGACCGTGGTCCCGTCGGCCGCACGGGCGGCGACCGAGGACGACAACTCGGTGACGTGGGCCGTACGGCCCCGCAGGACCAGGCCCACGCGACCGGCGACGGCCTCGCTGAGCAGCTTGCCGCCGACGACGGAGATGCCGGTGGGGTCGCCCCGGAAGGCGGGCAGCGTGTGGATGTCGAAGAAGCCGCCGTTCACGGCGGCGAGCGCCCCGGCGGCGGAGGCCATGGCCGAGACCTTCTCCCGCTTGGCGACGCTCGTGCCCAGAGACGCCTGGTAGGAGCCGCGGAACGTACGCGGGTCGACGACGATGACCCGCACGTTCCAGGGGCCGGTGGTGACGAAGCCGTCGTCGCCCTGGAAGTCGACCTTCGCGCTCACCCCGGCGTCCTTGAGCTGCTTGACGACCTCGGCGGCCTCGGCCTTCCGGTCGAGCGGCCAGCTGCCCACCCGGACCATGAAGTAGTCGCCGGCGGGGTAGTCCGCGACGGCGGGCCGGGTGAACTTCACGACGACGGGCTCGAGACCCGCCGCCTGTACGGCCGTCGCCTGGGCCTGCGCGTTGGCCTCGGACATGAAGTCCTTGCCGCCGACGACGACGCTGACCGTGTACCCGTCCTGGGGCCTGCCGTGGAGAAGGGTGAAGTAGCTGACTCCGGGGGCCAGGTTCTTGGCCGCCGACTTCGGGATCCCGGGCTCGCCGAGGGGGAAGCTCGTCGTCGGCAGTCCGGCGACGGGCTCGGCGGCGGCCGGGGCCGAAGGAATGGTCGCCGTCAGGGCCAGTACGGCGGCCCCGACGACCAGGCGGCGTCTCATGCGATTACTCCCCATTGGTGATCCTTGCGGGACTATCGTGGCGACAATCGCGTACGGAGACGACTGAAACGCGTCAAAGAGCATAAATTTCCCGACAGCGAGTCGGGCGTTCGGGGACATAAGCGCATAAAGTCGACGCGTCAGGGGGTGTGGGCGTCGATCTCCCGGGCTCGCTGGACGAACTCCTGCGCGGACCGGGCCTCGATGTGGACGAGCAGTCCGTCACGCCGCCGGGACATGCCCCAGTAGTGCGTGGTGGCCTGGCCCCACCAGATGGTCCATTTGGGGAAACGTGCGGACAGGGCCCGTACCACGACCGTCGGGCTGATTTGGGGTTCGCTCATCGTGGGCACGTTTCGAGGTAAGCACGATTCAGCCCGTGAGCGCGAGTATACGAAAAGTAGTCAGGTGCGATAGGACTTACACCCGGGACGACATACCTACTTTTCGGGTGTCAGCATCTCCGCAAGCAGCCGCCCATCAAGGCCTGTAACGGTCAAATCGTCTGCTCCGGTCATCGTCTCCGCCGCGACGAGCGCGTTGACGACGGCCTCTTCGGTCGCCTCGATGACCGCGTAGAAGAGCGGATCGAGATACTCGTCGGCGAGCACCGTGACCTGGAACGTGCGCGGAGGGGCCGCGTCGAGGGCGTTGGCCGGCAGGTTCCGGTTGCCGGTCGAGAAGCACAGGAAGCCGTCGCCGCTGGAGTTCTCCCCGGCGCCTCCCGTGCGCGCCACGCCGAGCCCGGCGCGCTGCGCCAGCCTGCGGCACTGGTGCGGCAGCAGGGGAGCGTCGGTGGCGACGATCCCGATGATCGACCCGGCCTCCTCGTTCGGCAGCGCCGAGGCCGGGAGGCTCCTGCCCACGTTGACGCCGTTGACCGTGAGCCGCTCCCGCCGTCCGTGGTTGGCCTGGACGAGCACGCCCACCGTGTAACCGTCCACCAGGCGGGAGGCCGTGCCGACGCCGCCCTTGAAGCCGTGGCAGATCATCCCGGTGCCGCCGCCGACCGCGCCCTCCGCGACCGGTCCGGTCGCGGCCTTCTCGTACGCCTCCCGGACGTGGGCGGCCTTCACGTGCCTGCCGTCGATGTCGTTGAGCATGCCGTCCCAGGTCTCGCCGACGACGGGCAGCGACCACGCCCGCCCGCCCTTGCCGAGCGAGCCGACCTCGATCTCGACGAGCGCGTCGCGGACCACGCCCACCGAGCCGGTGTTGGTCAGCCCGATCGGCGAGGCGAGCAGCCCGAAGTCCTGCAGGAACGCCATCCCGGTGATCTCGCCGTTGCCGTTGAGCCAGTGCAGCCCCGCGTAGAGGGGCTCGTCGAAGGCCGAGCCCTCGTGCGGGACGATCACGGTGACACCGGTGCGCACCGGGCCCTCGCCGACGACCCGGGGACCGCTCCCGCTGATCAGCGTGGTGTGCCCGACCCTCACTCCGGGAACGTCGGTGATGGCGTTGTGCTCGCCGGGCGTTCCGGTGCCGATGACGATGCCGAAATCCCGTGCTCTCAACGACAGCCCCTTCTCGATCAGGTGGTCTCGCGGCGGAAGGTCTCCAGGGCCAGCAGCGCGACGTGCAGCGACAGGCACGACTCGACGTCGTCGAGGTCGGTGTCGAGGACCCGCTCCAGCCGCCGCAGGCGGTCGTAGAACGCGGGACGGGACAGGTGGGCCTTCTGCGCGGCGACCGCCTTGTTGCGTCCCGCGTCGAGATAGATGCGCAGGATCCTGGTCAGGTCGCCGTGCCGCTGGGCGTCGTAGGCCAGCAGGGCCCCCAGCTCGCGCTCGGCGAAGGTCTGCAGCCGGGCGTCGTCGCGCAGCAGGTGCAGCAGGCCGCGCAGCCGCAGGTCGGGCAGGCGGTAGAACGGCCGCCCGTCGGGCTGGCGCACCGCGACCTCCGCCACCTGCTCGGCCTCCAGGAAGCTGCGCCGTACGTCCTTGATCGACTCGACGACCGAGCCGGCCGCCAGCACGAACGGCGTGGCGAAGTTCGCCCGCAGGCGCTCGGCCAGCGCGCCGAGCGCCGTCTCGGCGGCCATGCGGGGCGGCAGCGGCAGCAGCACTCCGACGCGGCTCTGGTCCAGCGCCCCCACCAGGGCGGGCAGCTTGGCCTCGCGGCAGGCGGCGGCTCCGGCCTCGGCGAGCTCGCCCAGCCTGGCCTGCTCGCCCAGCGCGCTGCCGGCGGGCGCGGTCAGCCGGATGACGGCGCTGACGAGCCTGCGGCCGGTGAGCGGGACGCCGACGGCGCGGGCGCGGGCGGCGGCCTCGTCCGGGTCGGCGTACGCGTGGGTGAGGATGCCGGTCAGTATGGTTCCGTGTGCCTGCCGCTCCAGGGACTCCTGGTGCCGCTCCAGCAGGCGGCTCAGCGCGAGCGTGGTCGCCGCGCGTTCGGCCAGCACGATGTCACGGGGGCTGGGCGGGCCGTCGCACAGCAGGATGAGCCGTCCCCAGTCCTGGCCGCGGGCGCCGACCATGGTCACCAGCCACCCGGCGGCGGCGTCGTAGGCGGTCCGCTCGGCCGGCATGACCGCGCGCGACCTCGTCTCCCAGTTGGCCAGCACGCTCCCGGTGTCGCCCCCGGCCGCGTCGCATGCCAGGACCTGGTGGGCCAGGTTCTCCAGCAGCACCGGGCGGCCGGAGAATCGGGCGACCTGGTTGAGCACCTCAGCCGGGGACGCGCCCTCGACGGACAGCTCGGTGAACACCTCGTGCAACTGCTCGGAGGCCCGCAGCTCCTGGAGCTGGATGTCGATGATCCGCGCGTGGACCGACTCGGTGATCTGCACGAAGGGCGTCTCGCGGGCCAGCGTGATCAGGGGTAGCCCGTGCTCCTCGGCGGCCTTCACCACCGCCCTCGGCAGCTCGCGGACGAACCTGCGGCCGAGCTCCACGATCAGGCCCGATGCGCCGACGGCGGCCAGCTCGCAGATGTAGTCGGCCAGCTTGTCGGGCTCGCTGGGCAGCGCCACCCCGGTCGTGAGGACGAGCTCGCCGCCGCGTAACAGGTGGGCGATGTCGTGGACCTCGCCCACGTGGACCCAGCGGACCCGGGTGTCCAGCCGGTCGCCGCCCGCCACCACCCGGGGGCTGCCACGCCGGACGGTGTCCAGCGCGAGCACGTCGGCGACCGTGGGGAGCATGTTCAGAGGCTACCTGATCAGCATGTAAGGATGACCCCCCAGTAGCTGACACGTTGAGGGTCGACTCTCGGTGCGGACGGGGTTCTCAACGCAGACGGGTGCCGAGACCGTCCAGGAGGGCCGTCAGGCCGAAGTCGAAGGCGAGCCGCCGGGCCACGAGGGGGTCGAAATCCTTGGCGTAGGACCTGTAGCGCTCCAGCAGGTTGGGCCGGTCCGCCGCCACCTTCGCCATGACCGGGTCCACGGCGGCCTGCAGCTCCGTCATGCTCTTGCCCGTCGCCTCCAGCGAGCTGAGGAAGGCGACCTCGGGGATCGTCGCTCCCAGCGTGTACGACACGACGGCCGTCATGGCGTAATCCACGTCGATGCCCTCGAACCCGGCGCGGATGAACGCGCCCATCAGCCGGTCGGACGCGGTGAGCGCGTTCGGCCCGAGCGCGGGGACCACGCCGATGAGGCTCGCGCTCCACGGGTGGTCGAAGACCGCCTGGCGCATGGCGTAGGCGAAGACGCCCGCCGTCTCCCGCCAGTCGGCGGCCTCGGGCAGCACGACGCCCGAGTAGACCTCGTCCATCACGAGCTCGATCAGCTCGTCCTTGTTGGCGACGTGCCAGTAGAGGCTGGTCGCCCCCGCGCCGAGCCGCGCGCCGAGCTTGCGCATGCTGAGCGCGTCGAGGCCCTCGGCGTCGAGCAGCTCCACGGCGGCCCGGACGATCTGGTCACGGCTGAGGCCCTGCTCGCGCCCTCCCTTGCGCTCGCGGGTCCAGACCGAGGAGAACGGCTTCGCTGACACGGCCTCACAATATTCGCTCGCACAGTGTTCGATTGAGTCGTACAGTGTCCGATACTACTCGCACACTGTTCGAGGTGAGCTTCATGTCCCATCCCCGACGCTGGTGGATCCTCGGCGTCCTCTGTCTGAGCCTGCTGACGCTGGTCGTGGACAACACCGTCCTCAACCTGGCGATCCCGTCGCTCATGCGCGACCTCGGCGCGACGCCGTCCGACGTGCAGTGGGTCATCGACGCGTACGTCCTGGTGTTCGCGGGCCTGCTGCTCACCGCGGGCAGCCTGTCCGACCGGTACGGCAGGCGCCGGATGCTCGTGATCGGCCTGGCGTTCTTCGGCGGGGCCTCGCTGGCGGCCACGCTCGCCACCGAGCCCTGGCAGCTCATCGCCGCACGCGCCTTGATGGGCGTCGGCGGCTCCTGCGTGATGCCGTCGACCCTGTCGATCCTGATCACCGTCTTCGACGAGAGCGAGCGGCGCAAGGCCATCGCCGCGTGGAGCTCGGTCGCCATGGTGGGCGTCATCGCCGGCCCGACGGTCGGCGGGTTCCTGCTCCAGCACTACTACTGGGGCTCGGTCTTCCTGATCAACGTGCCGATCGCGGTGCTGGCGATCGTCGCGGCCTTCGCGCTCATGCCGGAGACGTACGGCGAGACGCGGCGGGCCGACCCGCTCGGCGTGGTCCTGTCCACGGCCGGGATGGGCGGGCTGGTCTGGGCCGTCATCTCGGCGCCCGGCGGGCACTTCAACCCCCTGGCCGTGGCGGTCTCGGTGGCCGCTCTGGTGGCGTTCGTGCTGTGGGAGCGCCGCAACGCCCACCCCATGCTGCCGCTCGGCCTGTTCCGGGACCGCTCGTTCAGCGGCGCGTGCTTCTCCATCGTGCTGCTGTCGTTCGGCGCGGGCGCGCTCATGCTCGCGCTCACGCAGTATCTGCAGTTCGTCCTGGGTTACGACCCGCTGAAGGCGGGTTTCGCCCTGCTGCCGTACGTGGTGGCGGCGATGGTGTTCAACGGCCTGGGCGCCGCGCTGGGCAAGAAGGTGAGCAACCGGGTGCTCATCGCCTCCGGCCTGGTCGTCATGGCCGCGGGGTTCGCGCTGCTGTCCACGCTCACCGGCGGGTACGGCACGATGATCGTCGGCCTGATGATCATGGGGGTGGGTGGCGGCCTGGCCGGCCCCGCGTCGTACGCGACGCTGATGGGCGCGGTGCCGCCCGAGCGCGCCGGGGTCGGCTCCGCGCTCAACGACACCGTGCAGCAGGTCGGCATGGCGCTGAGCGTCGCCGTCCTCGGCAGCGTGCTCGCCGGGGCCTACACCGCGGCCATGCCGGAGTCTGCGCCCCCGGCGGCCCGCGAGTCGATCGGCGTCGCGGTGAACCTGGGCGACCCCGCCGTGGCCGCCGCCGGGCGCGAGGCGTTCGTGTCGGCGATGTCCGTCGGCTCGTGGGTGGGCGCGGCCTGCTCGCTCGCGGCGGCCCTGGTCGCGCTGCTGGTCCTGCGCCGGAAGGTCGCCGGGGCGGCTCCCGCGCAGGAGCCCGCGGCGCCCAGCACTGTGTAAGGGAAATTCGAGGCATCTCATACAGGCTGACGGGTGAGCCGGTCGCCCGTCAGCCGGGATACTCGGAGCATGTCGGACCTTCTCGCACGCCATCGCGCGGTCATGCCGAACTGGATGGCCCTGTACTACAACGAGCCCATCGAGATCGTCGGCGGCAAGGGGAACCGCGTCGTCGACGCGAACGGGAAGAGCTATCTCGATTTCTTCGCCGGGATCCTGACCAACATGATCGGGTACGACGTGCCCGAGGTGCGGGAGGCCGTCGAGCGCCAGCTCGCCACCGGCGTCGTCCACACCTCGACGCTGTACCTTATCCGCAGCCAGGTCGAGCTGGCCGAGAAGATCGCCCGCCTGTCGGGCATCCCGGACGCCAAGGTCTTCTTCACCAACTCCGGAACCGAGGCCAACGAGACGGCCCTGCTGCTGGCCACCTACGCCCGCGGGTCCGACCAGGTCCTCGCCATGCGGCAGAGCTACCACGGCCGGTCGTTCGGCGCGGTCAGCGTGACCTCCAACCGGTCCTGGAAGAACAACTCCCTGTCGCCGCTCAACGTGCACTTCCTGCACGGGGCCGACCGCCACCTCGCCCAGTTCCGCGGCATGTCGGACGCCGACTACGTCGCCGCCTGCGTGGACGACCTGCGTCACGTGCTCGCCACGGCCGTCACCAAGGACGTCGCCGCGCTGATCGCCGAGCCGATCCAGGGCGTGGGCGGCTTCACGATGGCCCCCGACGGGTTGTTCGCCGCGTACAAGGAGGTCCTCGACGAGGAGGGCATCCTGTTCATCTCCGACGAGGTGCAGACCGGCTGGGGCCGTACGGGATCGGCGTTCTTCGGGATCCAGAACCACGGCGTGACGCCGGACATGATGACCTTCGCCAAGGGGCTCGGCAACGGCTTCGCGGTCGGCGGCATCGTGGCGCGCGGCGACCTCATGGACGGTCCGCACGCGGTGGGTCTGTCCACCTTCGGCGGCAACCCGATCTCGATGGCGGCGGCCAACGCGACGCTCGACTACGTGCTCGACCACGACCTGCAGGCCAACGCGGCGCGCACCGGCGAGATCATCCTGTCCGGCCTGCGCGAGGCCGCCGGCCGGTTGCCCGTCGTCGGCGACGTGCGGGGCCGGGGCCTGATGTTCGCCGTCGAGCTGGTCGACCCCGGGACCGGCGAGCCCGCCCCCGCGCTGGCCGCCCGTTTCATGGAGGAGACCAAGAGGCTCGGCCTGCTCGCCGGGAAGGGCGGCCTGTACGGCAACACGCTGCGCATGGCTCCGCCGCTCACGCTCACCGAGGACGAGGCTCGCGAGGGCCTGGGCATCCTCGTCACCGCTCTGGAGGCCGTCAACGATGAAGCACGTTAACCACTGGATCGCCGGTGCCCGCGCCGGGGAGGCCGGTCGTACGGCCGACCTGTTCGACCCGGCGACCGGCGAGGTGAGCGGTCAGGTGTCGCTGGCCTCGGTCGAGGAGGTCGACGCGGCGGTGGAGGCGGCCGCGGCGGCCTTCCCGGCCTGGCGCGACGCCTCGCTCACCAAGCGCGCCCAGGTCCTGTTCCGGTTCCGCGAGCTGCTCGACGCGCACCGCGACGATCTCGCCGCGCTGATCAGTGCCGAGCACGGCAAGGTGCACTCCGACGCGCTGGGCGAGGTGGCCCGCGGCCTGGAGGTCGTGGAGTTCGCCTGCGGGATCCCCCACCTGCTCAAGGGCGGCTACTCGGAGAACGTCTCGACCCGGGTCGACTCCTACTCCATCCGCCAGCCGCTCGGCGTCGTGGCGGGCATCACCCCGTTCAACTTCCCGGCGATGGTGCCGATGTGGATGTTCCCGGTGGCGATCGCCTGCGGGAACACGTTCGTGCTCAAGCCCTCCGAGCGCGACCCCTCCGCGTCCCTGCTGCTCGCGGAGCTGTGGCAGCGGGCCGGCCTGCCCGACGGCGTGTTCAACGTGGTCCAGGGCGACAAGGCGGCGGTGGACCGGCTGCTGGAGCACCCGTCCGTACGGGCCGTGTCGTTCGTCGGCTCCACGCCGATCGCGCGGTACGTGTACGAGACGGGCACGGCGCACGGCAAGCGGGTGCAGGCGCTCGGCGGTGCCAAGAACCACATGCTCGTGCTGCCCGACGCCGACCTCGACCTCGTCGCCGACTCGGCCGTCTCGGCGGGCTTCGGCTCGGCGGGGGAGCGGTGCATGGCGATCTCCGTGGTGCTCGCGGTCGACCCGATCGGCGACGAGCTGGTCGAGAAGATCGTGTCGCGGGTGCGGGACCTCCAGATCGGCCCGGGGAACGACCCCGAGTCGCAGATGGGCCCGCTCGTCACCGCCGCCCACCGGGACAAGGTTGCGTCCTACCTCGACCTCGGCGTCGAGGAGGGGGCCAAGCTCGTGGTCGACGGCCGGGAGACCCCGGTGCGCGGCGGCCGGGGGAACGGCTTCTGGCTCGGCCCGACCGTCCTCGACCACGTGCCGCCGAACTCCCGCGTCCACCGCGAGGAGATCTTCGGCCCGGTGCTGTCGATCGTGCGCGTCCGGTCGTACGAGGAGGGCCTGGAGCTGATCAACACCGGCGAGTACGGCAACGGCACGGCGATCTTCACCAACGACGGCGGCGCGGCCCGGCGCTTCCAGAACGAGGTCGAGGTCGGCATGATCGGCGTCAACGTGCCGATCCCGGTGCCGATGGCCTACTACAGCTTCGGCGGCTGGAAGGCCTCGCTGTTCGGCGACACCCACGTGCACGGCACCGAGGGGGTCCACTTCTACACCAGAGGCAAGGTCGTCACCTCGCGGTGGCTCGACCCCTCCCACGGCGGCGTGAACCTGGGCTTCCCGACCAACGCCTGAGACCGCACCCCAAGAACCGCGCCCAGGCCACCCCGGGCGCGGTTCCGCGTCTTCCCCGGGAGCTCTGAGTTCGTCCGCGGCGGCCCTTCAGCCGCGTCACTCGCACTCGGGCAGATGCCACAGCTTCAGCAGCGACTTCGGGACCTTGGCGAGGCAGCCGCCGGTGTCGCCGCGATACTCCCAGCCATGGTGGCCGCGCTTGCGCCACACGTGCGGGCCGTCCTGGTAGCTGACAGGGTCGCCCTTGATGCCGATGAAGCCGACGGCCCAGTACACGTCCTTCGTGGAGGTGGCACCTCTGATCTTGCCGTAGTAGACCTGCTTCGGTCCGTCGACCTTCGCGCGGGTGCCGGGACGGGACTTCCCGTAGTACTGCTTCCAGAAGGCGTCGGCGAGCTTGTGCCGGATCTTCTCCGTCAGCCGGAGGTTGACCGCCTTGCCGTGCGCCTGTCTCGCCGTCGTGGGAAGCGGCACCGCGGCCGCCGCCGGAAGGGAGGCGGTCAGCGTGATCGTCGCCGTCACAGCGGCCGACAGGCAGGTCGTCCATCTGGTCATGTTCGATCACTCCCTGCTGAGGACCTGTTGAGGACCTGTTTAGGGGCCGTACAAGCGCATGCCCGCGCGACGCGGCATCCGATGTCGCCGGTGGAACGGCGTCCTTCCCGCTGGCCTCCTTGCGACCGTAAATCGACCGGTTTACCAGGGCGAGAAGCCGGCAGAATTCGAGTCTCCTTCGTTATCGGCAGGGAGCCGGGTGATCAGGCCGCAACATGTGCGGGTGTCATCGGTGATCCCCTGAGGAGTGGCGTGGCCTGATGCGCCGGCTGAATTCAGCTCGGCGGGGCCGGAAGGACCTGGTGCCGCCGTCACGGCTTGCCGGTTCGCGGGCTACGGCCAGGGGGCCGGGACGGGCCAGTAGGCTCGGGGCGTCCGTCTTTTCTCCTGGGGGTCGTGCGTGCGCCGTTCACACCTGGTCGCGGCGGTCGCGGCCGTGGGACTGCTCGCCACCGCCTGCGCGGGCCGCCCCGCGCCCGTGACCGAGGTGGCCACGCCGGGCACCTCGGCGGCCGCGGCGACCGCCTCCCGCAGCGCAGGTCCCAGCCCGTCGTCCGGCGGTCCCACGCCCACCCCCGTCGCGTCCCTCGGTTCGGGCGAGGGGACGGTCAGCGTGGTCGCGATCGACGGGTACGCCGAGTGGGGCGGCGTCGATCCCAAGGTCAAGTGGGTCGGCACGTTCGAGAAGGAGACGGGCTGCAAGGTCAGCCTGCGGTACTACGACCCCCGCCAGGAGGAGAAGCCGGGCGACTTCCCGCCGTCGTCGTTCGACGTGATCTCCGCGACGCCGGAGGTGGGCGGCCGGCTGGTGAACGAGGGCAAGGCCGCCCCGCTCAACACCGCTCTGCTGCACGGCTACGACAAGATCCCCAAGCGGCTGCGCACGCTGCCGTCGGTCACGCGGGACGGGCGGGTGTACGGCGTGCCGTACGTGTGGGCGACCAACGAGGTCCTCTACGACGCCGGCAAGGTCAGGCCCGACGGCCCGCAGTCGCTCTTCAAGGACAGGGGGCCCGTGTTGCTGCGGGACCGTCCGCTGTCGCTGGCCGACGCCGCGCTGGCGCTCAAGGCGGAAGGCGCCGACGTCGGCGCGGACATCAAGGACCCCTTCGACCTCACCGACGCCCAGCTCGACGCCGCCGCCGAGTTGTTCACGTCCAACGAGGACGGCCGCCGCACCTTCTGGCGCGATCCCGTCGAGGTCGTCCAGGGCTTCGCGACCGGGTCCGTACGGCTCGCGCAGGCCACGCCGTACCACCTGGACGTGCTCAGGCGGGGGCACAAGCCGGTCAGGGCGCTGACGGACCGGCCGGTGACCGGATGGGCCGACGCGTGGATGCTGTCGGCCCAGGCCCCGCATCCCTCGTGCGCGTACAAGTGGCTCGACTTCACCATGTCGGCGGATGTGCAGCGCAAGGTGTCCGCCTGGACGGGCCTCGCCCCGGCCAACCCCGAGGCGTGCACCGGCGCGGCCCGCCGGATCTGCACGGACTACCGCGTGGGCACCTCCCGGGCGTTCCGGGGCGTCTACTTCGCCGTGCGTCCCGAGGCGTACGACAAGTGGGTGGAGCGCTGGTCGCGCGTGGTGTCCTGATCCGCACCGTGTCCTGATCCGCACCGTGTCTTGATCAGCATCGTGTCCTGATCAGCGCCGTGTCCTGATCAGCACCGTGAACGGCGCCGGTCGGGCCGCCGCATGTGCCGCTCTTCAGTGCGAGGCCCTGCCGGTGACGGAGCCGTCCGACTGGACGTCCTGGGGTGGGCGCGTGGGGAAGATGGTGCAGGCGAGCGGCCAGAACACCAGCCAGACCAGCATGACGAACGTGAGACGGCCGGCCCACTCCAGGAGCGCCACCGTGCGTTCGAGGTCGCCGATGACGACGACGCCGGCCAGCAGCAGGCCGCAGGCGACGGCCCAGCCGATCATGCCCTTGCCCCAGGAGCGCCATTCGTCTCGGGCCCGCTCCTTGCCGTAACGCTTGCGCCGGTCCGGCGGCGGCCCGCCGGCGAAGCGGTGGGCGAACCTGACGTCGGCCCACCGGACCATGTCGTGCCCGAAGGCGACGGTGAACCCCAGGTAGGCCGCGGCCAGGCCGTGTGTGAACTCCGCCCGGCCGCCGCCGCGGAGGTCGGCCACGCTCGCGACGAGGAGGACCAGGTCCACCAGGGGGACGGCGAGCAGCAGCAGGCCGCCGAGCCGCCGCCGGCGCAGGAGGTACCGTACGGCGAGCCCGGCGCCCAGCAGCACCCAGAACGCGACCTCGCAGGCGACGATCAGTCCGAACAGCATCCCGGCTCCTTTTTCGCATGACGTGCGACAAACCTTTTTCATACATTGTGCTATAAAAGTCCGCGGGATGCGTGGTTGGAGGAGCCGTGCCCAAGATCGTGGACCACCAGGTGCGGCGGGAGGAGATCGCCGAGGCGCTGTGGCGGGTCGTGCGCCGGGACGGCGTCGGCGCCGCCACGGTCCGCAGCATCGCCGCGGAGGCCGGCTGGTCACCGAGCGCGCTGCGACACTACTTCTCGACCCAGGCGGAGCTGCTCGCCTTCGCGATGGAGCATGTCGTCACACGGGTCCGCGCGCGTATCGAGACCACCGACTTCCAAGGCCCCGTCCGCGTCGCCGTACGCCGCCTGCTGGAGGAGCTGCTGCCCATGGACGCGGAGCGGCGCGCGGAGGCGGAGGTCTGGTTGCGGCTGACCACGCGCGCCCAGGGCGACCCGACCGCCACCGACTGGTTGCGCCGCGCGAACGACGGCACGGGGGAGGTGGCGGCCATCGTCGTCGGCGTGCTCGCCGCCGAGGGGGAGCTCGCCGGCCACCGGGACCCCGGGTTCGAGGCGGCGCGGCTGCACGCCCTCATCGACGGTCTGGCCATCCATGTCCTGACCAGGCCGGAGTCGATGCCGCCCGAGCGCATGAGCGCGCTGCTGGCCGCCCATCTGGAGGATCTGGCGACCTGAGGACGTCACGAGGCGGGCGTCACGAGGCGGGCGTCACGAGGCGGGTGTCACGAGGCGGGGGGAAGCTTCGCGACCGCGGCCTGGAGGGCCGGCCCCGAGATGTCGGCGAAGCCGCCGCCCGGATAGTCGACCAGCCACACGTGCAGCATGTCGGTCTCCCGGGGCGGGTCGCAGAGGGGGCAGGTGTGGGAGTGCCACGGCGTGAGCGAGCCGATCGCCGGCCCCCGGGTCCCCGGCGGCATGACGAACACCGCGCCCAGCAGGGTCTTCCTCCCGTGATAGACCAGCACCTCCGGCTGCGCCGGGTCGAGGACCAGGCCGTCCTGCAGCAGCGCGGGGTTGGCGAGCTGCTGGACGCCGTCGTTGTCGGTCCAGACCCGGTAGCCCGCGCGCTCCGCGTCCGCGGCGGTCGGCAGCCGACCGGCGGTCTCCCGCCGGACCGCCGCCGCCAGAGCCTCGGCCGCGCTCGTCGCGGTGTCGGCCGCCACCACGCCCGCGCCTGGCGTGAGGGGCCCCGCGGCCGCCGCCGTGGTGCCGGCGGCAGAGGAGGCGCCCGTACCGGAGGCGCCCGTACCGGAGGGGGCGGCGTCCGGCGCGGCCGGAGGCTGGGGCGCCCCATGGTGGTGATGCCCCGCGAGCGGTTCCGGCGAGGCCGTGGCGGGTCGCGCGACCAGGATGTCGTCGAAGGCCGTGGTGCCCCAGGAGGTGAAACTGACGCAGACCGCGGCGGCGACCAGGCAGGCGACCACGGCCGCGCCGACTCGTCCCGCCGACGGGCTCCCGCCGGTGAGCATGCCGATCAGCCGGCGGCCGCCGGCGCGCCCTGCCGTGGTCCCGGCACCCGTGGTCCCGGCGCCCTTGGCGCCGGCACGTACGGCGTTGGCGCGCACGGAAGTGGTCCTCGCGGCATCGGCGCCCAGGGCCCTGCCGCCCTTGGCCGCGGCACGAGTGGTCTTGGCGCCGGTGGTTCTGACAGGCATGGCTCCGGCGCGAGTGTTTTTGGAGCCTGCGGTTTTGGATCCCGCGGTTTTGGGACCCGCGGCGCGCGTGGATCTGCCGCGTGTCGCCGCCGCCCGGCCCGTCGCGTCCCTGCCCGTGGCCGGTGCCAGGGCATCCGCGAGCGCGTCGTCCGCGCCCGCGTCGTCCGTGACCGACGCGTACGCGACGAGGGCCGGCGCGGCCACCGTGAGCACCGTCTCCAGGAGAGCCGCGAGCGCCTCGGGGGCGCCTCCCGGGTCGGGGGTCCATGCGTCAGGGCCGAGGGGGAGCCCGGCCGTCCTGCCGACCAGCCAGATCACGACCAGGGCGAGGTTGACGAACCCGCCGGTCAGAAGCACCACCTGGGTGGGACGGAGGAGCACGGCCGCCGCCCAGGCCAGCTGCACCCATCCCGCGACGGCGAACAGCACGCCGTGCCCGGGAGACACGGCGAAGTGATCGGGCATCACGCCGAAATGGATCGCGGCCGATCCCGCGGCCAGCGCGGCCAGAGTCAGCGGCGGCGCGCCGCGCATTTTGTCCACGTTGCGCATTATTGGACGCGGTGATCTCCGGAGGGAAGGCCTCAAAATAGGAGCAACCCGGCACTGGTCGGAGGTGCCCAGGAACAGCGGCACGTCACCGGGCCCGCGACCGTACCCGCAGGCCGAAGCCGCCCGGTGGTTCTGCGACTTCGCGACACCTCACGCGTGCTCGCGTCCTGGGCGGGACGGGGTGCTGACGACCGCCGGATCGCGAGCGCCGTATCGGATCCCGCGAAAACCCGCCATTCACTGGAAGTGATCTCATCGCTACCGATAGAAATGGCGTGAGAGAAGAGATCCAGGGTGACGCGGCCTCGGGCCGCGCCACCCGCCCCACCCCCGTTCACATCAACGGTGCGGGCGGGTCGCCGGCCAGGAACGGAGGCGGCGGCTGGGCCGAGTCGACCATGTCGGTCGGCAGCATCCAGCTCTCACCGGGATGGGCGTGGCTGAGCTGTTCGGAGATCCCGTCGAAGGCGGCGGTTGCCAGGTGATGGCCCCTGGCGGCCGCGATTCGGAACCAGTAGGCGGCCGACCAGCCCTCACCCTTGTCCTGGTGGATGAGCGCCAGCTGGTAGGCGGCCTCCGGATGGCCTCCGGGGTCGGCGGCCAGCCGGTAGAAGAACATCGCGATCTCGACCCGGTCGGCAAGCTGATGGCTGCGGCCGCAGCGGTAGGCGTAATCGGCTGCCATCTGGTGCCGGCGCGGATGCGACAGCAACTCCAGGGCGTCGCCGTGGCCGGCTTGGGCGGCCTCCGTCAGCCGCTGGATGCCCTCGTGGGCATGTCCGCGCAGCAGCGCGGTCACCGCCAGGCTCACTCCGACCTTGATGTCGAAAGGGCGGTCCTTCATCAGTCGTACGCCCGTCCTGCCGTAGACCTCCAGCAGGTGCTGGGCGTGTTCGTCCAGCTGTCCCGGGTCCTCTGCGGGTGGCGCGGGTCCGTCTTCGGCCGCAGGAGCCGGCAACGGGGGTGCGGGCGGCGCCGACTCCTCCAACGGCTCCCCCAAGGGCTCCCCCAACGGCTCGCCGTCGACGGCGGCGGCCGACTGGCCGGCCCGGGCGGCGCACCAGCGGGCGTGCCAGTCCGTCAGCGTGCCCATGGTCTCGGTCGGCAGCCCGGTCTGTTCGGCCGCGGCGTGGCAGGCGGTCACGAACGAGGCCACCCATGGCCAAGCGGGGACCCTTTTCCGCTTTCCGGTCAATATGTCGTGCGTGGTGCTCCTGGCTAGAAGTCGGTGTTGGCGTCCGTTATCGCCGCTACCGCCCGACAACTTTCTCAATTCGGACATCGTTGGTGAGCCTGCCTGGTCGTGCAGCGTTTTGAGCTGCGCGAGGAAGGCGCGG
This sequence comes from Microbispora sp. NPDC046933, assembly GCF_040644635.1. Lineage (NCBI taxonomy): Bacteria > Bacillati > Actinomycetota > Actinomycetes > Streptosporangiales > Streptosporangiaceae > Microbispora > Microbispora sp. NPDC046933. The sequence goes on along the minus strand of NZ_JBEYWW010000004.1, from coordinate 359,724 downwards.
CACGCCGTGACGCGAGCTTCTTCGGTCATCGCCTCAGCCGCAAGAAGAGAGATCCACAAACTACGGAAGCGCTTCCGATGGTCATGGTGGCATTAAGGCGGGACTGATGTTCGCATGATTGGCATATCCCACCTCATCCGGAATTCCCGCCCCACTTCTCTCGCCGTGAAACCCGGACGGATCCGAACGCCGCCGGACGATTCCGGATGGCTCCGGATGGCTCCGGACGGCTCCGGATGAGCCCGGACGGAGACGGATGCTGTCGAACGCGGCGGGACGGGCCCGTCAGCGGGAGGGGTGAACCGGCGGCGGCGTGCGGATGGCGGCCGTGCGGCGCTCAGATGATCCGGAGTTGTCCGGACAACGGCAAAGCGGTGGTGGCCCCGGTCCGGTCTCGCCCAAGGTGGGTCCCGTCCGATCCCCCAAGTGAAGGTCGAGCCCATGTCGCGTGCCGCCCCGAACGCAACCCCGCGCTGCGCCGGCACACGGCCCGGCCCTCGATCAGACCGGGGACGGTGTGATGAGCAACAGTTGCTCATCCTGCTGGTGTCGACCTGGGTGCTGGCCACCGGGCGCATCCCGCCCGACCGGCCGCCCGGCGAGTTGTCCTGCGCCGAACTCATCGAGTTCTGGGCCGACGACCGCACCGCCGGCACCCTGAACCCGCCTCAGGAGCGACAGAAATGATCCCCCTGCCTTTGCTCGTCCTGCTCGTCTGCGCCGCCCTGGTGGCGGCGATCGCCTGCGCGCTGGCCCTGGCCGCCGGCGCCCCCTGGCCCACCGCGCTGCTCGGCGGTGGCGCCGCGGGGGGCGGCGTGCTGGGCATCCTGCCGCGCCTGCTGGAGGACCGCCGTGACCGCGACGAATAGGCGCCGGGAAACGGGGTCAGGACATGGCGGCCCGGGAACGGCGGGGCAGCGGCACCTTGCCCTCGGGGGCGGGCAGCAGCGCCTCGGCGCAGTCGTCGCAGGCGTGGACGGGGGCGTTGTCGGGGAGCATGCCGACCTTGACCCGGGGGCGGGGCCACTTCTTGTGGCAGACGACGCAGGCGTCGCCGTCGCGCTGCGTGGTGGTGAGGCCGGCAGGGTCGAACGTCAGCATGAGCCGCTCGGCGCCGTTCGGGTTCCAGCCCATCAAAGTCCCCCCTCGATCGCCTATCGGAACCGTTATAACGCGGTTACCCTTCGTGATCGGCGCGAGTCGGGCCAAGCGATGGTTAAATCGAGGCATAACGCAAGCCGTACAACAACAAAAGGGACACCTCGGAACAGACCGGGTGCCCCTTTTAGTGTTGTTTAAACGGTCTAGTCCCCGTTGAGTGCCTTCTCCAGAATGGAGAGGCCCTCCTCAAGGAGGTGGTCGGGGATGACCAGCGGCGGCAGGAAGCGCAGCACGTTGCCGTACGTCCCGGCGGTGAGCACGAGCAGACCCTGCTCGTGGCACCTGCGCGCGATCTCGGCGGCCGGGTAGGGCTCCTTGGTCCCCGGGACCACGAGCTCGACGGCGATCATCGCGCCGCGCCCGCGCACGTCCCCGACGATCGGGTTGTGCTCCTGGATGGCGCGCAGACGGGGCAGCATGGTCTCGCCGATGTGTCGGGCGCGCTCGACGAGCTTGTCCTGCTCGATCGTCTCGAGCACGCCCAGGGCCGCCTCGCAGGCGAGCGGGTTGCCGCCGTACGTGCCGCCGAGGCCGCCGCTGTGGACGTGGTCGAGCAGGTCGGCCCTGCCGGTCACGGCCGCCAGCGGAAGGCCGCCGGCGATGCCCTTGGCGGTGGTGATGATGTCCGGGACGATGCCCTCGTCCTCACAGGCGAACATGTTGCCGGTGCGGGCGAAGCCCGTCTGCACCTCGTCGGCGATGAAGACGATGCCGTTGGCGCGGCAGAACTCCACGATCTTCGGCAGGAAACCGCGGGCAGGCTCGATGAAGCCGCCCTCGCCCGCGATCGGCTCGATGAGCACCGCCGCGACGTTCTCCGCGCCGATCTGCTTGTTGATCATGTCGATCGCCTGCGCCGCGGCCTCCTCGGCGCAGTTGTCCGGCCCGGTCGGCCAGCGGAACGGGTAGGCGAGCGGCACCCGGTACACCTCGGGCGCGAACGGCCCGAACCCGTGCTTGTAGGGCATGCTCTTGGCCGTCAGCGTCATCGTCAGCAGGGTGCGGCCGTGGTATCCGTGGTCGAAGACGACGACCGCCTGCCGGCCGGTGGCGTGCCGGGCGACCTTGACCGCGTTCTCGACGGCCTCCGCGCCGCTGTTGACCAGGAACGTCCGCTTCTCGTGGTCGCCGGGCGTGAGCTCGTTGAGCTTCTCGCACACCGCGACGTACGACTCGTACGGGGCGACCATGAAACAGGTGTGGGTGAAGTCGGCGACCTGCTTCTGCACACGCTCGACGACCCGGGGGGCGGCGTTGCCGACGTTGGTCACGGCGATGCCGGAGCCGAAGTCGATCAGCGAGTTGCCGTCCGCGTCGACGATCACACCGCCGCCCGCGTGGGTCACGAAGACGGGCAGCGTGGTGCCGATGCCCGGAGGTACGGCGGACTGCTTGCGCGCGAACAGCTCGCGGGACCGCGGGCCGGGGATCTCGGTGACGAGGCGGCGCTCCTGCGGGAGCTGCGGGCCGCCGTGCGTGGTGGCAGTGCTCATATCTGAGACGGTACGGCCGCCGCCGCCACCTGCCGATATGCCGCTATGTCAGAATGAAGGCGTACTTTTGGCCGGTGAGGACAAGCCGGTTTTTCGGGGGGAAGACCAGTGGCACCCACGCTGCGCCGGATCACCGCGATCGTACCGCTCCACCTGCGGATTCTCGCCGGGCGGAACGGCCTCGACCGCCCCGTCCGCTGGGTCGCCGTGAGCGAGCTGGAAGACCCCACGCCGTTCCTCGAGGGCGGCGAGCTGGTGCTCACGACCGGCATGCGCCTGTCCGCCGGCGACGCCGTGCCGTACGTCTCCCGGCTCGTGGCCCGGGGAGTCACCGGGCTGGGGTTCGGGGTGGGGCTGAGCCACGACGCCGTGCCGCCCGCCTTCGCCGAGGCGGCCGAGGCCGCCGGGCTGCCGCTGGTCGAGGTGCCGAGGGACACGCCCTTCATCGCGATCGGCAAGGCCGTCAGCGACCTGCTCGCGGGGGAGCAGTACGAGGAGATCAGCCGCGCCTTCGCGGCGCAGGGCAGGCTCACCCGCGCCGCCCTCCAGCGGGAGGGACCGGTGGCGGTGGTGGACCGGCTGGCCAGGGAGATCGGCGGCTGGGCGCTGCTGCTCGACCCCGCGGGCGCCGTACGGCACGCCGCCGACGCGACCGGCCGCCGCGCCGGTCAGGGCGACACGCATGGCACGGCGGCCGGTCGGCGCGATGGCACGGCGGGGGACTGGGCACGGGAGACGGCCCGGTCGCTGGAGCCCGAGCTCGCCCGGCTGCGGAGCGCGCCGTCCCCGGCGAGCCTCGCGCTGGCCACCCCGGACGAGCACGTCGTCGTCCAGCCGCTGGGCCGCAGGGGATTCTTCGCGGTGGGGTCGCCGCGGCCGTTCTCGCCCATCGCGCACACGGTCGTCAACGCGGCCGGGTCCCTGCTGACGCTGGCGCTGGAACAGGGCAGGGAGCAGCGGTCGGCGGCGGCGCACGTGCGGTCCGCGGTGCTCCGGCTGCTGCTGGCCGGTGAGGCGAGGGCCGCCGCGGAGACGCTGGCGGCGCTGGGCATGCGGCTGCCGGGGGAGCCGGTCACGGTCCTCGCCTGCGACACCCCCGACCCGGAGGCGCTGACCGAGGCCCTGACTGGCGCGGCGCCCGGCCCGCGGGGCATGGGAACGACGCGGGCGGTGCCCTCGTGCTTCACCGCGCCCTGGGAAGGGCTGCTCGTCGTGCTGGCCCCGGACTCGCACGCCGACGAGGTCGTCACGCTGGCCGCCCGGCACGGCCGGGTGGGTGTCAGCGCCCCCGGTGTGGAGATCGCGCGTTTCGAGAGCCGTGTGGAAAGCCGCATGGGAAACCGCATGGAGCCCCCCGCGGAGGCCCGAATGGACGCCGGTGCGGGCGCACGCGGGGAAGGCGGGGCCGCGGCCGGATCCGTGACCTGGGGCGCGTCCCGCCCGGATCCCGCCACCGGGCTCGACCACGCTTTCGACCGAGATTTCGACCGTGCTTTCGACCGCGCTCTCGATCGTGCCCTCGCCCGTGCCCTCGACCAGGCGCGGCGGGCGCTCGTCTCGGCCTCGCCGGTGGCGCGCTTCAGCGAACTCGCCGGGCGCGGCCTGCTGTCGCTGCTCGATCCCGCCGCCGCCGCGTCGTTCGCGGCGGCGATCCTCGCGCCGCTCCGTGAGTACGGCTCGCGCGCCGATCTGGTCGAGTCGCTACGCGCCTACCTGGCCAGCAACGGCCACTGGGACGCCGCGGCGCAGCGCCTGGGCGTGCACCGGCACACGCTGCGATACCGGATGAAGCGGGTGAGCGAGCTGCTCGGGCGCGATCTGGACGACCCCGCCGTCCGGGCCGAGCTGTGGATCGCGCTGTGCCTGTGACGCCGGTCAGGCCGAGGGCCGTGTGCGGAAAGCGCGGACGGCGGCGTCGGTGACGATCTCGTACGTCTTGCCGTCGGGCAGATGCCCGGCACGTTCCAGGCTGAGCGCGCCCTGGGCCGCGGCCCACAGCGCGTCGGCGATCTTCCGGGGCTGGGTGGGCACGAGGTGGCCTGCGGAGATGCAGTCGGCGATCACCCGGTCGACGATGTTGAGCGCGGCCCGAGCGAGCGTGCGGGCGCGCTCGCTCGGGACGAAACCCGGGATGGCCCGCTCGAACATGAGGCTGTAGTAGCCGGGCTCGGCCAGCGCCGCCTCCCGGTACGCGGGACCGAGCAGGCTCAGGTGCTCCAGCGGGTCGTTGCGCTGCGGCACGGCCTCCAGCCTGCGCCGGAACCGCTCGAAGCCCTCCAGGTAGAGCGCCTCGGCCAGTCCCTCCTTGCTGCCGAACATCGTGTAGATGACCTGGGTGGAGCAGCCGGCCTCGGCGGCGATCCTGCGTACGGTGAGGCTTTCCGGCCCGGCTTTGGCGAGCAGGTCGTTGGCGACGTCGAGGAGACGGGTGCGCAGCTCGTCGTAGTTGCTGCGATGGCCGCGTGCGTAGGCACCCTGAAGACCGAGCGGCGCCGGCGTACCCATCAGCGACGAGCCCTTCTCATATTGGGGGTCCCGCGACAGACCCGGATGATGACTTAACCATGCCGCTCGGCTTTCAAACCGCAGTGAAACAGAAAACATCATGAAATTGCCGCGCATCTGTGACATGTGAGAAGTTGTCCATGATGGCGTGGCGGGGGACGGCGATTGGCCCGTCCGGAGTAGCGACCGGCTCCCATCAGGTGGCATAGCGTGAAGACATGGACGTAGGCCGCACTTCCGATCCCCGCCCCTTCTGGCTCGCCGGGCGCCCCGCGACCGGGGACGCCGAGCAGGCCGTGACCAATTCCCACGACGGCCAGGTCGTCGGCGTCCACTCGGTGCCGACTCCCGAGCAGGTCGAGCAGGCCGTGGCCGCCGCGGACGCCGTGCGCAAGCAGGCCGCCGCGCTGCCCATCCACGTACGCGCCGAGGCGCTGGCCCACGTGGCCCGGCGGCTGACCGAGCGCGCCGAGGAGATCGCCCGCCTGATCAGCGCGGAGAACGGCAAGCCGATCTTCTGGGCGCGTGGCGAGGTGGGCCGCGCGATCTCGACGTTCCGCTTCGGCGCCGAGGAGGCCCGCCGCTTCAGCGGCGAGGTGCAGCGACTCGACACCGAGCCCGCGGCGCAGGGACGGCTCGCCTACGTCTCCCGCGTGCCGTACGGCCCGGTGCTGGCGATCACACCGTTCAACTTCCCGCTCAACCTGGTCGCGCACAAGGTCGCTCCCGCCATCGCCGTGGGCGCGCCCATCGTCGTCAAGCCCGCGCCCGCGACCCCGCTGTCGGCGCTCGTGCTCGGCGAGATCCTGGCCGAGACCGATCTGCCGGAGGGCATGTTCTCCGTGCTGCCGGTGCCCAACGACCGGGCGTCCTCCCTGGTGGAGGACCCGCGACTGCCGGTCGTCTCCTTCACCGGCTCCGGCCCGGTCGGCTACTCGATCATGGACAGCGTGCCGCGCAAGCACGTCACGCTCGAACTCGGCGGCAACGCCGCCGCGGTCGTGCTGGCCGACGCCGACCTCGACTGGGCGGCGAGCCGCGTGGCGCTGTTCTCCAACTACCAGGCGGGCCAGAGCTGCATCGCGGTGCAGCGGGTGATCGTGGAGGACGCGGTCGCCGACGCGTTCACCGACAAGCTCGTCGCCGCCGTCGGCGCGCTCGTGACGGGCGACCCCGCGGACGACAAGACGCAGGTCGGCCCGCTCGTCAGCGAGGCCGCCGCGATCCGCGTCGAGAGCTGGGTCAACGAGGCCGTCTCGGCCGGGGCGCGCCTGCTGGCCGGCGGCACCAGGGACGGCGCGACCGTCGCCCCCACCGTGCTGGCCGACGTGCCCGCCGACGCCAAGGTGGCCTGCGAGGAGGTCTTCGGGCCCGTCATGATCGTGCAGCGGGTCGCCTCGGTGGACGAGGCGTTCGCCGCGGTCAACGACTCCCGCTACGGCCTGCAGGCCGGGGTCTTCACCCGCAGCCTGGACGTCGCCTTCCGGGCCAACCGCGAGCTGGAGGTCGGCGGGGTCATCATCGGCGACGTGCCGTCCTACCGGGCCGACCAGATGCCGTACGGCGGGGTCAAGGAGTCGGGCGTGGGCCGCGAGGGGCTGCGCTCGGCCATGGAGGACCTCACCTACGAGAAGGTCATGGTGCTCACCGGCCTCACGCTGTAGAACCAGGCGTCCGAAGGGGCCCGGGGGACCAACCGTCCCCCGGGCCCCTCGTCTTGGGAACGCGGCGCCGTCAGAGGAGAGTGAGCGCCTTGGCGAGGCCGGGGTCGCGGCCCTTGGCCAGATCGAGGGCCGTCATGGGGGCCTCGTGATCGACCGGCACGCCGATCGTGTCGATGAGTTCGCGGGCGGGGCCGAGGTGCCGGACCTTGGGCAGCAGCAGCACACTGCCGTCGTCGAGAAGGTACGGCTCGGTCGGCCCGGAGACGGCCCCCGCGGTGCGGGTCCCGACGAGAGCGCCCAGGGCGTTGTCCTTCACGGCCGCGCTGAAGTCCTCGCAGGCCGAGGCGCAGGCGCGGTCGGTGAGCACGACCAGGCGCAGGCCGAGCAGGGGGACGGTGTCGTCGGTGTGGTTGGCCGCGCAGTCACCCTTGAGGGGGCAGAAATAGCTGGTGACCTTGCCGTGCGCGAACGCGCCGAGCAGCCGGGTCACCTCGCGCGGCGACCCGCCGCCGTTGCCGCGCAGGTCGATGACCGCGGCCTTGGACGTGCCCTTCAGCGTGGCGATGACCTGGTCGGCCGCGCCCTCGAAGAATCCGGGCACCTTGACATAGGTGACGCCGCCGGGGAGCGTCTTCGACGTCACCGCCCGCTCCTGCTCTTCGAGGGGACCCGCGGTGAGCCGCACGGTTCTGACGCGTCCCGTCGTGGGCCGCTTGAGCGTGAGCCGTACCGTGTCCGAGGCGAACGCGTCGACGAGGCTCTGGTTCACCTTGTCCCCGACGAACGCCGGTATGCCGTCGACCTTCTCGATGATGTCGCCGGGCCGGATGCCGGCCTTGTCGGCCGGGCTGCGCGGCAGGACGCGGGTGATGAACAGCGGCGGCCGGGCCGCCGGGTCCAATCGTGGGCCCTGCGCTGCCGACAGGCCCGCGATGCCCGTGCCGGTCGGCCCGCCCTCCGGCGGGGGAGCGGGCCTTTCCACCCGGGCGTGGTCGTCGTGGAGTCCGGCGACCATCCCGATGATCGCGGCGCGCAGCGCCGCCGGGTCGCCGGTTCCGATCATGTCGGCGAAGGCGGCCCAGTCGGTGTCGCGGTTCCCCGTCAGCGCGGGCAGGCGAAGGCCGGCCTTGTCGGCGCCGCGCCGCATCAGATCCTGGGTGTACGCGGCGAGAGCGTCCCGCAGCAGGACCTTCGAATCCAGCATGGGCCCGCTGTAGTAGTTGTCCAGCACGCACTCGTACGCCTGCCTGAGCGTGTTCACCGACGTCGGCGGCGCGGACTCGGGCGGTGGCGCGGTGATCCGGACACACCCGCCGTCCCCGGTGGCCTGCGCGGCGGCGGCCTGGGCGGCGGGGGCCGGGAGAGCGGCGGACAGGGTGCCGGCGGCCAGCAGGACGGCGGCGCAGAAAGTTCTGATCATGCCCGTCAGCGTGGCCGGAGGTGGGTTGCGCGGCCGTGAACGGAACCGTTAACGCCGCTGTTACCTCGCTTCGGCTACGAACGTCGGCATGCGGGTACTCGTGGCCGAAGACGAGCGCGATCTGGCCGACCTCGTGGCGATGGGGCTGCGCCGCCACGCCATGGCGGTCGACGTGGTGTACGACGGGGCCGCCGCGGCCGAGCGGCTGGCGGTGAGCGACTACGACGTCCTCGTGCTCGATCGGGACCTGCCCGAAGTGCACGGCGACCTCGTGTGCCGTGAGCTGGTGGCGCGCGGGAGCCGTACGCGGATCCTCATGATGACGGCGGCGTCGTCGGTGCCGGAGCGGGTCGCCGGCCTCGGAATGGGAGCCGACGACTACCTGCCCAAGCCCTTCGACTTCACCGAACTGGTCGCGCGGGTGCGGGCGCTGGGACGGCGCAGCCGGGACCAGGTGCCCCCGGTGCTGACCCGGCACGGGATCGTGCTCGACACGCACCGGCTCCAGGCGTCCAGGGACGGCCGGCACCTGCACCTGTCGCTCAAGGAGTTCGCCGTCCTGGAGGTGCTGATGCGGGCGGAGGGCGCGGTGGTGAGCGCCGAACGGCTCCTCGAGGAGGCGTGGGACGAGAACGCCGACCCCTTCACGACCGTGGTGCGGGTCGTGGTCAGCCGCCTGCGCGCGAAGCTGGGCGACCCGCCGTGCATCCAGACCGTCCCCGGCGCCGGATATCTGCTGTGATCCGCAGGGCGGCCACGGTCCGGGTGCGGCTCACGCTGATCTACTCCGGGCTGTTCCTGCTCACCTCCGTCGTGCTGCTGGTCATCGTCAACACGCTGCTGCGGCAGGCGCTGCACTCGCGGATCGAGAGCTTCCACAAGGCGGGGGTGGGAGGGGCACCCCCGGCCCCGGCCGCCCCGCTCCCCGGATCGGGGGTGGAGCCGTTCCCGCCGCTGTCCGAGCTGGCGCGGGACGTGATCCACTATCAGTGGGACGTGAGCGTGCTGGCGATCGGGGTTCTGACCCTGGTGTCGGTGGCCGTGGGCTGGGTGATCGCGGGGCGGATCCTGCGGCCCGTCCACCGGATCACCGCCACCGCGCAGCGGCTGTCCCTGTCCACTCTGCACGAGCGGATCGCCCTCGGCGGGCCGCGTGACGAGCTGAAGGAGCTGGCCGACACCTTCGACGCCATGCTCGACCGGCTGGAGCGCTCGGTCGAGGGGCAGCGGCGGTTCATCGCGAACGCGTCCCACGAGCTGCGCACTCCGCTGGCCGTGCAGCGGACGGCGATCGAGATCGGCCTGCCCGAGGACGTCGGCGAGATCCGCGAGAAGCTCCTGTTCCACAACCACCGGATCGAGGGCCTCATCGACGCTTTGCTGGTCCTCTCCCAGGCCGAGCACGGCCTGCGGAATCGGGCTCCCGTGGCCTTCCACGAGGTCGTACGGCTCGTCCTGGCCGAGACGGACGCGGACGAGGTGTCGGTGACCGCGCGGATCGAGCCGTTCCTCGTCTACGGAGACCCGGTCCTGCTGAATCGGCTCGTCACCAACCTCGTCGACAACGCCGTCCGCTACAACCACCCGGGAGGAGCCGTCGAGGTGGCGCTCGCCGGGGGCGCGCTGACGGTCCGCAACACCGGTCCCGAGGTGCCGGCCGAACGCTTCGGCGACCTCTTCGCGCCCTTCCGGCGCCTGCACACGACCCGAGGACAGGGCGCGGGGCTCGGGCTGTCGATCGTCGCGTCGATCGCCACGGCGCACGAAGCCGCCGTACGCGCGCGCCCGAACCCCGGCGGCGGTCTCGAGGTCGCCGTGACGTTCCCGCCCCGGCCAGGCGGGCCGGGTGTACGGCACCCGAGCGCGGGCAGCGGGACGTCCGTCACGCTGGCCAAGTGAACGGGACGCCTGAAATGCCGGAAGTATCACCGCAGGTAGGGGAGCATCCCGACGGGGTCGAACTGCTGCGCCGCACGCCGGGGCTGAAGGTGCTGGACGACGATGACGACGATCCCGTCCTCGTCCGCGCCGACGGCGGCCCGGTGGACACCTGGCGCGAGCACTACCCGTACGACCACCGCATACCCCGGCAGGAGTACGACCGGCAGAAGCGGCTGCTGCAGATCGAGCTGCTGAAGCTGCAGTACTGGCTGAAGGACACCGGCGGCCGCCTGGTCATCCTGTTCGAGGGACGGGACGCGGCCGGCAAGGGCGGCACCATCAAGCGCTTCATGGAGCACCTCAACCCCCGCGGCGCGACCGTGGTGGCGCTGGAGAAGCCCAGCGAGCGCGAGCGCGGCCAGTGGTACTTCCAGCGGTACGTCGCGCATCTCCCGGCCGCGGGGGAGATCGTGCTGTTCGACCGGTCCTGGTACAACCGGGCCGGGGTCGAGCGGGTCATGGGCTTCTGCACTCCCGAGGAGTACATGGAGTTCATGTACCAGGCGCCGCTGTTCGAGCGGATGCTGGTGCGCGACGGCATCCGCCTGGTCAAGCTGTGGTTCTCGGTGTCGCGGGCCGAGCAGCGCACCCGGTTCGTCATCCGCCAGGTGGACCCCGTGCGGCAGTGGAAGCTGTCGCCGATGGACATCGCCTCGCTGGACCTGTGGGACGAGTACACCCGGGCCAAGGAGGACATGTTCCTCAACACCGACACCGAGGACGCCCCCTGGACGATCATCAAGAGCAACGACAAGAAGCGCGGCAGGCTGGAGGCGATGCGCTACGTCCTGTCCCTCTACGACTACGACGACAAGGACGTCTCGGTGGTGGGCGAGCCCGACCCCCTGATCGTCAGGTCCGCCGCCGACATCGTGGACGAGGACAACGCCGAGCCTCTGCCGCCGTTCTGATCCCTCAGCCGACTTCCCCTCAGCCGACCTTCCACCCCGGGCGGACCAGGCCCGACTCGTACGCGATGACGACGAGCCGGACCCGGTCCCGGGCGGCGAGTTTCATCATGATCCTGCTGACGTGCGTCTTGGCGGTCGCGGGGCTGCACCGGAGGGAATCGGCGACTTCGTTGTTGGACAGCCCACGGGCGACCAGCACGAGCACCTCGCGCTCCCGCTCGGTGAGGTGCTCCAGTCCCGGGAAGTGGACGGGATCGCCGCTGCGGTCGACGTACTCCTCGATCAGCCGCCGGGTCACGGCGGGGGACAGCAGGGCGTCGCCCGCCGCCACCACGCGCACCGCCTCCAGCAGGCCGGTCGGCTCCACGTCCTTGACCAGGAACCCGACGGCGCCCGCGCGTAACCCCCTGAAGATGTACTCGTCATTCTCGAACGTGGTGAGGATGACGACACGGACGTGGCCGAGGCGCGGGTCCTCGGCGATCCTTCGCGTGGCCTCGATGCCGTCGGTTCCCGGCATGCGGACGTCCATGAGGACGACGTGGGGCCGGAGCGAGGCGGCCATATCGACCGCCTGGTCGCCTCGGCTCGCCTCACCCACCACCTCGATGTCGTCTTCGGAGTCGAGCAGCGCGCGCAGTCCCATGCGGACGAGTGGCTGGTCGTCGGCCAGCAGGACGCGGATCACGGCTCGGGTCGCCGCAACGGTAACCGCGCCTCCACCACGAAGCCGCCCCCGTCCGCGGGCGCGGCCGTGATCGTGCCGGACATCGCTTTCACCCTCTCTGTCATGCCCGCTATTCCGTTTCCGGCCGGGACGTCGTCCCCCGGCACGCCCCGCCCGTCATCCCGCACGCGAACCAGCACGTCGGCCTCGTTCACATGGACGACGACACTCGCGCGCGCCGCGCCGGAATGCCTGATCACGTTGGTCAGCGACTCCTGGACGACACGATAGGCGGCCAGGCCGACGTCCGCGGGCACGCGGCTCGCCCGGCCCCGGACGTCGAGGTCGACCGTGATGCCGCCGGCCGCCGCCCGGCCCGCCAGTCGCTCGATGCCCTCGACGCCGGACGGGGGGAAGATCTCGCCGGCGTCGTCGACGCGGCGGAGCACGTCGAGGATCGAGCGCAGCTCCACCAGCACGTCCTTGGTCACACTCCTGATCGTCGTCACCGCGGTGTGGGCCTTGTCGGGATCCTTGCGCAGGAGATGCTCGGCCACACCCGCCTGGATGCTGATCACCGAGATGTTGTGCGCCAGCACGTCGTGCAGCTCTCGCGCGATGCGCAGGCGCTCCTGGTCGGCCCGGCGCTGTGCCTCCATCTCACGGGTGAGCTCGGCTCGTGCCGCCTGTTCCGCGACCACTCGCAGGTGTTCGGCCCTGCTGCGCGACACCTCGCCCAGCACGACGATCACCAGAATCCAGATGACCAGCCAGACGTTCCCCTCGGAGACGTCCCGCTGTCCGCCGAGGCGATCGGCCAGCAGCACGATGACGAGGTAGACGGCCGCGCCCGAGAATCCGGCGATCCTGTGCTTCGCGGCGATCGCGGTGTAGACGGCCAGGGCCGGCGCGACGGTGAAGGCGCCGGTGCCGAATCCGAGGCCGAAATAGAGCAGCGACACCAGCATGGTGAGGACCATCACCTGCGGTGGGAATCGGCGCCGGGCCACAAGGAACACGGCGGTCACGACCAGCAGCAGGTGGCCGACCCATTCCGGCGGGCTCTGTTCCGCCCGGCCTCCGGCTATGACGCTCGTGAGGACGGTGGACGCGGCGACGGCGAATGACAGGGCGCAGTCGATGACGAGCTCTCTGGGCATCCGGCGCCAACTCTCACGACCCACTTGATTCACCGTATGACGTCGTGAGCGCCGGCGGATCATCCCGCGGGATGATCCGCCGTACCACTGCCGGACATCGCAGGGGATCGTTTCCGCCCTCAGGTCGTCCGCGCCGGGCGACCACCGGGCGATGACACGGTTCCGCGTCGGCGACAGGCTCGTGACCGGGGAATTCCGCTGCCGAGACCATGCCGACGCCGGAGGAGTAGAGATGGATGTGGCGACGATCGCCCGCCTTCAGTTCGCGACCACCGCTTCGATCCACTTCCTTTTCGTCGCGCTGTCGCTCGGCCTCGTCGTTTTCGTGATCGCCATGGAGACCGCGTACGTCGTCACGGGCAACGCGGTGTTCGAGCGTATGACGAAGTTCTGGGGCCGGCTGTACGTCGTCAACTACGGCGTGGGCATCATCGGCGGCATTGTCGTCGAACTGCAATTCGCACTGAACTGGAGCAACCTGACCAAGGGATTCGGGGACGCTTTCGGCGGCGCTCTGGCATTGGAGACCCTGACCGCTTTCTTCGTCGAGTCGGCGCTTCTCGGCGCCTGGATTTTCGGCTGGGGCGTGCTCGGCAGGAAGACGCACCTGGCCCTCATCTGGCTGGTCGGCGTGTCCGCCTACGTGTCGGCGCTGTGGATTCTCGCCGCCAACGCGTTCCTCCAGCACCCGGTCGGGGCACCGGACACAACCGGCCGGTACTTCGCCGGCTTCGGAACCCTGCTGCGCAACCCCAACCTGTGGGACGCCTTCCTGCACGTGGTGTTCGCCTCCCTGATCGTCGGCTCGACGTTCGTGGCCGGGGTGAGCGCCTGGCACATCCTCAAGCGCACCGGCGAGGCGGCGTTCTTCCGGCGTTCGCTGCGCATGGCCGTCGCGGTCCTGCCCGTCGGGACGCTCGCCACCGTCCATTGGGGGATGCTGCAACTCGTCGTCATCGAGGACACCCAGCCGATGAAGCTCGCGGTGCTGGAAACGATCGGCACAGTGGAAACGATCGGCACAGTGGAAATGAGCGGCACAGGTGAGTACGCGCCGCCGGAATGGATCGGCGTCGCCTACCAGGTGATGCTGCGGACCGGATTCGGGCTGGTGCTCCTGTCCGTCGTTCTCGTGGCGCTGCTCTTCCGCGACTGGATCGTACGGCTTCGGGTGCCCCTTCACGTCCTGGTCGCGGCGATCCCGATCCCCTTCGCGGTGGTCGTGGCGGGCTGGCTGGTGCGCGAGGTGGGCCGACAGCCCTGGACGGTCTACGGACTGCTCACCACCGAGCAGGCGGTGACCTCCATGGCCCCGGGCGCCGTTCTCGCCGCGTTCCTGGCGACTGCCGGGGTGATGCTGGGGCTCGCGACCGCCGGCTACTGGCTGATCGCCCGCTTCGCCCGGCGGGGGCCGGAAGACAACGCCTTCGGCGTGCCCCTCGGTCAGGCCGAACCGGCCGGGCCGCCCGACACGGCCGTGATCTGACGTCGTCGATCTCTCAGGAGTACGTGTGGACGTTTTCTGGTACTGCCTGCTCGGTGCGCTGTTCGGCGTCTACCTGACGCTGGACGGCACGGTCCTCGGCGCGGGCATGCTGCTGCGCGCCGGAGGGCCCGGCGAGCGGGCGCGACGCGCGACGATCACCTCGTTCGGTCCGTTCTTCCTCGCCAACGAGGTGTGGCTGGTGGTCACGGTGGCGACGTTCCTGGCCGTGCTGCCCCGGTTGGAGGGCCCGCTGTTCCGCAGCCACTACCACCTCGTCGCGGCCGTGCTGGTGCTCTGGACGGTCAGGGACGCCGCCGTATGGTTCCGGAGCCGGCTGGAGAGGCCGGGATGGCGGCGCGGGTGGGACCGCGCACTGACCGGAGCGAGCGGAGCCTTCGCGGTGGCGCTCGGACTCCTGGTCGGCAACGTGGTGACCACGACGCCGGGGTCGGAGCCGGTCCGGATGCCTCTCGGCTGGTATCCGCTGCTGTGGGCGCTGACGGTGACCGTCGTCCTCCTCGTCCACGGTGCGACGTTCCTCGTCGTGCGCCTGCCCGGGGACCTGATCGGGGGCCCGCTGCGGGTGGTTCGCCGCCTGGCCCCGCCTGCCGCCGTGTTGTACGCCGTCCTGCTGGGAGCCGGTCTCCTCACGGGAGTGCCCTCGCATGGAACGCCGGCGGTCGCCGCCGAGGCGACGGCCATGGCGGCCTTGGCCGTCTCGGCCAGGATCGTGGCGGCCCGGCCCCGCATCGCGCTGGCCCTGACCGCGCTCGCCGCGGCCGCCCCGGCGGTGCTCGTCGGCCTCCGCCTGGAGCCGGCCGCCGGGCGTTCACTCGCCGTCGCGTCCGCCCTGGACGCGCTGGGCGGGTTCCTCGTGGTCGTGATCCCGCTCGTGCTGGCGGTCCAGGTGTGGACCTGGTGGGCGTTCCTCCGGCGGATCGACTCGCGTACCCCGGTCTTCTTCTAGCGCGTGTCTTCTTCCCGCTCGTCATGCCCGCTCGGCGGTGCGGAACAGGTCGCGTACGGCCGAGCCGAAGTAGGGGCCGTACATCGTGCGGTGGTCGTTGCTGTACTTGAAGCTGCTGACGGACGTCAGCGTGCCCTGGCCGGAGGCCGGGTCGAAGCCGCTGAGCCACGGCCCGCCACTGGCCCCCGCCGTGAGGTCGCAGCGCAGGCCCTGGTCGCGGGTCTGCCCCTGCGGGTCGCCGTGCGGGACGCCCGCGCAGTACAGCAGCCGCTCGCCGTCGTACGGAGGATCCGCGGGGAACCCGAAACCGTAGGTCCGGCGGCCCCGGGGCGGGTCGAAGGCGATGGGCTGCCCGCCCACCAGGTCGGTCAGGTGCTGCCCGTCCAGGTCGTCCACGGCGACCATGCCCACGTCGTAGTCGTCGTTCCCCGAGCGCGACCAGGGCCCGGCGACGAACATCCTCCGCGCCGGGAAGGCGCCGTACGGCTGGCGCCCCTCGTCGTATCCCGGGACGAAGGTCCAGTTCTCCGCCCAGTCCCCGGCGCCGTCCTTGACGCAGTGCCCGGCGGTGACGACCAGGTCCCTGTTCGCGCTGCGCACGGTGCTGGCGGAGCAGGAGAAGTCGACGTCGTTCAGCGTGAGGAAGACCCTGCCGGTGGTCCTCGTCACCGAACCGCCCGCCGCCCAGCGCGTGCCGCTCGTGGTCGCCGGGGGCATCGCCGCCGCCTGCCGTGTCCTGGTGGTCGTCCTGCTCGTTCTGGCCGTCCTGGCCGTCCTGGTCGTTCCGGTGGACCGGCGCGCCGTCTGGTCGGGCGCGATGACCAGCCTGGCGGCCGGGGGCAGAGCGGCCCGCGCGACCGGGGGCAGGGCGGCCCTGGCGACAGGCGGCAGCACCGACCCCGGGGGAGCGGCCGACGGCAGCACCGACGGGGTGCCGGGCCGGGCGGCGGTGATCTTTCGCAGGTCCCCCAGCAGCCCGATCGGGACCGCCCGCGCCATCCGCTGCGGCGTCCAGTAGGTGCCGGAGGCGTGCCCGGCCACGTGCTCCACGACGTCTCCCACCGGGGAGACCTCCCGGTCGGGGGCTGCCAGGAGTCCGGTGACGAGGGCGGTGACGGCAAGCAAGGGGAGGCTCGGAGTCATGGCTCCCGAGTGTGGACCACGAGAAGTGTTCTTGTGGTTACTTTCGGTGAATCAGGTGAGGGCCGTGTTCTGGGCCGTGTTCTGGGCCGTGTTCTGGGCCGTGTTGTAGACCGCCTCGGCCTCCGGGCCGAAGTAGGGGCCGAACATCCAGTAGGACGCGAAGTTGTACTTGAAGCTGTTCACCGAGTTGAGCAGGCCGCCGCCGGTGCTCTCGCTGAAGTTGACGAACCACGGGCCGCCGCTGGCGCCGCCGGTCATGCCGCAGCTCAGCCCCTGGTCCTGCGAGCTGAGGAAGTCGTCGAACGTCCGTCCGCTGCAGTAGACCAGCTTCGACCCGTCGTACGGCGCGCCCGCGGGGTAGCCGAAGGCGTACGTCTGGCGCCCGCGCGGCTGGTTGAACGCGACGCCCTGGCCGCCGACGACGTCGGTGAGGCTCCTGCCGCCCTGTGGCGCGACGACCGCGGCGGCGACGTCGTAGTTCATGTTCTCGCCGGAGTTCCACTGGGACGTCGTGAGCAGGGTGGTCGCCGGCCAGGTGCCGTTCGGCCGGTTGCCCTGGTCGTAGCCCGGGACGAAGACCCAGTTGGCGTGGAAGGCGCCGTTCAGTTTCACGCAGTGCCCTGCGGTGATGACCACGCTCTTGTTGGCGCTGGTGACGGCCGTGCCCGAGCAGGAGGCGTTCCGCCCGGCGTCCGATCCGGCCGCGACCGTGAAGAACACCCTGCCCGTCGTCTTCGCCACCGTCCCGCCCGCCGCCCAGGACGAGCCGGAGGTCCGCGACGAGACGTGGGCTGCGGTCGTGGCGGCGGTCAGGGTGGGGGCGACGGTCGCGGGCCGCGCCGCGGGCGCGTCGGCCGGGGCGGCGTCGGCCGGGGAGGCGCCGGCTGCGGCGAAGTGCCGGTCGCCGGTGCCGGGGGCGTCCAGCGGCTCCGCGGCCTCCATTCGCGCGACGGTCCAGAACTTCTTGACAGAACGCTGCTCCTTCGTCGTGTCGGCCGCCTCGTGAACGGCGGGCCGGGGACCGGCGGCCGACTGCGTGACGGTTCCTGTCACGGTTCCTGTCGTGGTCGCTGCGGCGCCGTGCGCGGCGGGGAGCATCGCCCCCGCCGCCGCGAGGGCGGGAACCGCGAGAACGGCGAGACGTCGTGCCCTGGGGTGCATGCCTACCTCCGTGTCGGGATGCCTGAGACATGTCGAATCTCCTGACGCGGGAAAGTAGCGACGCCTTCACCCCGATTTCCCACAATTCGCCTATACGGTTATGGGCAGTTTCGGGCATTTATGTGCTGATTTCTCCTCAGTACCGGCCGTTGCGCGTACGGCCCGTGCCGTTGCGGGCGCGCGAGCCGTCTCGGAGACAATGAGGGAATGAGCTCCCAATCGCTGCCGCAGGCCCGGTCCGTCGTCGTGCTGGGTTCGACCGGCTCCATCGGCACCCAGGCTCTCGACGTCGTCGCCAACGCCCCCGGACGGTTCCGCGTGACCGCGCTCGCCGCGGGCGGCGGCCGGGTCGACCTGCTGGCGAGGCAGGCGGCCGACTTCGGGGCCGAGGCGGTGGCGGTCGCCGACCCGGCGGCCGTACCGGCGCTGCGCGAGGCCCTAGCGGCGGCGGGCGCGCGGCCGAGGGTGCTGGCGGGCCCGGAGGGGGTGGCGGAGGTCGCGGCGTCGCCCTGCGACATCGTGCTCAACGGCATCACCGGGGCCCTGGGGCTGACCTCCACGCTCGCGGCGCTGGAGGCGGGCCGGGTGCTCGCGCTGGCCAACAAGGAGTCGCTGATCGTGGGCGGCCCGCTGGTCAAGCGCCTGGCCGGGCCGGGGCAGATGATCCCGGTGGACTCCGAGCACTCCGCGCTCGCCCAGTGCCTGTGGGCGGCCGGGCCCGGCGGGGCCGACCCGGCGGCCGTACGGCGGCTGGTGGTGACGGCGAGCGGCGGCCCGTTCCGGGGCAGGAAGCGGGCCGAGCTGACGGACGTGACGCCGGAGATGGCGCTGAACCACCCGACCTGGAGCATGGGCCCGGTCATCACGGTGAACTCGGCGACGCTCGTGAACAAGGGCCTGGAGGTGATCGAGGCCCATCTGCTGTTCGACATCGGGTTCGACCGGATCGAGGTGGTGGTCCACCCGCAGTCGATCATCCACTCGATGGTGGAGTTCGCCGACGGCTCGACGGTCGCGCAGGCGAGCCCGCCCGACATGCGGCTGCCGATCTCGCTCGCGCTGGCCTATCCCGAGCGGGTGCCCGGCGCGGCCCGGCCGGTCGACTGGGCCACCGCCCACACCTGGACCTTCGAGCCGCTCGACGACGAGGCGTTCCCGTCGGTCGCGCTGGCCCGTCACGTGGGCGCCCTGGGCGGCACGGCGCCCGCGGTCTACAACGCGGCGAACGAGGTGTGCGTGGAGGCGTTCCTGAAGGGCGCCCTGCCGTTCCTCGGCATCGTGGACACGGTGGAACGCGTGGTGGCCGCCCACACCCCCGGCCCGGCGGCGTCCGTGGAGGAGGTCCTCGCGGCGGACGCGTGGGCGAGGGCGCGGGCGGCCGAGCTGACGAGCTGAGTCCCGCGGCGCGGCCCGGGTCAGGCGGGCCGCGCCGCGGGCCGGCGGGGTCAGGCCGCCGAGCAGGTCAGCGTCGGGGTGCTGCCGCTCGACCCGTTGGCCAGGAAGCCGAACGTGGTCGAGGCGCCGGCGCCCAGGCTGCCGTTGTAGCTCACGTTCTTCACGCTGACGTCGCTGCCGGATTGGCTGAGCGTGCCGTTCCAGACCTGCGTGATCGTGACGCCGCTCGGCTGGGTCCATCTGGCGGTCCAGCCGCCGATGGACGAGGAGCCGGCCTTCACCGTCACCTCACCCTGGAATCCGCCGCCCCACGAGCTGACGACCTTGTAGGTGGCCGAGCAGCCGCCGGGGCCGGCGGTCGGGCTCGCCGAGGGGCTGACCGTCGGGCTGGGCGAGGTGTTGGGGGAGGTGCCGGGGGACGGGGAGACGGGCGGGTTGGGGCTCGGGCTGGTGCTCGGGCCCGTGCCGACGCCGGTCACCTCGCCGTTGCCGCCGTCGAAGACGACGTCGGAGCAGCTGTAGAACGTCTCGTTGCTGTCCGAGCGCTGCCACACGGTGTAGATGATGTGGCGGCCGCTCTTACCCGACGGCAGGTGGGCGTTCCAGTAGTAGTGGCCGTCCTCGGTGCCCACCGAGCCGACGCTCGGCGGGTCGGTGACGCTGTCGAACGGCGTCGACTCCAGGTCGCTCCAGGCCAGCGGGCGGGTCGGGCTCCAGGAGTCCTTGGTGATGTACGACCGGAACGTGCCGGGGTGCGCGGCCCACTTGTTGTACTTGAACTGGATGGTCGCCCCGGACGTCAGGTGGGTGACCGGCCAGTCGTCGCGGGCGAGGTCGAAACCGCTGAAGTCGTAGACGACCGCGCCGCCGCTGCACAGCTGCCCGTCCGGGATGAAGCCGGACATCCGGCCCGCGCCGTCCGAGCGCAGCACGGCGAACCAGTTGTACAGCGCGTTGGTCCCGCCCTTGGCGACCGCGGCCGCGCAGGCGGGGTTCTTCGGCTGGATGGCTCCGCTCGAGGTCGTACCGTCCTTCCAGCACAGGTAGGTACGGCTGCCGGGAACCATCGGGGCGCCGTGCGCGGACGCCGGGGAGGCGAGCACGACGGCGGAGACGAGGGCGGACAGCGCGGCGACGATCAGCCCGATCGTCGCTTTCGACAGTTTTCTTCGTGGTCTACCCACGGGCTACCCTTTCGCGTGGTCATGGCTGCCGCACTCGTGGTGCAGCACGGCACCGCCGACGGCGCGAGCACGTCGGCCCGGGGGGACAGCCGTTGACTTACCGACCAGGTGGTGCGTAGAGCGCTCTCGCGATTCGGACTCTAGGTCGGCCACCGCCGCCTGCCCACCCGGGCGAGGGCCGCCGCGCCCGTCCTCGCAGGTGGCGGCTCTCCCTTCGGCCACAGGTCATGAAACCTTCATTCCTCGTGAAAAGGTTTCGGGCCGTCCGGCCTCTCGGCACTCCTTAGACTGGGAGGGCCCCTCCATCGGGTGTCGCCTATTACACAAGGTGCAGAAATGTCTGTTGATCTCGGGATTCCCGCCGTACGGACCCAGCCGATCGCCAAGCGGCGGGTGTCACGTCAGATCATGGTCGGCTCGGTCCCCGTCGGCGGGGACGCGCCGGTCTCGGTGCAGTCCATGACCACCACCCTGACCGCCGACATCAACGCCACCCTGCAGCAGATCGCCGAGCTCACCGCGGCGGGCTGCCAGATCGTCCGGGTAGCGGTCCCCTCGCAGGACGACGCCGACGCGCTGCCCGCCATCGCGAAGAAGTCCAAGATCCCGGTCATCGCCGACATCCATTTCCAGCCCAAATACGTCTTCGCGGCGATCGACGCGGGGTGTGCGGCCGTACGGGTGAACCCCGGAAACATCAAGAAGTTCGACGACAAGGTCGGCGAGATCGCCCGCGCCGCCTCCGACGCCGGCGTGCCGATCAGGATCGGTGTGAACGCCGGCTCGCTCGACCCGCGCCTGCTGCAGAAGTACGGCAAGGCCACCCCGGAGGCCCTGGTCGAGTCGGCGCTGTGGGAGTGCTCCCTGTTCGAGGAGCACGGCTTCCGCGACATCAAGATCTCGGTCAAGCACAACGACCCGGTCGTCATGATCCAGGCGTACCGGCTGCTCGCCCAGCGCTGCGACTACCCGCTGCACCTCGGTGTGACCGAGGCGGGACCGGCGTTCCAGGGCACGATCAAGTCCGCGGTGGCGTTCGGCGCGCTGCTGGCCGAGGGGATCGGCGACACCATCCGGGTGTCGCTGTCGGCGCCTCCGGTCGAGGAGGTCAAGGTCGGCACGCAGATCCTGGAGTCGCTGGGCCTGCGCGAGCGTGGCCTGGAGATCGTCTCCTGCCCGTCCTGCGGCCGTGCCCAGGTGGATGTGTACACCCTCGCCGAGCAGGTGCAGGCCGGGCTGGCCGGGCTCAAGGTGCCGCTGCGCGTGGCCGTCATGGGCTGTGTGGTCAACGGCCCCGGCGAGGCCAGGGAGGCCGACCTCGGCGTCGCCTCCGGCAACGGCAAGGGCCAGATCTTCGTGAAGGGCGAGGTCATCAAGACCGTCGCCGAGTCGCAGATCGTCGAGACGCTCATCGAGGAGGCCCTGCGCCTCGCCGAGGAGATGGGCGTCGACGTGGACCTCGACGAGGACCTCGACCAGGACGGCGCCGGTCCGGAAGTCGTCGTCCGCTGACCCGGGCCTTACATTAAGCAATGCTCTGACTACACAATGGCAATGATCGGGTAGTACGGACCGTACCCGGCCGATCACATCGCGAAGCTGTCCTCTGCTGTTCGGAAGCAGAGGAGCAATGCCGGTGAAGCGGGTCGTTGGTGTGGTCGCGGGCATGGTGACGCTGGTCGCCGGGCTGGTCGGACCGGAAGGGGCGGCCGCCGGGCCGGACCGGGCGGGGCACTGGGGACCGCCGCAGCGTCCGCTCGAATGGAAGCAGTGCCCGCCGGAGACCGAGTCGGCCTCCGGCGGCCTGCTCGGCCTCGGCTCGGCCCGGCGGAGCAGGCAGACCCGGCCGGCCCGCCGGGGGGACCGGCGGGAGCCGGTGCAGGAGTGCGCGGAGCTGCGTGTCCCGCTCGACTACCGCGAGCCGTACGGCCAGCAGATCACGCTGGCGCTCAACCGGATCAAGGGCACCGCCTCGCGTGACGGCAACCACCTCGGCTCGCTGCTGGTGAACCCCGGCGGGCCCGGCGGCGAGGGGCTCAGCCTGGCCAGGTACGTCGCGGCGCGGCTGCCCGCGGACGTCGCGGCGCGGTTCGACATCGTCGGGTTCGCGCCGCGCGGGGTGGCCCCGAGCCAGCCCGCCATGTCGTGCGTGGACCCGGCCCGCTTCTACGCGCCGCCGCGGCCGGACAACGTGCCGAAGAACGACGCCGAGGAGCAGGTGCTGGCCGGCCGGGCCAGGCAGTACGCCGAGGGCTGCGGCAACCGCTGGGCCTGGTTCCTGCCCTACCTCACCACGGAGAACACCGCGCGGGACATGGACGCGGTGCGCGCGGCGCTCGGCGAGGAGAAGATCAGCTACCTCGGCTACTCGTACGGCACCTACCTGGGGGCGGTCTACGCCACCCTTTTCCCGGAGCGGGTGCGCCGGCTCGTGCTGGACAGCGTGGTGGACCCCGACGGCGTCTGGTACGAGGCCAACATCGCCCAGGACCACAGCTTCGACCGGCGGCACCGCGACTTCCTCGCCTGGGTGGCCGAGCACGACGACGTCTACAAGCTGGGCAAGACGCAGGCGACGGTGTCCTTCGCGTGGTACGCCATGCGCTCCCGCCTGCGCGACAGGCCCGCGGGCGGGGTCGTGGGCCCGAGCGAACTGGACGACGTGTTCTCCAACGGCGCCTACAGCGACCGGCTCTGGCCCTACCTGGGCGCCGCGTTCTCGTCCTACGTCCGCGACGGCGACCCCTCCGTCCTGGTGAAACTGTTCCACCTGGAGGCCGAGATCGACGCCAAGGAGGAGAACTCCTACGCGGTCTACCTGGGCGTGGAGTGCCGGGACGCCGCCTGGCCCCGGTCCTGGGACCGCTGGCGGGCCGACACGCGCAAGGCGCACACCGAGGCGCCGTTCATGGCCTGGCCCAACGCCGTCTACAACGCGCCGTGCGCCTTCTGGCCGGAGAAGGGCGGCACGCCGGTCAAGGTGGGCACGTCGCACCTGCCACCCGTCCTGCTGATCCAGGCGGAGCGCGACGCCGCCACGCCGTACGAGGGGGCGCTGCGCATGCGCCGCCTGTTCCCGACCGCGCGCCTGCTCACCTCGGGCGGCGGCAACCACGGCGTGTCGCTCGCCGGGAACGCCTGCGTGGACCGGCAACTGGCGGCCTACCTGCGCGACGCGGCGCTGTCGCCGCAGCGCAGGGGCAAGCGGGGCGCCGACGCCACCTGCCCGGGCGAGCCGGAGCCGCGGGCCACGCTGATGAAGGTCGCGGCGGGTGCGCCGGGAACGGCGTCCCACGTCTCCGCCGTACGGCGGTGAGCCCGGCCGGGCCGATACCTCCCAAACGCGAACCGTTCGCGTAGGCTGGGCCCGTGATGCTGCGAACATCGGCGTCGCGCGTGCTCGACGACAGCGATCGTGACGAGGTGCTGGCGCTCCTCGACACCGATCCGGTCGCCAATGTGTTCGTAGCGGCCCGGGTCAGGGCCGTGGGCCTCAGCCCTTCACGGCTCGGCGGTCAGATGTGGGGCTACGGCCCGCGCGGGGGGCTGGTGTCCCTGTGCTACGCGGGCGCCAACCTGGTGCCCGTGAACGCCACCCGCGAGGCCATACACGCCTTCGCCGACCGGGCGCGCAAGCAGGGCCGTCGCTGCTCGTCCATCGTCGGCCCCGCCGGCGCCGTGGAGCAGCTCTGGGAGCGGCTGGAGCCGCACTGGGGCGGTGCCCGGGCGATCCGGTGGGCCCAGCCGGTCATGGCCACGAGTTCCGCGCCCGCCGTCGAGCCGGACCTGCTCGTACGGAGGGTCCGTCCCGAGGAGTTCGGCATCCTGCTGCCCGCCTGCGTGGCGATGTTCACCGAAGAGGTCGGCGTCTCGCCGGACAACGGCGACGGCGGAGCGCTCTACCGGTCCAGGGTCGCCGAGCTCATCCGCATCGGGCGGTCGTACGCGCGGATCGACGACGGCCAGGTGGTCTTCAAGGCCGAGATCGGCGCGGTGACGCCGCAGGCGTGCCAGATCCAGGGTGTGTGGGTCCATCCCGACCTGCGCGGACGCGGCCACGCCGTAGCCGGCATGGCCGCCGTGGTCGAGCAGGCGCTGAAGTATTTCTCCCCGGTCGTCACCCTCTACGTGAACGACTTCAACCTCCCGGCCAGGGCCGTCTACCGCAAGGTGGGCTTCCAGGAGGTCGACACCTTCATGTCCGTGTTGTTCTGATCGCGCGTTCCGACTGTGCTGTTCTGACTGTGCTGTTCTGACTGTGCTGTTCCGACTCTGCTGTTCTAAGCGCTGCAGTCGGCCGGCGTCGGCCGGACCAGCCGGGTCAGCAGGTGGTCCAGCTCGGCCGCCGGGTCGCCGGTCAGCCCGGCGTGCACCGGCCCGGTCTGCACGACCGTGCTGCGCGGCGCGGTGAGCCAGCGGAACCGGGCGCCCAGCGGCTCCCCGCACAGGGGCCCCGCCTCCTCGCCGCACGCCCGCTCGTAGGCGGCCAGGGCCAGCCGTACGCCGGGCACGTCCACCGGCGCGCCCAGCGCCAGCAGCCGGCCCTCGTCCAGCTCGACCCGCGCGCACAGGTAGCCGCGCGGCTGGCAGTAGAGGATGACCCCCGCGTTGACCAGTTCGCCCCGCTCCACGCTGGGCACCACGCGGATCACCGCGTACTCGTAGACGTCCAGGTCGCTCATCGGCCGCCCTCTCGCGCCGCACGCCAGAAGCCGCCGATCGTCGCGCTCCGCTCGCCGCGGCGCGGTGCGGAAGCGGTGGCGGCGTTGATGGCCGGGTCGGGCAGCCAGTCGCGGGGCCCGGCGACCCGGGCGAGCAGGTGCTCGGTGTAGGCCCGCCGTACGGCCTGCGCGTCCGCGAAGCCCGGCTCGCCCTCCAGCCACTCGTCCGGCACCAGCGCGGTCACCTCGTCGAGCAGCGGGCGGGTGACGAGCACGGCCAGGTCCGCGTCGGCCTGCTCAAGCTTCGTCGCGAACGGCGCGAGCACATGGTCGCGGCCGTCGAACCGGCGGCGCGGGTCGGCCGTCGGCCAGTTGTGGTGGAACCACAGGGCCGCGCCGTGGTCGATCAGCCACACCCCGCCGTGCCAGACGAGCAGGTTCGGGTTGCGCCAGCTTCGGTCCACGTTGTGGACGAACGCGTCGAACCACAGCACCCGGGAGGCGAACTCGGCGTCGGGCTCCCAGGCGAGCGGGTCGAAGCCGAGCGCTCCGGGCAGGAAGTCGATCGCGAGGTTGTGCCCGGCGCTCGCCGTGAGCAGGTCCTGGATCTCCTCGTCGGGCTCGCGGGCGCCGAGCTGCGGGTCGAGGTCGATGACCTTGAGCTCCGGAGTGGCGAAGCCGAGCCGCCTGGCGAGTTCGGCGCAGACGATCTCGGCGACGAGCACCCGCCGGCCCTGCCCGGCACCGCGGAACTTCACGACGTACGTGCCGAGGTCGTCGGCTTCGACGACTCCGGGCAGCGACCCGCCCTCGCGCAGGGGCGCGACGTAGCGGGTCGCCGTGATCTGTTCGAGCACGAGAGGAAGGTTACCGGCAGGGCCGGCGGGCGCTCCCCTCCACGCGTCCGCCGGCCGTTCGGCCGGCCCAGTTCGGCCGGCTCAGTGCGGCTGGCTCAGTTCGGCCGGCTCAGTTGGCTTTGCTCGGCAGCCACCACATCCGGCCCTCGGCGACGTCGTGGTAGACGTCGAGCAGATCCATGCCGGTGGTCTTGCTGCGTGACTCGGCGGCGGCCCACGCGTAAACACCGCGCGCGATCGCGCCGCGCTCCTGCTGGACCCGCATCGCGTAGACGAGAGCCCTGATTTCGTGCACCCTCCGGTCCTCCGGCTCGGCCTGCGCGGCGAGCTCGGCGAGCTGGCAGGCCAGGCGCAGGTCGCCGTCGGCCGCCGCGGCGACGGCCCGGCCCGCGACCGACGCCGCGCCCGCCGACAACTCGGCGACCGCGCGGGCGAACACGGCGTCTGGCGCGGGCTTGAGGTTGGCGGGGTTGCCGTCGTGCCAGCCGCCGTGCAGCCGCCAGATGTTGCGCACGATGAACTCGGGCTCGTCGTGGCGCTCGCGCAGGTAGGGCCGCCCCGCGAGCGCGGGCGGCGGCTTGACCGAGTGCAGGATGTCGTCCAGCCGGGCGCCCGCGTTCATCAGGTCGAGCGTCTGCTCCACCAGGCTGTCGAGATAGTCGGCCGTGTCGGTGAGCGCCCGGCGCACCCGGGCCGACCCGCGGATCGGCAGCCCACGCCCGGGGAGCAGCAGGTCGGCGTCGAGTGCGGCCATGGCCCGCAGCGCCACCGCCCAGTCGTCCGGATAACGCTGGATCCGCTGAGGGGCGCCCGCCCCCGGGACCGTCCAGGCGAACAGGTCGCCGGTCAGCAGCACGCCCCGCTCGGGCAGGAACGCCCAGGTGGCGTCGTCGGTGTCGCCGCAGGCGTGGGTGAGCTGGAAGGTGACGTCTCCCAGCGACAGGGACAGCCGGTCGCGGTAGGTCAGGTCGGGGAGCCGCTGCGGGGGCGGCCAGACCATCCGGGGGAAGCCCTGCTCGCGCAGGTCGACGACCGCGTTGTAGCCGGCCGTCCTGCCCTGCTGGGCGAGCCTGCGGGCCAGCCCCTCCTGCGCCACGACGAGCGGGCGGGGGCCCGGCTCGGCGTCGAACTCCTCCATCCCGGCCAGCCGGTCGGATCGGCTGCGGGAGAAGATCGCGTATTTGAGCGGCTCGGCCGACCACTTCCTGATCGCGCGGTACGACTGCGAAGCCTCGCGGGCGTCGCCCGTGTCGAAGAGACCCAGCCCGTCCTCGCCACGGACCACGTACACGTTGCCGCACGCCGGCCACATCGCCACGCCGTAGGCGATCTCCTGCATTCCGTCGCGGCGCAACTCCGCGTAGGGCACGTCCTCGGGGCGCACCGAACCACGCCAGACCTCATCGGCGTACGAAAGGATCGGTGATTCCATGTCAAGAGCCTGATCCTCCGGGCGGGCGGTGCACAGTAGGGAGATCCCTAATGTCCGTGCCGACCGATGCCATTCACGGTGACCGTTTGCCGACCCGTGCGACCCCGGTGACCCTGGGACCCGTGTGACCCCGGTGACCGTGCGACCCGTGCCGGGGTCGATCTTGGTGCCGGTGCCGGTGGTCCGGCTTGGGAGCCGAGCCATCGACACCGGTGTCCCGAGGGCCGGTGCCAAAGACATGTGGCGTTCACTACGGCGGCACGTAGAGGTCGGCGTCGAAGGACGATGCCCCGGCTTCGCCTTCCGCCTCACCGCTGGTCGTGCCGTCACGTCCGCCGCTGTGGGGCGGAGGAGGGCTTGGTGGAGCCATGATCGTGTCCGGTGCTCTGGGGAGGTCGGCGGGCAGGTGTCCGGGCGGGGCGTCGGGCCAGTTGCGGGGCCGGGGTCGGGGGACAGGCTCGATGATCTTTGGGAGCCGGCTCGGGTAGGAGTGTCCGAGCGGGCTGGTCCAGACGATCAGGTGGGGTCCCGCGGAGGTGACCCGCCAGCCGCCGAGGTGCCTGGCGCGGTGGTCGTGGCGGCAGGCCAGGTGCAGGTTGTCGGCAGTGGTGGCGCCGTCGTCGGCCCA
Organism: Microbispora sp. NPDC046933; assembly: GCF_040644635.1. NCBI lineage: Bacteria > Bacillati > Actinomycetota > Actinomycetes > Streptosporangiales > Streptosporangiaceae > Microbispora > Microbispora sp. NPDC046933. The sequence continues at coordinate 331,888 of NZ_JBEYWW010000004.1, read as the reverse complement.
GGCATGGATGTGGTCCTGGTCCGTCCGGGTGGCGGGCATGCGGCAGCCCGGCCAGGAGCAGACCCGGCCCCGAATCTGGACGTATCGGCGTAAGGCCGCACCAGCATGCCGTCGACCGGCCGATTCGGCCGACTCCGCCGCCTCAGGTGAACGAGTGCCGGGGCGGCAGGGGTCTGGCTGCCCGGTCTCGGCGAGCTGGGCATGGCGGGCCAGGTCGGTGATCAGCGGGGCCCAGACGCCGATGGTGCTGGGTGCGGCGGCCAGTTCGCGAAGTTGGGAGAGGGTGACCTGAAGCTCGACGATGCCGCCGCGTCGCGCATCGCGTGCGGGGCGTTGCGCGGGCGGGCAAGGGCGTCGCCCGGTGATGCCGGTCAGCAGCAAATGCCCATTGTCGGCACAGACGACATAGCGCCATTGCCCGGCGAGCATGGATGCGACAATCTGGCGGGCCTGAGCGGCGTGGACCATGCCCCAGCCGGGCAAGTGGGCCGGGTGCTCATCGAGACCGAGGAGGGTAGTCAGCTCCACTCGTATCTCCGGCACCGACCACGCCCGTGCCGACCATGCCTGCGCCGATGACTGCGCCGCGAGGGGCTGCCGATCGGCATGTCCAAGCCGCTGCCGCAGTCCCTGTCCGTGATCGTGTCCCCGGTCGTGTCGGGGTTCCTGCCTGGGCTCGTGTCCGGGTTGCTGTGGGTGGTCTTGCCCGGTCCCTCCGCATGCCTCGTCGGGTGCCGCCCCGCCCGCTTCGCCGTGGAGTCCAGCGCCGGTCGGGCCGCCGGCCTCACTGGGAGGCCCAGGGCGTGTCTGGCGGCGGGTTTCAGGGCGCCTCGCGCTGAGGGGCTCGTCAGGGATCTCGCCGTCGGTCGCGTCATCGGCCTTGTCGTCGGCCGCGTGATCGGGCTCTTCATCGGCCAAGTGATCGGGCTCGTCATCGCGCCCGTCGGCCGCGTTGTCGACGGGCGCGGTGGTCGGCTCGGTGGTCGGCTCGGTGGTCGGCTCGGTGGCCTGGTCTCCGGGGCGGATGTCAGAGGAGTCGTCTGGGGAGTCGTCTGGGGAGTCGGCTGGGGCGTCGGAGGGGGCGGCGTCCACGAAAGGGTGGGTGCGGACATGAGTGATGATCTCGGCGTCGGACAGACCCTCGAAGCTGCCGTCCAGGCTGCCGAGGAAAAGGTCGGCACGGATGTGGTCGACGGGACGGTGGTCTCCGGCGCGCTTGCAGGCGCGGGCCAGCTCGTCGATGCGCTCGCAGCCGGCCACCGCCCGATCCAGCGGCAGATCCAGACCCGAAACCGTCGCGGTGCCGTCGTCGTTGCGCATGCCGACCACGCGGCGCTTGCGCACCGCCTCCCTGTAGCGCTTCTCCGCCCAGCCGGGGTCGATGGCCAGCACCAGACGCTGAATGTGCTCGATCAGCTCTCCCACCGTCCAGGCCGGAGCCCGGCTGATCAGGTGCTCGCAGACCCAGCAGGCCTGGGCGTCGGTCAAACCGCTCGTCCAGCGGATGAACGCGGCCGCCCGTGGCTCGTCGAGCTCTCCCGCCAGCATGGCCTCGCCGAGAACAGGAAGGCGGCGGTGCAGGTTCCACGCCAGATCGAACGCGGAATCGGCCCGGCGGCGGGACCACACCAGCGCCGCCCGTGCCTCATCGGGGGCGAACTCGTCGGGGACTTCCAAGCGGACCACGCTGTCGCCGGAGAACTGCTCGCGCAGCCCGACCTCCAGCAGTGCCTGCAGGAACCGCGCCCGGTCGTGGCAGGCCTGACGGTAGGCGGCCTTGAGCACCTCGACGGTGTCGAACCCCGACACCTGCTCCACATCGATGTCGGCCAGCATCTGAGCGAGTTCGGCCCCAGGTGGCATCACCGCCAGCCCTTCGGGAATCGCCGCCGGCGCTCCGCCCCCACAATGAGGGGACGGCCCCGCGAGAGCGGACGGCGACTGCGGAGCGGACACGGTGGTGACCCCCGGGAGCGGAGACGAAGGCGACTGATCGGTTCCCGACCGCCCGGATCGGGACTTCCTTCACGCAGACTCGGCTCAACACAGGGCGTACGGCCACCGACGGCCCACCCACTAGGCTCACCTGTAACGGCTGCCCCAACCCTACCTCGAACACCCTATCGATCCAAGCCCTTCACCTGCGACAACGTGGAGTCACAACCCGTCGTCACAGCTCGCCGCGTTCGACGGCCAGGGCGAGTTCGACCCGTGAGCGCAGGCCGGTCTTGGCGTAGACGCGGGTGAGATAGACCTCCACGGTCTTGCGGCTGTAGTGCAGCTCCTCGGCGATCTGAGGGTTGCTGAGCCCGTCGGCGACCAGTTCGATGACACGGCGCTCGCCAGGGGTGAGGCGGCCCGCCGGTTCGGGGACCAGACCGGCCTCCCGCAGGCGGCGTTCCGACAGCGCCGCCCAGGGCGCGGCGCCGAGCCGGGTGAAGATCGCGTGCGCGCGGGGGAGCTGCGTCGTGTCGCCGAGCGCGCCGAGCACCAGCCGGGCCCGGGCCTCCTCGAACGGCAGGCCGTCGGCACGGGCGCGCTCCAGCGCCGCGCTCGTCCGCACGCGGTCCCGGAACGCCCAGCCCACCGCCAGGTCGGCGGCGAGCCGGGCCCGGGGGGTGCCGTTCGCCGACCGCTCGTCCAGCCGGGAGGCCGCCGCCCGGCAGCCCGCGTCGTCGCCCGCCGCTCCCGTCACCAGCACCTTGACCGCCAGGGCCCGGTGCACCACCTCGGGCACTCCGTACGCGAGGGCGCCGTCGAGTTCGTGCCGCGCGGCGGCGAGGTCGCCCCGGCCGAGCGCCAAGCGCGCGCGGAACACGCATCGCATGCCGTGCTGCAGCGCGGAACCGGGCGGCGGTTCGGCGAGGACCCGGGCGGCCTCGTCCAGCCTGCCCTGGTCGAGCAGGATGTCCAGCTCCATGTTGCGCAGCAGGGCGAGGTTCTCCAGCAGGCCCGCCTCGGCCAGTGCCCGGCCCGCGACCGCGATCTCCTCCAGCGCCCGCGCCCATTCGCCGCCCATCCGCCGGATCACGGCCATGGTCCGTACGTGCTGTCCGGCGATGTCGTGCCAGCCGAGGCCGCGGTGGATCTGCTCGGCCTGGTCGAGCACCTCGACGGCGCGGGAGCGCAGCCCGGCGATCGCCAGCACGTGCGCGGCCGACTCCAGCGACGCGAGCCGGGCGCCCGGCGGCAGCGCGGCGGCGAAGGTGAGCAGGTCGTCGACCGCCCGTCGTGTCTCGGCCCAGTCGCCCTGTACGAGCGCGTGGATGGCCAGATATCCGACCGTGATCGCGCGATCCTGCGGCGGGCAGTCGGCCAGGCCCTCCCAGGCTCGCCGGGCGGCCTCCCTGCTGGGGTGGCCCATCTCCGCGCTGACCAGCGCCTGCTGGGCGAGCAGCGCCGAGGCGTCGTCGGCCTTCGGGATCTGGCGGCGGGCCACGTCGAGGGCGATCTCATACCACCCCATCGCGTGAGCCGCGCCGACCGCGGTGTACGCGGCGCGGGTGCGGCGGCGCCCGGCGGGCAGCACGGCGAGCGCGCGCTGGGCCGAGTTCAGCGCCAGCGCGGGCCGCGAGCCCTTCCAGTAGGCGAGAGCCTGCCTGGCCAGCAGTTCGCCGGGCTCGGGGGACAGCTCGGCGGCCTTGCCGTACCAGTGCGCGGCCGACAGCGGCGCGGTCCAGCGGGTCAGCTCGGCGGCGCGCAGCACCGCGGGCAGGGCCTCGGCGGGCGGCCCGGCCTCGGCCATGTGGGTGGCCCACTCCAGGACCCGCCTTGTCCCGGTCAGCCCCTCGCGTTCGAGCATGTCGGCGATGCGGCGGTGCACCTCCCGGCGGCCGGAGGCGCCGAGGTCGTCGTAGAGCGCCTCGGCCACCAGCGGGTGCGCCAGCGCGTAGCCGTCGCCGTTCCTGGTCACCACGCCGTCCCGGACCAGCGCGTCGAAGGCGCGCTCGGCCTGATCCGGGTCGAGCCCGGCCAGTTCGGCGAGCGCGGTGAGATCGGCGGCCTCCCGGGTGCGTGACAGCGCGGCCAGCACGCGGGCGAGGTCGCGTCCGCCCCGGCCGCGCTGGAACAGCCGGCTCAGGATCGCGCCCCGCCGCGCCCCGGGGTCCGTCGAACGCACGGCGCCGCCCTGCACCAGGGCCAGCACGGCCTCCTGCGCGAACCACGGGTTGCCCCGGCTCGCGACGTGGATACGCCGCAGGACGGTGTCGCTCGGCGTACGGCCGAGCAGCGTGGTGACCAGGTCCGCGACCTCGGTCATGGTCAGCGGCTGGAGCCGGACCGACAGGTCCACCTCGAGCGGGGGAGGGTGGCGGGCGGTGCCGAGGATCGCGACGGCGTCGTGGCGGCGCGGCAGGGCCCGCAGCACGCTCAGCGTGTCGGCGTCGGCCAGGTGCAGGTCGTCGATGGCGAGGAGGGTGGGGCCGGGCAGCGACTCCAGCAGCCGGGCGGCCATCGCGCCGGGCGCCGCGGCCGGGTGTCCGAGCGCGGCCTGGTCGATCGCCTCGAGCAGGTCGGTCAGGACGTCGGCCGCCTCGCCGCGCAGCGCGCCGAGCGCCTCGACGAGTGGGGCGTAGGCGCGCCCGCCGTCCAGTTCGCGGGCCTGGCCGCGCAGCACGCGGAAGCCCTTCAGCCGGGTCGCGGCCTCGCCGAGCAGATGGGTCTTCCCGATGCCGGGCTCACCGACGACGAGGACGGTCCGCGGCGTTTTCGACAGGGCCGAGACCACCTGGCCGAGCGCGCCCGCGCGGCCCTCCCCGACGGCCGGTACGTCCACGGCTGGCCGTCACTCCCTTCGCATCCGTCCCGCTGGTGTCTCTAGGACGCGGCGGAAAGGTTGAACGTTCACACGAAATGTGACGCGCTCGGAGAGTGATCGCAAGGGGATCGGTACATCAAGATTCGAACACGGCGACGGCGGCGGCGGTCAGCGTCTCCTCGACCGTCTCGGCGGGCACGTCCATGGTCTTCACCACGCCGGACTGCACCGCGCCGAGGGCGGCCCAGGCGCGTACGCGCGTGCCGGGGGAGGGGTCGGGCCCGGCCAGGCGGGTGAACAGCTCCCGGCCGAACTCCCTGATCGCCTCGCCCGGAGATCCGGGAGGGGCGCTGTCGGCGCCGTCGATGTCCTCGGTGAGCAGCCGGATCACCGCGCGGTGCCGTACGGCGAACGCGGTGAACGCGCGCAGGAACTCCCGGTGGCCGGAGAACTCGGCGCCGAGCAGCGCGAGCAGGTCGTCGGCGGCCGGAGCGATGATCTCGGCCGCCAGCCGGTCCTTGGGATGGAAGTGGTAGGCGACCGCCGTCTTGGTCAGGCCGACCGCCGCCGCGATGTCGGCGAGCGACACGGCGGCGTATCCCCGCTCGGCGAACAGGTCGCGAGCCGCGGCCAGGATCCGGGACCGGGTCGCGTTGCCCTGGTCGAGTGTGGTCATCGTCTCATTTTCCGGCGCGCCGCTCGCCCGCCGATGGATTCCTTTTACCCTCGTTTTGTACGGCCGTACAGGACGGTCGTCAGGACATGCTACCCGGGACGGACGGCGATGAGCGGGCTTCTGGGGCGGCTCGGCGGATGGTGCGCACGCCACGGCTGGATCGTGCTGACGCTGTGGGTGCTCGCGGCGGGCCTGCTGACCGCGGGCACGCTGGTGTGGGGCCGGCCGGTGAACAACAACGTGTCGATCCCCGGCACCGACGCGCAGCGGGCGCACGAGCTCATGCGCGAGGGCTTCGGGCCGGGATACGACCCCGGCGGGACGGTTCAGCTCGTTCTTTACACCGCGAACGGTACGTTGATCGACAAGCCTCGTAAACAGGCCGTCGAGGAGGCGATGGACGTCCTGCGGCGCACGCCGCACGTCGTCGAGGTGGAGACGCCGTACCGCATGGGCGGCATGTCGTCCAGCCTGCGGATCGGGATGATCACCGTACGGCTGAAGGGGCAGGACACCACCAAGCTCGCCCAGACCTCCGAGCAGCTCGTCGCCGCCGCCGCGCCGGCGGTGCGGGCGGGCATCGAGGTCGTCCCCTCCGACAGCTCCACGCCCGCCGACAAGCAGATCAAGACCGGTGCCAGCGAGGTCGCCGGCGTCGTCTTCGCGCTGCTGGTGCTGCTGTTCGCCTTCGGGACGCTGGTCGCCGCGCTCGTGCCGATCTTCACCGCGCTGATCAGCATCGGCGTGGGGCTCGGCCTCATCGCGCTGCTCGGGCACGTGGTGGACGTGCCCTCGACCGCGTCGATCCTGGCCACGATGATCGGCCTCGGCGTCGGCATCGACTACGCGTTGTTCCTGCTGTCGCGGCACCGGACGCTGCTGGCCGAGGGCGTGCCGGTCCACGAGGCGGTCCGGCGCACGGCGGCCTCGTCGGGCGGGGCCGTGCTCTTCGCCGGCGGCACGGTCGTGATCGCGCTGAGTGCGCTGATGTTCGCCGGGTTCCCGCTGCTGAGCACGCTCGGCTGGATCACCGGCGTCTCGGTCGTGTGCGCCGTGCTCACCTCGATCACGCTGGTGCCGGCGCTGCTCGGCCTCCTCGGGCACCGGATCAACGCGCTGCGGCTGCCGCTGGCCGGGCGCACCGCCCGCCGCGACGGCCCGGCCACGGGCTGGGCCAAGCTGGGCGCCTGGGTGGCGCGCCGCCCCTGGCGGGTGCTCGCCGTCACCGTGGTCGTGCTGGCGGCGCTCGCCGCCCCGGCCGCCACGATCACGCTCGGTCCGCTCGACAACGGGTACGGCGACAAGGGCACCCCGGCCCGGCGGTCGTACGAACTGATCGAGGCGGGCTTCGGCCCGGGGGCCAACGGCGGGCTCGTCGTCGTGGCCGAGCTGGACCAGAAGATCGCCGACTCGACGCCGCCCGACCCGGTCGTGCAGGTGCTGCGGCAGCGGGTCGAGCACACCGAGGGTGTCGCGTTCGTCCCCCCGCCGAAGGTCAACGAGGACGGCCGCTCGGTGCTCATCCAGGCCGTCCCCGACTACGCGCCGAGCGACCCGCGCGCCCTCGACGTGGTGAAGCGGGTGCGGGCCATCGAGGTGCCGGGGGCGCACGTCCACGTCGGCGGCGAGGTGGCCGGGCTGGCGGACGCGGGCGACCGCATCATGGGCAGGACGCCGCTGGTCGTCGGCATCGTCGTGCTGCTCAGTGCCCTGCTCCTGCTGCTGGCCTTCCGCGCGCCCCTGGTCGCGATCAAGGCGGCGGTGATGAACCTCGTCTCGCTCGGCGCCGCCTTCGGCGCCCTTGCCGTGGTGTTCTCCCACGGCCTGGGCAGCCGCCTGGTCGGCATGGACCCCCCGCCCTCGGCCGACGGGTCCTACCTCGCCACGTTGTTCTTCTCGGTGCCCATCGACACGTACGTGCCGCTCATACTGTTCGCCGTGCTGTTCGGCCTGTCGATGGACTACGAGGTCTTCCTGCTGACCTCCGTACGGCAGGCCTACTCGCGCAGCGGGGACAACCGGAGCGCGGTGGCCGAGGGGCTGGGGTCCACCGGCCGCGTCATCACCTCGGCCGCCCTGATCATGGTGGCGGTGTTCACCGCGTTCATCGCCTACCCCGACCCCCTGGTCAAGGTGTTCGGCGTCGGGCTGGCCGTGGCCATCGCCGTCGACGCGACCCTGATCAGGGGTTTCCTCGTGCCCGCCACGATGGTGCTGCTCGACCGGCTCAACTGGTGGATCCCGCGCTGGCTCGACCGGATCCTGCCGAACCTGTCGATCGAGGGCCACGAGGAGGACGGCGAGCCCGCGGAGGCGGAGCCCGACCTGGTCGGCGCGGGCCGGCACGCCCGCGCCTGACACGGTCACTCGATCGGTCACTCGATCGACGTCCGGGATCAGAAGTTCTTGCTGCGGACCGTCCAGGGGGCCCTGGCCGCCAGGCCGGAGGGCCCCAGGACGTACGACCGCGCCGTGGCGTTGCCGTTGAGCGTCATGTCGAGGAACTGGACCACCGCGGTCATGCCTTCGCTCATCTGGGCGCCGGTGATGAACCCGACGTGACCGGCCTGTGGCTGCTCGGCCAGCACGGCCGGCACCTGGGCCAGGTCGTAGTTGGCCCGGGTGTTGTCGTAGGCGATGTCGGAGGGCCCGCCGTCGAGGAACATCACCGGGGTGTGCAGCTTGGAGAGCTCCGAGCGCGGGTACCCGAACGAACCGTCGGCGAAGAACCCGCTGTCCAGCGAGACGACGCTCTTGACCCGCCCGTCCTGCGCGGCGACCAGCGCTTCCAGCCCGCCGCAGGAGTGGCCGGCGGCGGCGATCCTGGACAGGTCCAGGCGCTGGTAGAGCGGCGAGCCGGTGCGCGCGTTCTCCCGCTCGGCCCAGCCGATCCCGTCGGTCAGCAGCGACGGGATCGGGGACCCGCTCTGCACCCCGTTCGGTGAGCCGTCGACGGACGCGGTGTCCACCACGACGAACCCGCGGGCCGCGATGAACGTCAGCGCCTGGATCACCTCGCTCCCGTTGGTGTGCGCGCAGGCCCCGTTGCCGAAGACCAGCACGGGCATGGCGCGACCGACGGCCGAGGGGTTCGACGGCCGGAACACGGTGTAGCGGTTGGTGCCGTACGCGCCCTCCCGCGTGACCGGGAAGTTGTTGTCGATGGCAGGCCGGCTCGGCGGCGTGGGGCTGGGGCTCGGTGTGGCACTGGGGCTCGGTGTGGGACTGACACTCGGCGTAGGACTGGGGCTCGGCGTGGGACTGGCACTCGGTGTGGCACTGGGGCTCGGGGTGGGGGACGGGGAGGAGACGCCGCCGGTGCAGGCCACGCCGTTCAGGGCGAAGCTCGACGGCACCGGGTTGGAGTCGTTCCAGCTCCCGTTGAACCCGAAGCCGGCGCTGCCGCCGCTGGGGATGGCGCCGTTGTAGGAGGCGTTGGCGACCGTGACCTGAGAGCCGGACTGGGTGTAGGAGCCGTTCCACAGCTGCGTGATGGTCTGCCCGGCCGGGAACGACCAGGTCAGCCTCCAGCCGTTGACCGGGTCGCCGAGGTTGCGAACGCTGACGCTCGCGCCGAAGCCGCCGGGCCACTCGCTGGTCACCGTGTAGCCGACCTCGCATCCGGTCGTGGCCGCGGACGCGACCCGGGCCGCGGCCACCGTGACGCCGGCCGTCAGCAGCACGGCGGCGACGCCGGCGGACAGCCTCGACCGCCGGCGGAAAGAGCTGTCAGGTCGCACGGGCTTTTCCCTCTCGGAGACAACGGGTGTTAGCGCTAACAACCCCAGGACGCCGATGTCGACGGGTGGTGAGCTCCTGGAGCCGCGAGTCAACCCCGACACAAAGGGGCGAGTCAAGGAGCTTGATATTGCCCTTGGTTTCCCCTCACGCCGTGGAATCCCTGTTGAGCAGGCGCTTCACGGAAGCGTGTGGAAGGCCGGCCGTCAGGACGGCGGTGAATATTTCAGTCCTCCTGCTCGTCGTCGCCGGGGCAGGAGATCACCGGAGGGGCGGGCCGTCCTGCGTCCTCGGGCCGTCCTGCGTCCTCGGGCCGTCCTGAGTCCTCGGGCCGTCCTGAGTCCCCGGCCTGTCCGGCGCCGGGCTGTCGCCCGGTTCAGGATTGCGAGGTTCAGGGCTGCGCGGCTCGGGACTCTTCGGTTCGGGGTCGCGCGGTTCGGGGCTGTGGGACTCGGGGCTGTGGGACTCGGGGCTGTGGGACTCGGGCGGCTCGGGACTCGTCGCCGGGCCTGGACTCTCTCTCACCGGGCCTGAGGGTGACTCCTGCGGCTTCGGGCACCGGGGACCGGAGACCCGCACCTCGGCCTCGCGCGGCCCGCCGGGAGCGGCCGGATCGGTCGTGACGCGCACCCCGAGCACGGCCCTCTTCCCGCAGTCCACGGCGCCGAGGCCGGCGGCCACGGTGAAGGAGTAGGACGTGCGGCCCGAGAGCGTGCGGGTGTCGGCCGCCGCCTCGCGGCCGTCGCGCGTGAAGACGGTGGAGACGCTGACCGGGCCCCTGCCCGTGGCCCGCACCGTCACGGCCGCCGCCTTGCCGTCCCAGCCGTCGATCGCCACGTCCTCGACCTCTGGCGCAGGGCAGGGCGGCCCGGTGAGTTTCCGCGTGCGCGTACGGGTTCCCCCGGATGCGGCCGGGACCGTGGACACCTCGACCCGCCGGTAAACGGTGGTCCCGCAGGCCGGGGAGGGGAAGGGCTGCTGCAGGCCCATGCGGTAGGACGTGGCGCCCCGCAGCGCGATCGTCTGCGGCGGCGCGGCGGCGAGCGCGTCCGGCGACGGCCCGGAGGCGAAACGCGCGGTGAGCAGGACCCGGGCCGCCGTGCTCGCCCGTACGTCCACCGTGACGGCCTGGCCGTCGAACATTGCGATGCCGAGGTCCGTCACCCGCGCCGGCGCCGGTGACGAGGTCGCGCCCATGTGCGAGGGGGTGGGGTTCCCCGGAGGACCGGAAGGTCCCGTCGGCACGGCCGGCCCGGTGGACACGGACGACACCGGCGTGCCGGACAGATCGGGCGGCGTGGTCCCGGCGTTCTCGTCCGGTCCCGCATCGGTCGGTCCCGCGTCGTCCGGTCCCGCATCGGTCGGTCCTGTACCGGTGGGTCCTGTGCCGGTCGGATCGGCATCGGTCGGCGGCGTCTCGTCCGGCGCGGTCTCCGGGGAGTCCGCGGCCGGGGGAAGCGCCGCCGGAGCGCTGCGCGGCGGCGGGGTGAGCAGGGTGTCCTGCGCGACCGGGGTCTGCCGGTTGGCCGCGACCACCGCCGCGATCACGGCGGCCGACAGCACGGCGGCGCCGATGGCGAACCGGGGCGCGAAGCGCGCGAGCCGCTCGGACAGCACGGTCTGGGCGAGGGACGTGGACGCCTCGACCGGCTCGGCCGGAGTGGCCAGGGGGAACGTCAGTGCCAGCAGGGTCGCCAGTTCGGCCAGGTGGCGGCGGCCCCGCTGCTCCCACTCGGGCCCGTACGCGGCCGTCGCGGCGGTCTCCAGGTCGGCGATGAACGCCCGTGCCGTGGGCGGCCGGTCCGCCGGGTTCTTGGCCATACCGCGCGTGACGAGGCCCCGCACCGAGCCCGGCACGTCCGCCGCGGGGATGGGAGCGCCGCGGTGCAGCATGCGCAGCGCCGTCAGGTCGTCGGCACGGTACGGCCGGCGCCCGGTGAGGCACTCGTAGAACACGCAGGTGGCCGCGTAGACGTCGGCGGCCGGGCCGGCGGGCCCGCCGTACCACTGCTCGGGGGCCATGTAGGGCGGCGTGCCCGCGGGGGCCTCCGGCGCGCCGCTCGGCGTCGCGATGCCGAAGTCCGAGAGCTTGCTGGTCCCGTCGGCCTGGATCAGCACGTTCTCCGGTTTGTAGTCACGGTGGACGATGCCCGCGGCGTGCGCGGCCGACAGGCCCGCCAGCGATCCCTTCAGCACGACCAGCGCCGCCTCGGGGCTGGTCGAGCCGTGCTCGGTGAGGATCCTGCGCAGCGAGACCCCGTCGACCAGTTCCATGACGATCGCCGCGCCGTCGCGCGCCTCGACGTACTCGTACAGGCGCACGATGTTGGGATCGTTCAGCTCCACCATGACCCGGGCCTCGTGCCGGAACCCGGCGAGGAAGCGCCGATCCCGCCGCAGTTCGTCGCGCAGGTACTTGATCGCGACGTAGGCGCCGGTGGTCACGTAGGTCGCCAGCACGACCCGCCCGGCGCCGCCCGCGCCGAGTTCGCGCACCTCCCGGTAGCCCGGTACCGACCAGGCGTTCATGACGCCGCCCCCTCGGATAGCCCTGACTCAAGGTCTCACCCGAAAGGGCGGTTGTCACCGGAGCAAAAAAGTCACCTTGCGGATGTAGTCCCGGCCTGCGTGGTCACGTGCCGGGCCGCCCGTACGGCGAGGTCGCGGGCGCGGTCCACGTCCACGCCCACCAGGCGGCCCCCGCGCTTGACGATCCGCCCGCCGACCAGCACCGTGTCCACGGCGGCGGTGTCGGCCGCCGTGACGACCGCGGCCACCGGGTCGTGCACGGGCGCGAGACCGGGGGCTCCGGCGTCCAGGATCACGATGTCGGCCTGCTTGCCGGGGCGCAGCGAGCCGATCCTGTGGTCCATCCCGATCGCGGCCGCGCCCTCGAGCGTGGCCATGCCCAGCACGTCGGACGCGGTGAGCTCCGGCGCCGCCCGTCCGGCGCGTCCGGCCGCGAACGCGGCGCGCATCGCGGAGAACATGTCGCCGGGCACGTCGGTGACCGTGTCCACGCCGAGTCCCGTCGTGATCCCGGACGACCGCAGCCTGCCGGTCTCGGGGTGGCCGTGTCCCATCTGCGACTCCACCGCCGGGGCCACCGAGGCGGTGCCACCGCTGCCGGCGATCAGCTTCAGCGACTCGTCCGGGATGCCGTTGCAGTGCACGAACAGCACGTCAGGGCCGAGCAGGCCGGCGTCGTGGAGCCGCTCGACCGGGCCCTCGCCGGTGGCGTGCAGGCTGACCCGCAGGCCGAGGTCGCGGGCGAGCGCCCAGTCGGCCCGCGCCGCCTCCACCGAGCCGTAGACCGGGCCCCAGGCGGCGAGGGCGGGGGTGACCAGGCCGTCGTCGGACGGCAGGAGCACCGAGCGGACCCGCCGCACCTCGCCCTCGGCACGGTCGGCGTCGCCGGTCCCCCGATGGGCGTAGCCGAAGACCGCCCGCACGCCGGACTCGCGTAACGCCTCGACGGCCGCGTCCGTGTGGTCCGGGGTGAGCTGGATGTGCGACCAGTCGTACACGGTGGTGACGCCGGCGTTGAGCGCCTCGATCGCGCCCCAGAGGTTTGCGGCGTAGACGTCTTCTGGGCGGAACGCCGGGGTGAGGGTGCCGAGGACCAGGTCGAGGTATGCGCCGAGGGTCGCGTCGGCCGCGATGCCGCGCAGCACGCTCTGCCACACGTGGCGATGGGTGTCCACGAAGCCGGGCAGCACGATGCCGCCGGCGGCGTCGATGACCTCGGCGCCTTCCGCCCGGTCGTCCGGCCGCGGGCCGACCGACACGATGACGCCGTCCTCGACGACGACGGCCGCGTCCGGCACGACGTGCGGGCGCGGCTCGGTGTCGACGACGGTGCCGTTGACGATGATCGTTCTCACGAGATACCTCTTTTCCGCATGCTTTTGGTAAAGCTTTCCTGAAAGCTATCAGCGTGAGGGACTAGGCTCAACCTCATGCGCCAGCGGGACCGGGTCGACGAGATGATCGAGGGATGGCGGGCCGAACTGCCGGAGGCGGCCACCGTCCAACTGGAGATCGTCAAGCGCGTCAGCCGGCTCAAGGCCCGTGTCGAGGAGGTCACCCAGGCGGTGCTCGGCCGCCACGGCCTGACGTACGCGGAGTTCGACGTGCTCGCCACCCTCCGCCGGGCCGGTCGGCCGTACCGGCTCAAACCGAGCAGGCTCGCCTCCCACCTGATGCTCACGACCGGGGGGACGAGCAACATCCTGCAGCGGCTGGTCGCCGCGGGGCTGGTGGAGCGGGAGCCCGATCCGGCGGACGGGCGCAGCTCGTGGGTCCGGCTCACGCCGCTCGGCGTCGAGAGGGCCGAGGAGCTGTCGCTGGCCACCACCGAGGCGCACCGGGAACTGCTGGCGGGCGTGCCGGAACCGGCCGCGCGCGCCCTGGCCGACCTGCTCAGGGACGTCCTGCTCGCACTGGGCGACCGTGCCCAGCCCTGACCGCCGCGGCCGGGCCGGCCGGCGTCTGGTCTCTCAGTAGGCGACGCTTATGACGCTGTGGACGGTGCCGCTGTCCTCCAGCGCCTTCAGCAGATATCCGGCCAGGTCCTCCCTGGAGATGAGCACCCCGCCGCGGACACCGTCACCGACGGCGGTGCGGTAGGCGCCCCTGGCCGGCCCGTTCGTCAGGCGGGGTGGTTGCACGACGGTCCAGTCCAGGTCGCGGGTGCGGATCTCGCGTTCGAGCAGCCGGGCGTCCCGGCAGGCCGCCTCCAGGAAGACCCTCCGTACGAGCCGTTTGAGCAGTCGCTGCGGCATCGTGTCCGAGGGCTGGTCGCCGAGCGCGTTCGTCACGGCCACGATGCGGCGCACGCCCTGCCGGGCCATCGCGTCCATCACGTTGCGGCCGCCCTCCGAATAGAGGTTCGTGGGGCCGCGCCCGCTGGGCCCCACGACGTAGACGACGGCGTCGGCGCCCTCCACACCGACGGTCTCCGGCGCCAGCACGTCGCCTCGGCGGACCGTCAGGTTCGGGTGCCGGTCGGTCACCGCCTCGGGCCTCCTCGCGACGACCTCCACCTCGTGTCCCCGTTCGAGGGCCAGCCGGACGAAACGGCGGCCGGTGCCCCGGGTGGCTCCGAAAACGGTGATGCGCACGGCGTCCTCCCCGACACTGGCGTCCGAGCCCTCCACTCCTATGGTGATTGCCCATGCCGCGCAACCTCATCCTGTCCGGGGGAGTGGCCCACGACTTCCCGGCCACCTCAGCCGCCCTCGCGGGCGTGCTCGCCGAGATCGGCATCCAGTCGGAGATCACCGAGGACCTCGCCGGAGCCCTGGCCGCGCCTCCACCGGTCGGCCTGATCACGGTCAACGCGTTCCGATGGAGGATGGACGGCGACGACTTCGCGGAGGAGCGGGACCGCTGGCGCTTCGAGACGCCGGACTCCGTCAGGCGGGCACTGCTCGGTCACCTCGCGCGGGGCGGCGGGCTTCTCGCCGTGCACACCGCCTCGCTCTGTTTCGACGACTGGCCCGAGTGGGCCGGGATCCTCGGCGGCGCGTGGAGGTGGGGCACGTCCTACCACCCGCCGATCGGCCCGGCGCGGGTCCGGCTCGGCGCCGGCCATCCGATCGTCGACGGCCTGGCCGGCTTCGAGGTGATTGACGAGGTCTACACCGACCTCGACGTCCATCCGGACGTGGAGCCGCTGGCGTACTCGGGGGACCAGCCCCTGCTGTGGGCGAGGACCGTGGCGGGCGGCAGGGTCGTGTACGACGCGCTCGGCCACGACACCCGGTCGTACGCGAACCCGGTGCGCCGCACCCTGCTGCGGCGGGCGGCGCGGTGGCTCCTCGGGAGCTGATGTCCGAAGACTCACCGCCCCCAGAGCGTCGCGGCGACCAGCTCGGGCACCAGCGTCTCGGTGAGCAGGGCGACGTCCGGATCGTCGTCGTGGCGGTAGCGCACCGCCGCCGCCTGTCCCTCGACCTCCCCGCCGACGGCCAGCACGCGCGACCCGCGCAGGCGGATCCACTCCATCGCCTGCTCGTCGTAGCGCGACCCCGGGAACAGCACGGCCCGGTAGTCGCAGGTCTTGGTGAGATAGACGTCCACGTGCGCCCAGTCGCCCGTCTCGCACGCGTCGGCCTGGACGCGCGGTCCCTCGCGGAGCATCAGCGCCGACTGCTCGGCCGACGACAGCCGTTCGGCGGGCGCGATCGTGTAGACGCCGTGCGGCCCGTCGAGCAGCCCCACGGCGTCCGCCAGCCACTCCCGCCGCCGCTCCAGCAGGTCGGCGGTGGCCGCCGCGGCCCGCCGTACGAGGCCCGCCACGGCATCGGGGCCCTCGGCGAGCGTGAGCAGGAGGGCGAGCGTGTGCTGGAAGGTCCGGCAGGCGACGCCGCCCCGCTCCTCGCCCGCGAGCATCGGCACGACCAGGTCCGCGCCCTCGGTCACGGCGGAGCCGGGCCGGTTGGTCAGCGCCACGACGAACGACCTGCCCCGATGCCGGGCGAGGGCGTCGAGCGTCTCCCGGCTGCCGCCCGTGGCCGACACGACGACGGCGGCGGTGCGCGGGCCGGGCGGGGTGCCGAGCGCGGCGGAGGCGTACTCCGCGACGGCGTCCACCCCGGCCGCGCGCAGCCGCTGCGCCGCGACCCCCGCCGCGTAGCGCGAACTGCCCATGCCGAGGAACACGACGCGGTCGAACCGCCGCGTCAGCCCCTCGAACGGATCGCCGTCGTCCAGGAAGCCGGCCAGCGCCTCCAGCGCCTCAGGCTTCGTCTCCAGGTCGGCCAGGAAGAGCCCCGCGTCCACATCCATCCCTTCGATTCGTGGTCAGGCGTACCAGGTGCGCAGCACGCCCATCGGCGCGTACCGCCAGCGCTGCAGGTGGCGGGCGGCGTAGATCAGTTCGCGGCACTCCTGCTCGACCTCGAACGGCCGCAGCAGCGACCGGTCGAGCAGGTCGGCGCGGCCGGCCCGCGCGAGCGTCCGCGCGTAGGCCGCCGTCAGGTCCCGGCGCGCCGCGGCGGCCCAGGCGGCCGTCGCGTCCGGGTCGGCGGACCTGCGCCTGACGGCCACCTGCCCCGCGTGGTCCACGCTGGTGGTGAGCTGCGCGAGGTCGCGGGCCGCCGGCTGGTAGGGGTCGCCGTCCGCCACGGTCGGGTTGCCGTCGAAGTCGACCACCGCGTAGCCGTCCCGCCAGCGCAGGATCTGTCCCACGTGCAGGTCTCCGTGGATGCGGATCAGCGGCGTGGAAGGGGCGCAGGCGAGGGGCTCGAGTTCGCGGCGCAGGGCCTCGGCCCGCCCCGCCAGCCACGCGCCGTCCGCGCCGTCCGTCAGCGCCAGGGCCTCGCTCAGCGCCTCCTCGGCGCGGGCCCGCCACGCCTGGGAGCCGGGCGGCGACGGCCGTACGGGGTCGGGGAAGACCGCGGACGGGGTGGCCATCGCGAGGTGCAGCTCGGCGGCGAGGGCGCCGACCTCGGCGGCGAAGCCGGTGCGGCCGGCCTCGGCCTCGTCGACGCACCACTCCCAGCCGTCGCGCGCCTCCGGCAGGTACGCCGTCACCAGGGCGACCAGCGCGTCCTGCCAGTAGACCGCGGCGTACGGCGTGGCCGTACGGGCGAAGCCCGCCAGATGGGCGAGCAGCCCCGGCGCGGGGTGCGGGGCCCGCGAGGGCCGGGGGAACCACTTGACCACCACGGTCTCGCCCGCGATCACCGAGTGGTTGGTCTGGTCCACGGTGATGGCCCGCTCGCCGGGCGGCACCGGTGGCAGCGGCCGAAGCGCCCGCACCGAGAAGGGCGGCGGAGCGGATCCCCGTGCGAGATCGCGCAGGACGCACCCGGTGACCCCGTCGCCGATCTCCAGCGTGAGGACGCCGTCCGGCCCCTCGGTCACCTGAGGCCAGCGGGAGCCGTCCACTCGCCCTCCTGAATGTAAATTCAACAACACAACAAAATTACGACGTTTACGTGGCATCCGAAGTTTTGTCTAGGTTGAGCTATCGTGCAACACTGGCCGCCATTCCTCACGCAAGGGAGCCCCCCCATGACACGTCGCGCGCCCGTCGTCGTGGCCTCTGTTTGTCTGGCCTCCGCGCTGACCGCCTGTAGTGGCGGCGGCGCGGCCACCGACTCCGCGCCCACGGCGCTCAACGCGAGCGCGGACCTATCCAAGCAGAGCCTGACGATCTCGATCTGGGACGGGTACAGCCCGAAGGATCTGCCGGAGCGAGTGAAGGCCAAGCTCGGTTTCGACACCAAGGTGGCCATCCACGACACGAACGAGACGATCATGGCCAAGCTGACCGCCGGCGGCGACAGCGGCATCGACGTGGCGTTCGTGTCCGGTCAGTACGCGCAGGCGCTCAACGCGCAGGGCCTGCTCGAGCCCCTCCACCGCGACCTGATCCCGAACCTGAAGAACCTCTACCCCGAGGCGTCCCAGCTCGCCTACGACAAGGGGAACGTCTTCTCCGTCCCGTACACCTGGGGAACCACCGGGCTGTGCTACCGCAGCGACCTGGTGAAGACGCCGCCGACGAGCTGGAAGGACCTGCTCGAACCGGCCAAGGACGTGAAGAAGAAGATCACGATGATGACCACCGAGCGGTGGCTGGCGCTTCCGGCGCTCAAGCTGCTCGGAGCCTCGGTCAACACCACGGACCAGGCCACGATCGACAAGGCCAAGGAGCTGCTGCTGAAGGTCAAGCCCGACCTGCTGGCCTACGACGACACGACGTTCGGCGACCGGCTCAAGTCCGGCGAGGCCGTGATGGTCGAGGCCTGGGACGGCTGGTGCCCGACGTCGGAGAAGAACATCAAGTTCGTGGTGCCGAAGGAGGGCAGCGACCTCTGGGCGGACACGATGGTGATCCTCAAGAGCTCCAAGAACAAGGAGGCGGCGCACGCCTTCGTCAACTTCATCCTCGAGCCCGACAACCACGGCTGGGTGCCCGCGAACATCCTCTACAGGATCCCCAACAAGGCGGCCATGGACAAGGTCGACCCGAAGCTGCTCGAGAGCTACCCGACGCTGGCGGAGCCGCCGTCCGAGCTGCTGAAGGGTGAGAGCCTGGTCGACCTGGGCGAGGCCTCCACCGCGTACACCCGCCTGTCCACCGAGGTCTCGGCGGCGCAATGACGGCCCGACAGCCCGCCCGCCTTCTCGGGAAGGCGGCCGGCCGCGTCGCGACCATGGGGCCCGGGTTCGGCTTCCTGACCGTCTTCATGCTGGTCCCGCTGGCGCTGGTGCTGAGCTACACCGTGTTCCGGCGGGGCCGGTTCGGCGGGGTGGTCTACGAGCCGACGGGGGAGAACTTCACCCGCCTCGCCGACCCGCTCTACCTCGACGTGGTGATCGGGTCGGTGAAGCTCGCGGCGATCACGACGCTGCTCGCCCTGCTGCTCGGGTACCCCACGGCGTACCTGATCGCGAAGCTCCCCGCCCGGTGGAAGGTGATCGCCCTGGTGGCGGTCGTGCTGCCGTTCTGGACGAACTTCCTCATCCGCACCTACGCCTGGATCGTGCTGCTCAACTCCGAGGGGCCGGTGAACTCCGGGCTGAAGGCGCTCGGGCTGGGGCCGGTGGAACTGCTCTACACCGACGGCGCCATCGTCGCCGGGCTGCTCTACGCCTATCTCCCGTTGATGATCCTCCCGCTGTATTCGGCCGTGGAGAAGCTGGACCCGGAGCTGCGGGAGGCCTCGGCGAACCTCGGCGCGCGGCCCGCCAGGACGTTCTGGTCGGTCACGCTCCCGCTGTCGCTGCCCGGCGTGCTGACCGGCTGCGTGTTCGTGTTCGTGCCGAGCCTGGGCAACTTCGTGATTCCGGAGCTGCTCGGCGGCGGGCGCCGGATCATGGTGGGCAACCTCATCCGCGACCAGTTCCTCAAGGCCCGCGACTGGCCGTTCGGGTCGGTGCTGGCGCTGGCCGTGATCGCCGTGCTCGTGCTGCTGCTGTTCGCCCAGGCGTGGGCCGCGCGGAGGGCGGGGCGTGGTGCGTAGTAGACACGGCTGGCTCCGGCTGCCCTTCTGGCTGACCTACCTGTTCCTGTACGCGCCGATCGTCGTGCTCGTCGTGATGTCGTTCAACCGGAACAAGTCGCCCTACACCTGGGGTGGCTTCTCCCTGGACTGGTACGGCAGGCTGGCGGAGAACGACTCGATCCGCACCGGGCTGGTGAACACGCTGATCGTCGCCTTCGGCTCGACGGTGCTGTCCACGGTGCTCGGCACGCTGCTCGCGGTCGGCCTGGCCCGCCACACCCGCTCCCGGCTGCTCGACGCCCTCTCGACCCTGCCCGCGATCCTGCCCGACCTCGTCATCGCGATCGGACTCCTGGTGTTCTACTCCACGATCAAGCTGACGCTCGGGCTGCACTCCGTGCTGATCGCGCACACCGTCTTCGGCATGGCCTTCGTCACGGCCGTCGTCCGGGCCAGGCTCAGCGGGATGGACACGTCGCTGGAGGAGGCGTCCCGGGACCTCGGCGCGGCCCCGCTGACGACGTTCGTGAAGATCACGCTGCCCACGCTCGCCCCGGGCATCGTCGCGGGGGCGCTACTCGCCTTCACGCTCTCGCTGGACGAGTTCGTGATCGCGTTCTTCACCGCGGCTCCGTCCGAGCCGACGCTGCCGATCGTCATCTACTCCATGGTGCGGTTCGGCGTGACCCCCGAGATCAACGCGCTGGCGACGCTGCTGCTCGCGGTGAGCTTCACCGTCGTGATCGTCGCGCAGCGCCTGACCAGACTGACCGAGGCACTGCGATGACACTCATATCCATCGACGGCGTGAGCCGCCGGTTCGGCGAGGTGACCGCCCTCGATTCGGTCAGCCTCGACATCCGGCAGGGCGAGTTCTTCGCCCTGCTGGGGCCGTCCGGCTGCGGCAAGACCACCCTGCTGCGGATCCTCGCCGGGTTCGAGCAGCCGGACACCGGCTCGGTGCGGCTCGACGGGGCCGACCTGCTCGCGATCCCCGCGCACCGCCGCCCGGTCAACCTCATGTTCCAGTCGTACGCCCTGTTCCCGCACATGAGCGTGGAGAAGAACGTGGCGTACGGCCTGGAGCGGGA
Organism: Microbispora sp. NPDC046933; assembly: GCF_040644635.1. Taxonomy (NCBI): domain Bacteria; kingdom Bacillati; phylum Actinomycetota; class Actinomycetes; order Streptosporangiales; family Streptosporangiaceae; genus Microbispora; species Microbispora sp. NPDC046933. Next base: position 311,662 of record NZ_JBEYWW010000004.1, on the reverse strand, counting down.
GCGGCTGCCCCGCGCGGAGATCCGGGAGCGGGTCGCCGCGGTGCTGGAAACCGTCGGACTGGCCGCGCAGGCCCGCCGCAGGCCCCACGAGCTGTCGGGCGGCCAGCGCCAGCGGGTCGCCCTGGCCAGGGCCGTCGTCAAGCGCCCCCGGCTGCTGCTGCTCGACGAGCCGCTGAGCGCCCTGGACAAGAAGGTCCGGTCGGAGATGCAGCTCGAACTCAAGCGGCTGCAGCACGAGGTCGGCATCACGTTCGTCGTGGTCACCCACGACCAGGAGGAGGCCATGTCGCTCGCCGACCGGATCGCGGTCATGGACGGCGGCAGGGTCGAGCAGGTGGACGCTCCCGCGGACCTCTACGAACGGCCGCGCACGCCGTTCGTGGCCGGCTTCATCGGGGCCAACAACCTCTTCACCGGCACGGTGCAGGAAAAGGGGCTGGAGGTGGACGGGCTGGGCCTGCTCCCCGCGCCCGAGGGACCCGTGGAGGGCGGGACGGCGATGCTCGCGGTACGGCCGGAGCGGATCCGCCTCGACCCGGTCACGGAGGATCAGGCGGTGCTGCGCGGCCGGGTCGTCGACGTCAGCTTCTACGGGGGTGTCTCCCACGTGGCGCTGAGCCTGGCGGGCCACGACCGCAACCTGCTCGTGGCCACGCAGGGGCGGGCCAGGGTGGAGACCGGTGCCGAGGTCGTCATCTCATGGGACGCCGACGACGCCGCCCTCATCCCGATGCCCTCGTGACTGACGGGGATCAGCGGCGGCCGGCGGGCCTGAGCGGGTTTCCCGTGGCCAGGCGGGCGTAGTCGAGGATCAGCTCGACGGCCTCGTCGGGGCCGATGGAGTGGTGCCGGGCGACGATGCGGTAGCCGTACGCGTCCTCGAGGGCGACCAGGTTGCGGGCGATGGTCTCGGAGTCCTGCGCCAGCGTGAAGACGCGGTGGGCGGCGCCCGTCTCCAGGATCGTCTGGTACATCGACACCTGCCGGTCGAACAGCGTGGTCAGCAGCGTCGCGTAGACGCGGTTGCGGCCGGCCGCGCCGCCCAGCTCGCACAGCAGCCTGACCCCCGGGTCGTCCGGGCCGTCGGGCAAACCCGAACGGATCGTGACGATCAGCTTCTCGGCCGGGTCGGAGATGCCTCCGATCTTCTTCATCCGCCGCTCGTAGAAGCGCTCCATGCCGGCGTGGTGCGCCTCGATCAGCAGCTCGCGCAGGTCGGGGTAGTGGTAGAGCACCGCGCCGGAGGTGAGCCCCGCCTCCTCGGCGATCTGGTTGAGGTGGACCCCCTCGGCGCCGTGCTGGAGCATCGCCCTGTGGGCGGCGTTGATGAGGTCGAGCCGCCGGTCCGCCTTGCTCTTGCGCTGTGTCATCCCACCCCTCTCATTGCACCTGGCTTCATTTCGCCCGACACGATACCCTGCCAGCTCTTGACGGGTGTATCACGTACGTATTTGAATCTCGCTTCAACTAGTACCTGAGGAGCCCCCGAATGACGGTCACGCCTTTGACGATCCTGTTCATGCCGGAGAGTGCCTACGGGCCGACGAACAACTGCATCGGGGTCGGCGACGTGCTGCGCCGCCGCGGCCATCGTGTGGTGTTCGCCGCGGAGGCGTCGTGGAAGGGCAAGCTGGAGGCGCTGGGGTTCGAGGAGGACCTGGTCGACCTGGCGCCGCCGGCCCCCGCGGAAGAGAACGGGGCGGAGCAGGACCCGGGCCAGTTCTGGAAGGACTTCATCCGCGACACGGCGCCGGAATACCGGAAGAGCACGGCCGAGCAGCTGGAGACGGTGGTCAAGCCGATCTGGGAGGCGCTGATCGACGGTGCCAAGTACTGCGAGCCGCAGCTCAGGGCCATCATCGAGCGGGTGCGGCCGGACGTGATCGTCGAGGACAACGTGATCGCGTTCCCGGCGTTGATGACGGCGGGGGTGCCGTTCGTGCGGATCGTGTCGTGCAACCCCCTGGAGGTGAAGGGCCCCGGGGTGGCTCCGGCGTTCTCCGGCCTGCCCGCCGAGGGCGCCGGCTGGGCCGAGTACCGGGCCGAGTACGACCGGACCCACCGTGAGATGTGGGAGGCGTTCAACGCGTGGGTGGTCGAGCAGGGCGCGCCGCCGCTGCCGGACCTGGAGTTCATCCACGAGGGCGACGCCAACCTGTACGTGTATCCCGAGATCGCGGACTACACGGCCGACCGGCCGCTGGGCGAGTCGTGGACCCGGCTGGACTCGTCGGTGCGGGAGACCGACGAGGACTTCACGCTGCCGGACATCCCCGGCGAGGGCTCGCTGATCTACTTCTCGCTGGGTTCGCTCGGCTCGGCCGACGTCGAGCTGATGCGCCGCGTGATCTCCGTGCTGGCCCGCACGCCGCACCGGTACATCGTCTCCAAGGGCCCGCTGCACGAGGAGATCGAGCTGGCTCCCAACATGTGGGGAGCCGAGCTCGTCCCGCAGACGAAGATCCTTCCGCTGGTCGACCTGGTGATCACGCACGGCGGCAACAACACGACGACCGAGGCGTTCCACTTCGGCAAGCCCATGATCGTGCTGCCGCTGTTCTGGGACCAGTACGACAACGCCCAGCGCGTGCACGAGACCGGCTACGGCGTCCGCCTGGACACCTACCGCTTCACCGACGACGAACTGACCGGGGCGATCGAGAGACTGCTGGGCGACCAGGACCTGCGGGACCGGCTCGCGGCGGCCGGTGAGGAGATCCGCCGTCGCGACGGCCTGCGCACGGCCGCGGACGTCATCGAGAAGATCGCGGCGAAGTGACCAAGGACAGCCGTCTGATCAAGGACGCCGCTCCCCGGGTCTTCTGGACCGACAGGCCCGGGGCGCCCGGCCCCTACGAGCCGCTGCGCGGCCGCACGACGGCGGACCTGCTGATCGTCGGCGGGGGCTTCACCGGACTGTGGGCCGCCGTGCTGGCCAAGGAGGAGAACCCCGCCTGCGACGTCGTCCTCGTGGAGAGCCGCTCCGTCGCGTACGGCGCGAGCGGCCGCAACGGCGGGTTCGTCTCCGACTCCCTCACCCACGGCCTCGGCCAGGGGACGCGCCTGTGGCCGTCGGAGAACGCCGCGCTGCTCGCGCTGGGACGGGAGAACCTCGCGGCCATCGCCCGCTTCGTCGACGCCCACGACATCGACGCCGACCTCCGCCTCGTCGGCAAGACCACCGTCGCGGTGGCGCCGCACCAGGTGGAGGAGCTGAGGCGGGCCGAGAAGCTGCACCGCGAGCACGGCGAGGACGCGGTGTTCCTCGGCCGCGACGAGATGCGCGCCGACGTCGACTCGCCCACCTACCTCGCGGGGCTGCGCCTGCGCGGCACCGGCGGCGTCCTCGACCCCGCCGGGCTCGCGTGGGGCCTGGCCCGCGTCGCGGCGCGGCTCGGGGTGCGTATCCACGAGGGCACCGAGGTCACCGCGCTGACCCGGACGCGGGCCGGCGTGGAGGCCCGGACGGGGGGCCAAGGTGTGGTGAACGGCGCGGCGAACGGTGTGGTGAGCGCCGGGCAGGTGCTGCTGGCCACCAACGCCTTCCCCTCGCCCCTGCGCCGGCTGGGCCTGTTCGTGCTGCCGGTCTGGGACTACGTGCTCGTCACCGAGCCGCTGTCGCCCGAGCAGCGGGCGTCGATCCGGTGGCCGGAGGGCCAGGGCCTGACCGACGCGGGCAACCGCTTCCACTACTACCGGCTCACCCGGGACGACCGCATCCTGTGGGGCGGGTACGACGCGATCTACAACTTCGGCGGCGGCGGATCCGACCAGCGCGACGCCACGCACGAGCGGCTCGCGCGGCACTTCTTCGCGACGTTCCCGCAGCTGCGCGGCCTGCGCTTCACCCACAGGTGGGGCGGGATGATCGACTCGACCAGCCGGTTCACCCCCTTCTTCGGCACGGCGATGGGCGGGCGGCTGGCCTACGCCCTCGGATACACCGGCCTCGGCGTCGGCGCGTCCAGGTTCGGCGCGCTGACCGGCCTCGACCTGCTGGCCCGGCGGTCCACCGCGCGGACGCGGCTGCACATGGTCCGCCGCCGCCCGGTGCCGTTCCCGCCCGAGCCGCTGCGGTGGCCGGTGGTGCAGCTCACCCGCCGCGAACTCGCCCGCGCCGACGAGAACGAGGGCCGCAGGGGGCCCTGGCTGCGGTCACTCGACCGTTTCGGCATCGGCTTCGACAGCTGAGGACGACCTCATGACGACATTGATCAATCCCGCCGACGGCCGGATCATCGAGGAGGTGCCCGACACCCCGCTCGACGGGGTGGCGCGGGCCGTACACGGGGCCCGGGAGGCCTTCGAGCAGTGGCGCGAGACCACACCGGGGGAGCGGGCGCTGGTGCTGCTGCGCCTGGCGGACCTCGTCGAGCGGGACGCCGGGGAGCTGACCCGGCTGGAGGTCGAGGAGACCGGCAAACCCGCCGCCGTGTTCCGGGACGGCGAGCTGCCGTTCGCCGCCGACAACCTCCGGTTTTTCGCCGGCGCGGCCAGGTCCCTGGACGGCACGGGCGCCGGCGTGTTCAGCGCCGGATACACGTCCGTGCTGATCAGACGCCCGATCGGGGTCGTGGGGGCGATCGCGCCGTGGAACTTCCCGTTCATCATGGCGATCTGGAAGATCGGCCCGGCCGTCGCCGCGGGGAACGCCGTCGTGATCAAGCCGGCGCCCAGGACGCCGCGCACCACGCTGCGGCTCGCCGAGCTGTTCGCCGAGGCCGGGGCCCCGGAGGGCCTCGTACGGGTGGTGACCGGCGGCGCGGACGTGGGGCGGGCCCTGGTGACCGACCCCGGTGTGGACATGGTGAGCGTCACCGGGTCCACCGCCACCGGCCGCGAGGTCATGCGCGGCGCGGTGGACGGCCTCAAGCGGGTCCATCTGGAGCTGGGCGGCAAGGCCCCCGCGCTCGTGTTCGCCGACGCCTCGATGGAGGACATGGCGGCCGGGGTCGTCATGGGCGCCACCTACAACACCGGCCAGGACTGCACGGCCGCGACCAGGGTGTACGTCGAAAGGTCGCGGTACGCCGAGGCGGTCGAGGCATTGCGTGAGGCCGTCGCCCGCGTGCGGCCGGGCGACCCCTGGGCGGCGGACGCCGACATCGGCCCGTTGATCAGCGCCGAGCACCGCGAGCGGGTCCACGGCTTCGTGACCAGGGCGTCCGGCCGCGTCGTCCACGGGGGCGGGCCGATCGACGGCCCGGGCTTCCACTACACGCCGACGCTGATCGCCGACGCCGACCCGGCGAGCGAGATCGTGCGGGACGAGATCTTCGGCCCGGTGCTGGTGGCGATGCCGTTCGACGGCGAGGACGAGGCGGTGCGGCTCGCCAACGCCACGCCGTACGGGCTGGCCTCGTCGGTGTGGTCCACGGACGTGGCCCGCGCGCTGCGCGTCTCCCACCGGCTGGACGTGGGCGTGACGTGGGTGAACGACCACCTGCCGATCGCCTCGGAGGCGCCGCACGGGGGCGTCAAGGGCAGCGGGTTCGGCAAGGACATGAGCCAGGAGGCCGTGCTGGAGTATTCGGTCACCCGGCACCTCATGATCAAGCACGCGGCCCCGCAGGCGCGCGACTCGTTCCGTCCCGCGTGACCTGTTCGCCGGGGATGTTGCGCAGGGCCTCGCGGCGGCTCAGCCCGCTGAGGCCCTGGTGCTTCACGTAGCGGAGCACCTCCTGCGGGTTGGTCTTCGCGTACTCCCGCAGCGCCCAGCCGATCGCCTTGCGGGCGAAGAAGTCGGTGTCCGACAGGCTCGGCTCGATGCAGGCGTAGAGCAGGTGGACGTCGGTCCGGTCCTTGAAGGAGTTCTGGCACAGGATGGCGGTGCGCCGCTTCCACAGGTCGGGGTCGTGCGCCCACTCCAGCACCAGGCGGCGCATGCTCTCGGGATACAGCCGCAGCAGCGTGCCGATCCGGTGCACGGCGATGTCGTCGACCAGGTCCCACCAGGCGCCGGTGACGATCATCTCCTCGTACATGGGGAGCGTGTAGAGCGTCTGCCAGGACCGGTAGAAGCGGTGCGCGGACAGCTCGATGGCGGCGTAGCGCTCCTCGCGGTACTCCGCCTCGCGCCACAGCGCCAGCACCGCCCTGCGCCACTCGGGGGCGCTGTCCAGCCGGTGCTCGGCGAAGACCTTGCGCAGCGCGGCCCGCCGCGGCACGGCCGTCACCCCGAGGAACGGCATCTCCGACTTCATGTACGACCGCATGGAGGCGGCACGCGCGGGGTCGGCGAGCTCGGTCAGCGCGAGCCGTACGGCCTTCAGTAGCGTCATGACGGCTGGCTCGCCCGCTCGCCGGTCGCCAGGCCGTCGAACAGCAGCTTGACGAAGTGGTCGGCCAGGGCGTCGGTGTCGAGCCTGCCGCCGGGGCGGAACCAGCGCACGGTCACCCAGATCGTGTCGCGGATCATCCGGTAGGTGAGCTTGGGATCGACGTCGGGGCGGAACTGCCCGGCGGCCTGGCCGCTCGTGATCTGCTCCACCCACATGCGCTCGACCTCGTCCTCGGCCCGCACGAGGTAGTCGAACCGGTCGCCGGGCAGCGAGCGCAGGTAGTTCCAGTCGTTCTGCATGACCGTGATGGCCGCCCGGTGGTCCTCCAGGGTGCCGAAGCCGATGCGGACCATCTCCGCCAGGACCGAACGCGGGTCGGCGTGCGTGCCCAGCGCCGCGCGGTAGCGGGTGATCAGATCCTCGAGGAAGGTGCGCAGCACCTCGTCGACGATCGTCTCCTTGGAGTCGAAGTGGTGATAGAGGCTGCCGGAGAGGATGCCGGCCTCAAGCGCGATCTCCCGCACTGTGGTGGCCTGGAAGCCCTTGCGCGCGAACAACTCGGCGGCGAGCTTGACGAGGTGGTCGCGCCGTTCGGAGGGAGAACCGGCCGCCCCCCGCTTCGCCTTGACCGGCGCCGCCGTGCCGCCGGAGTCCTTACGCTGGTTCACGGCTCCCATTATGGCCGTCAAGCAAGGGCTTGTTCACATTCTCGGCTCGGCCGACCTCCCCGCATGAACGGAATCGGTAGGGCAGGATCGAACCCATGGCGAAATTGGGGTATCCGTTCACCTTGGGGGTGGCGTCAGGAGAGCCGTTACCCGACGGCGTGATCCTGTGGACCCGTCTGGCCCCCGAGCCGCTGCATCCGACACTGCCCGGCGGCATGCCCAACCGGGCGATGACCGTACGGTGGGAGCTCGCCGAGGACGAGGCGTTCACGAAGGTCGTCCAGTCGGGCACCGCGCCCGCGCAGCCGGACTGGGCGCACAGCGTGCACGTACGGGTGACCGGGCTGCGGCCCGCGGCCGACTACTTCTACCGCTTCTCAATAGAGGGCCACGTCAGCCCGGTGGGCCGCACCAGGACCGCGCCCGGCCCGGACTCGACCGCCCCGGTCAGGTTCTGCTTCGTCTCCTGCCAGCGCTACGAGCACGGCTACTTCACCGCGCTGCGCCACCTCGCCGCCGAGCGGCCCGACCTGGTCCTCCACCTCGGCGACTACATCTACGAGTACGGCAAGCCGAAGAACCCCAAGCCGGGCCGCTGGGTCCGCCCGCTCGAGTCGACGGCCGAGTGCACGACGCTCGGCGCCTACCGCGACCGCTACGCCCGCTACAAGATGGACCCGGACCTGCAGGCCGCCCACGCCGCCGCGCCGTGGGTCGCGATCCCCGACGACCACGAGGTCCGCGACAACTGGGCGGGCGCGCTGCCCGGTGACGGCGGCAGCCCGGCCGCCTTCCTCAAGCGCAGGGCCGCCGCGTTCAAGGCGTACTACGAGCACCAGCCGCTGCGCGTCCATCCGTCCGGGTCCGGCCTCCAGAACCACCGCTGGCGGCCGTACGGCCGGGTGGCCGACTTCCTGCTCGCCGACACCCGGCAGTACCGCGAGGGGCGCGACATGCTCGGCGCCGAGCAGGAGAAGTGGCTGACGGACCGGCTGCGCGGATCGACGGCCCGGTGGAAGGTGCTCGCGCAGGCGGTGTTCTTCTCCCAGCGGAAGTTCCCGCTCGAACCCGTCAGCGCCGACGCCTGGGACGGCTACCCCGACTCGCGCGCCCGCGTGCTCGCCGCCGCCCCCGACGGGCTGGTCGTGCTGAGCGGCGACGTGCACAGCGCGTACGCCTGCGACGTGCGCGCCGACTGGGCGGATCCGGCCTCCCGCGCACTTGGGGTCGAGTTCGTCGGGCCGTCGGTGACGAGCATGCCGGGCATCACCGACGCGAGCGCGATCCTCACGCTGAACCCGCACATCGCCTTCTTCGACAGCCGCCACGGCTACGTGTCCTGCGTGGCGGACATGGAGAACTTCCGCGCGGACTACCGGGCCGTGGCCTTCGTGGACCGTCCCGGCGCGCCGCTGACCACGATCGCCGGCTTCGAGGTGAAGGAGAACAGGCTCCACCGCACCGACGTGTGATCGGGAAACGGGCGACAACCCAGGCCTGCCCCCTAGCAAATAGGAAACTTTCCTATTAGATTGCGGGGCATGCCTGAGCGATGCCCTGTGGGCGCAGCATGAAGCGAAGCCCTGACCTGCTCCGTCTGGCCGACACGGTCCTGTTGCCCGGCTTCGCCGGGACCACCGCCCCCGACTGGGTGCGGCGGCGGCTCGCCGGCGGGCTCGCCGGTGTGGTGCTGTTCTCCCGGAACGTCGACACCCCGGCCCAGCTCGCCGCGCTCACCTCGGCCCTGCGCGCGGAGAATCCCGAGATCCTGATCGGCATCGACGAGGAGGCGGGGGAGGTGACGAGACTGGAGGCCCGCACGGGCAGCTCGAGGCCGGGCAACTACGCCCTGGGCGTCGTGGACGACGTGGAGCTGACCGAGCGGGTGGCCCGCGATATAGGGCGGGACCTGCGGGCGGCGGGGGTGAACATCGACTTCGCCCCGGCCGCCGACGTCAACTCCAACCCGGACAACCCGGTCATCGGCCTGCGGTCGTTCGGCGCCGATCCGCTGCTCGTCGCACGGCACACCGCCGCCTGGATCCGCGGCCTGCAGTCCGCCGGCGTGGCGGCCTGCGCCAAGCACTTCCCCGGGCACGGCGACACGTCGGTCGACTCCCACCACGGCGTCCCGCGCGTCACGGTCTCCCGTGAGGAGCTGGCCGAGGTCGAGCTGTGGCCGTTCCGGGTGGCCATCGACGAGGGCGTGCGCTCGATCATGACCGGCCACCTGCTGGTCACGGCGTACGACGAGGAGCTGCCGGCGACGCTCAGCCCCCGCGTCCTCACCGGCCTGCTCCGGGAGGAGCTGGGCTTCGACGGCCTCATCGTCACCGACGGCATCGAGATGGCCGCCGTCTCCGGCCGGTACGGCCTGGGCGGCGCGAGCGCGATGGCCGTGGCGGCCGGGGCCGACGCGGTCTGCGTGGGCGGGGAGAACGCCGACGAGGCGACCTACGAGCGCATCCGCGACGCCGTGGCGGACGCGGTGACCGAGGGCAGGCTGTCGGAGGAGCGGCTCGCCGAGGCCGCCGCGCGGGTGCGCGCCCTGACCGCCTGGCAGGCGCAGGCCCCGCCCGTGGACGACCGCCCGGACGAGATCGGGCTGGTCGCCGCCCGCCGGGCCGTACGGGTGACCCGGCGCGGGGCGGACGGCGTGCTGCCGCTGCCCGCGGCCCCGCATGTGGTGGAGCTGGCGCCGGAGACCAATCTCGCGATCGACAAGGGCATGCCGTGGGGCGCGGGGGAGCCGCTGAGCAAGCTGCTGCCCGGCACCACGGTCGCCCGGCTGCGGGAGCCGGACGTCAACAACGGCGTCGCCGGCACGGTGCTGAGCCAGGCCGCCGACCGGCCCCTGGTCATCGTGGTGCGGGACGCCCACCGCCACCCCTGGCAGACGGACCTGCTGGAGCGCCTGCTGGCCGCCCGGCCGGACGGCGTCGTGGTCGAGATGGGGCTGCCGGGCCGTACGGACCTGGGGGCGGTCCACATCGCGACGCACGGCGCCGCCCGGGTCTGCGGCCAGGCGGCGGCCGAGGTGCTGGCCGGTCTCGCCTGACATTGCCCATAGCATTGGTCACTGCTGACATGCGGATGGGAGCGTCATGAAGGTCGCATACGTCACCACGGACCATCCGGCGGCCGAGCGGGACGACGAGCGGGAGATCGTCCTCGCCGCCTGGCTCGGGGCCGGCATCGAGGGCTCTCCGGTGAACTGGCACGACCCCCGCGTCGACTGGTCGGACTTCGACGCGGCGGTCGTCCGGTCGCCCTGGGACTACATCGACCGCCGTGACGAGTTCGTCGCGTGGGCCCACCGGGTGGAGTCGGTGACGCGGCTGTTCAACCCGGCGTCGGTGATCGAGTGGAACACCGACAAGACCTACCTGCGCACGCTCGGCGTGCCCACGGTTCCCACCCACTGGGCCGAACCCGGAACGGATCTGCCCGAGTGGGACGAGTACGTCGTCAAGCCCGCCGTCTCCGCGGGGGCCCGCGACACCATCCGCACCACGGACCGGGACGCCGCCGCCGGTCACGCGGCCACGCTGCTCGCCGCGGGCCGCACGGTCATGGTGCAGCCGTACATCGCGTCCGTCGAGCAGGAGGGGGAGCTGTCGCTGCTGTACTTCGGCGGCCAGTTCAGCCACGCCGTACGGCGCCACCCGATGCTCACCGGCGTGGCGGAGACCGCGGAGAACCGCGCCACGCTGCGCGACCCGGACGACGACCAGTTCGCCCTCGCCGAGCGGGTTCTGGCCGCCGTGCCGCACACCCTGCTGTACGCCCGGGTGGATCTGGTGCGGATGCCGGACGGCGAGCCGGTCCTGATCGAGCTGGAGCTCACCGAGCCCTACCTGTTCCTGCGGGACGAACTGGCCGCGCCGGACCTGTTCGCCGAGACCCTCGCCGAGATGCTCAAGGGCTGAACCCGGTCAGATCAGCGGTCCGGTCATCCGGAGCGCCAGCCGTACGGCGTCGGCCGGGCCGGTCGCGGCCACAGGACCGGGCACCGGACGGCCCTCGGCGTCGACGACCCGCCACCCGCCGAGGGTGACGACCGGCGTGCCGCCCCGCTGGGCGAGCGCCAGCTCCGACAGCGTGCCCCAGGAGCCGCCCACGACGACGACCGCGTCTGCGGCCCGCACGATCAGCGCGTTGCGGGCCTCGCCCAGGCCGGTGGGAAGGGCCACGGTGAGGTCCGGGCTCGCCCCGGCACGGTCCCGGCCGGACAGGACGCCGACCACGACGCCTCCGGCCTCCCGGGCGCCCGCCGCCGCGGCGGCCATCACCCCGCCGTACCCGCCGCACAGCACGACGGCGCCGCGCTCGGCCAGCAGGCGGCCCACGTCGCGGGCCGCCTCGGCCTCCTGCGGGGTGCACTCGCCCGGTCCGCACACCGCCACCTGCCACATGCGCACAAGGCTAGGCGGAGATGCCGCCGTCCACCGGGATCACGGCGCCGGTCAGGTAGGACCCGGCGCGTGAGGCCAGGAAGATCGCCGCGCCGGCCATGTCGTCGGGCCTGCCGATCCGGCCCAGCGGGACGTTGCTCTCGATCGCGCCGCGCATCTGGGGGTCGTCGAGCGCGAAGGCCATCATCTTCGACTCGAACGGCCCGGGCGCGATCGCGTTGACCGTGATCGACTCCCGGGCGAGCTGGTGAGCGAGGTGCCGGGTCAGCATGTGGACGCCGGCCTTGGCCGCCGAGTACGCGTAGTTCTCCATGAACGGCACCCGGAGCCCGTCGATCGACCCGATGTTGATCACTCGTGCCGGGTCGCCGGGCGACGCGGCGGCGCGCAGCAGGGGCAGGAGGCGGCGGGTGAGGAAGAAGACGCCCTTGACGTTGATGTTCCAGAGCTTGTCGAAGGCGTGCTCCGGGTACTCCTCCAGCGGCGCGCCCCAGCTCGCCCCGGCGTTGTTGACGAGCACGTCGAGCCGGCTCTCCCGCTCCGACACCGCCTGTGCCAGCGCCTCGACGCCGTCGGGGGTGGACAGGTCCGCCTGTACGGCGTGGCAGCCCAGCTCGGCGGCCGTGGCCTCCAGCTCGTCCTTCTTCCGTGAGGAGATGTAGACGGTGGCGCCCGCGTCGACGAACCCCCGCGCGATCATCTTCCCGATGCCCCGGGACCCGCCCGTGACGACGACCGTCTTGCCTTCCACCGAGAACAGAGTCATGCGGGCAGCATACCGACCGGTCGGTTCCGGCGTCAGGGAGTGAAGCTTCCGTACGCGCCGCGGAAGAACACCAGCGGGCCGCCGTCGTCGTACCGGTCCAGCCCGGTGACCCGGGCGACGACGATGACGTGGTCGCCTGCGGGGTGCTCCTTGTCCACCGTGCAGTCGATCCAGGCGAGCGCGCCGTCCAGCACGGGCGCGCCGCCGGGGGACAGTGCCCACGACAGGCCCGAGAACTTGTCCCCGCCTTTCGCGGCGAACCGCTCGCACACCTCCCCCTGGTGGTCGGCGAGCACGTTGACGCACAGGGTTTCCGCGGCTCTCAGGCGCGGCCAGCTCGTGCTGGTCTCCGAGACGCAGAACGAGACCAGCGGCGGGTCGAGGCTCACGGACGTGAAGGAGTTGACGGCCAGGCCGCCCGGCTCCCCGGTCCGCGGGTCGATCGCGGTGACCGCCACCACACCGGTGGCGTACCTGCCGAGAACGTTCCTGAAGTGCTGGGGATTGACGGCCGGAATCCTCCTGGCCCCGTCATGGCCGACCCTCCGGGCCACAGGGATGCTCATCGCGCACGTGCCTCCTCAGTCGCGCCTCCCCATGAGGTCAAGGAGGGCGGGAGGCGATGCATTCCCCTGTGCGCGATTAACGGTGGCGCGTCCTGGCGGGCGTGGGGGACCCGCCAGGACGCGCTCCGCCCCGGCGCGAGACCTCGACCCCGGCGAGGGTTGGGGTCGAGACCTCGTTCAATCGCACGGAGTCCATGGGGAGCGGCCGGCCTCGTACGGCCGCTCCGGCGTGCGGTGATACCGCGTGCTCGGGCATGTCACGCCGTTCCCGCACAAGGCGGTCATGTCGGTGGATACCGACAGCTCTGACATGTCGTTCCCGTCGCTCTGATAGGTCTGGCTCTGGGTAGGTCGGGCTCGCGCCAGGACAGGTTCGGCGTTCTCGCACCGACCGCCCGCACGGGCCCACCTCCATTGGATGGATTTGTACCAACGTTTGGATAATGCGCGGCTGGGTGGGCTCCGGTCAAGGGGTTGTTTCCCGGTAGACCGAGATCCTCTAGATTTGTTGGAACAAAAGGGTGGATTGAGGAAAGATGGCACGATCGTCGCTCTACCAGCAGGTGGCCGCCGAGGTACGCAGGGCCATCTACGCGGGCGAACTCGCGCCGGGCGACCAGATCCCGACCGAGGCCGACCTCATGGAGGCGCACGGCGTCAGCCGCAACACCGTACGGCTGGCGCTGGGTGAGCTGGAGAACGAGGGTCTCATCCTGCGGATGCGCCGGCGTGGAACGTTCGTACGCGAGCGCCGTCCCCTCCTCATGCGCCCCCAGGACGAGTTCCTCCCGTACGACCAGGAGGGGCGGCGGTTCGACACGTTCGTCCACGCGGTTCTCTCCGAGGGCCGTACGGCGGACCAGAGGATCGAGGTCTCGATCGTCGAGCCGCCCGAGGATGTGGCCACCCGCCTCGCCCTCGCCGACGGCGCCCTGGCCGTCGTGCGCCGCCGGCTGCGCTTCGTGGACGGCCAGCCGTACAACACGCTGGACTCGTACTTCCCCCTGGAGATCGTGGGGGACTCCGAGATCGCCCGGCCCGGCGACATCACGCGCGGGGCCAACCGGGTGCTCGAGGAGCTGGGCCATCTCCAGGTCCGCGTGATCGACGACCTCTCGGCCCGCATGCCGACCTCTGACGAGTCGTCACGGCTCCAGCTGGAGCCCGGCACTCCGGTCGTCGTCCACACCAGGGTCGGCTACGACGCCGACGACACGCCCGTCCGCGTCGCCGTGTCCGTGCTGCCCGCAGACAAGCATCTGATCCGATACGAGCTGGAACGTCATTGACGAGGCCCGGACGCCCCCTGGTCTGAGCGGGCGTCCCCGGCCGCCGGGCCCTCCTCCGGAGGGCCTCTCCCGCGATTCCCTTCCTGACCCCGGCAGGGGACCACGCCGCACCCGCGCGCCCTAGCGGGGTCCGCCGTCTCCGGACGGACGCTGTACGGCATTAAGCCGTCACTCTCAGTGATCAAACCGCCGCCGTCGGCACGAAAGGAATCAGGCATGCCCGCGAACACCCTGGATCTTGTTACGGAACTCACGCTGCGTCGCGCCACCCCCGCCGACCTGCAGGGGGTCCTCGCCCTGCTGGCGCGCACCGCCGGGTGGCTGAACGGCCTCGGCGTACGGCAGTGGCCCGCCGGGGGCTTTCCCGCCGAGCGCATCGAACCGCTGATCGGCGAGGGCGTCATGTACCTCCTGGACACCGGAGAGGACACCGGCGAAGAGGCCGGACGGGTGCCGGCCGCCACGATCGCCGTGGACGGCCACGCCGACCCCGAGTTCTGGACCCCCGCCGACCGCCCCGACGACGCGCTCTACGTCCACAAGCTCGCCGTGAGCAGGACGTACTCGGGCCAGGGGCTGGGAGAGGCGCTGCTCGACTGGGCCGCCCTGCGGGCCGCCATGCACAACCGGCCGTACCTGCGACTGGACTGCGCCAAGGGCAACGCCCGGCTGCAGTCGTACTACCGGAGGGCGGGCTTCCGGCACGTCCGCACCGTCGACCTGCCGCACCGAGCCTCAGGCGCGCTGTTCGAGCGCGATGCCTCAGGCGCGCTGTTCGAGCGGGACGCCTGCGCCGCGCTCCCGGGAGCCCCTCGCCCTGCGCCTGTGGTGCCTGCCCCTCGCTCGGGACATGCGGCGCAAGCCTGGAAGGTTCTTGACATCACCGCGCACAACGAGTTGATCGAGTGCTGAACAGGGCGGATGCCGTGAGGCACCGCAAAGGGACCGGATACTGTTCACTTCATGACGGGATCCCTCCTTGAAGTGATCGCGCTCGACCTGCGTGACGCCGTGGCCGCCGAGGAGGGCGGAGCGGACCGCCTGGAGATCGTGTCCGACATGGACTCGGGCGGGCTCACCCCCTCGGCGGACCTCGTCGCGGAGATCGCGCGCGAGTGCGGGCTGCCGCAGATGGTCATGCTCCGCTGCAACGCCGGGTTCACCGTGACCTCGGAGGAGCTCGACCGGCTGCGCGGCCATGTCAAGGAACTCGCCGAGGCCGGCGCGGCGGGGTTCGTCTTCGGCTTCCTGACCGAGGACGGGTCGGTCGACAGGGAGGCGACGGACGCCCTGATCCACGCGGTCTCGCCGCTGCCCTGGACCTTCCACCGCGCCGTGGACCACGCCGCCGACGTGCGGGCCGCCTGGCGTGCCGTACGGCTGCTGCCGAACCTGGCGACCGTCCTCACGTCCGGCTCGCCCGAGGGCGTCGGCAGCGGCCTCGGCGTGTTACGCGCGCGGGCCGAGGCGGGGGACGCCTCGCTCGTGCTCGCCGGCGGCGGCCTGCGCGAGGAGCACGTCCCCGTGCTGCTCGACTACGGCGTCCGGGCCTTCCACGTGGGCAGCGCCGTACGCGGCTCGTGGCGGGAGCCGGTCGACCCGGACCGCGTCCGGCGCTGGCGCCGCATCGTCGACCGGCTGTGACCGCGCGGCTGTGACCGCGCGGCTGTGACCGCGCGGCTGTGACTGTGCGGCTGTGACCGTGTGGTTGTGACCGCGCGGTTGTGAATGCGCAGCTCAGGCGCGGCGGCGGGCGACCAGGACGGCGTCGCGGATGGTGACCTCGCCCCCCTCCGGGTCCACCGCCGTGCGCGGCCGGGCCTCGGCCGCCGTGACCTCCCACTCGGCCGGATCGAGCGACGCCGCGACCTCCTCGGCGGTGAACATCATCTGCGGGAAGTGCATCCGCCGGGCCTTGGTCAGCAGATCGGACGGGTGGTGCCCGACGATCAGCAGGGTGCCGCCGGGGGCCACCGCGGCGGCCAGCCGGGCGAACAGCGTCCGCCTGGCCTCGCCCGGCAGGTGCATGTACTGCGCGGACACCAGGTCGTACGCGCCCTCGGGGAAGGCATGGTCGCGCAGGTCCGCGCGCACCCACTCGACGCGGTCCGCGACGTCCGCGTCGGCGGCGTGGGCGGCGGCCCGCTCCAGCGCCGTGGCGGAGATGTCGGCTCCCGTCACCCGCCAGCCCCTTGTGGCGAGCCAGACGGCGTCGGCCCCCTCGCCGCTGCCGACGTCGAGGGCCCGGCCCGGGGGCAACTCGGCGGCCTCGGCGACGAGCTGCGGGTTCGGGCGGCCGCTCCAGATCGCCGGCCGGGAGCGGTACCGCTCCTCCCAGGCCGCCTCCTCGAACAGCGTGCGCACCTCGTGCCGGTAGGCGTCGACGGCCTCCCGGGTCTCCTCGTTGATCAGATCCATGTTGATCGCCGCGCCGGCGGCCAGGCCCGCCGCGGCGGACGCGATCACCACGGCGCGCAGGTCCGTCACGTTCCCCGCCACCCAGACACCGGGCACGGCGGTCGCCCCGGTCGGCTCCGCGGCGATCCGCGTGCCCACCGCGTGGCCGCCGAGCTCCATCTCGACCGGCTTGAGCCCGAGCGACTCCAGCACGCCGGCCCGGGCGGTGAGCGGCGCCCCGACGACGAGCGCGTCGAGCGCGACCACCTCGCCGGAGGCCAGCCGCACCCCGGTGAGCGCGTCGCCGGTCACCTCGATGCCCGTGACCGGGCCCTCGGCGACGGGGATCCGGCGTGCGGCGAGCCGCTCGGCCTCCTCCTCGGACGGCGCGGGGCAGTGGTGGGCCAGGAACACCACGTCCTCGCTCCACTGCCGCCACAGAAGGGCCTGCTCGACGGAGAGCGGCCCGGTCGCCAGCACGCCGATGCGCCGGCCGCGGACCTCCCATCCATGGCAGTACGGGCAGTGCAGCACGTCGCGACCCCACCGCTCGGCCAGGCCCGGCACGTCGGGCAACTCGTCCACGGCCCCGGTCGCCACCAGCAGGCGGCGGGCCCGGACGGCACGCCCGTCGTCCAGCGTCACAAGGAAGTCATCGCCCTCCCGAGTCGCGGCCTCGGCCCGCCCGGTGACGACCTCGACGCCGTAGCGGGAGAGCTCCTCGCGCCCGGCCGCCAGCAGTTCGGCGGGCGGCGTGCCGTCCCGGCCGAGGTAGTTGTGCATGTGCCCGGCGGGTGCGTTGCGCGGCTCCCCGGCGTCCACCACCAGCACCGACCGCCGTGCCCGCGCCAGCGCCAGGGCGCCGCTGAGGCCCGCGGCGCCGCCGCCCACCACGACCACGTCGTACTTCTTCTCGTCCACCCCTGCCTCCTGTGTCGACGTCTGCTTCAGATGTCTGCTGTCGAACAGTGCGGCACGGGCAGCGAGAGTGGCAAGGAACGTTGCCGATATGGCAAACCTCAGCAGAGGGCCCGGTCGGCCCGGGCCAGGGCGGCGACCAGCGTCCTGATCGTCGCGGGCTCGTCCAGCACGCCTCCCGCGGCCTCGCGCCGTTCCTGCCAGGCGCGCACCCGGTCGGCGTACTTCTCGTAGCAGGCGAGGTGGAACGCGTACACGGTCGTGAAGCGGCTGACGAGGTGCGAGGGGTGCATGTCCCAGCCCTGGTAGAAGCCGTGCGCCAGCGAGTGCGACACCAGCGCCGAGTGCCTGCGCAGCAGGGCGTGCACGTCGGCCGCCGCGTCCGAGGCCGGGGCCGCGGCCAGCGAGCCGTCCGACAACTCCACCCCCGTCCCCGACAGCGCCGTCTGCATGACGTGCCGCGCGTGGTCGCAGGCCGGGTGGTCGAGCCGCTGCTCGTCCGGCGGCAGCCCGAGCGCGGCCGTGTAGTCGAACACCCCGAAGTGGGCGGCCGCCAGCCGGCCGCCCAGCGAGGGCACCAGGTCGGCCGACCGCTGGAGCATGAGCACGGTCTGCGGGGCCTCCACCTGCATCTCGAAGCGCAGCGTGCCGTCGGGCAGCCGCAACGCCCGCTCCAGCGCCTCCAGGCAGCCGGCGAACTGGCGCAGGTAGTCCTCCATCAGGACCTTGGGGAACGTCACCGTGAACCCGCCGGGGAGCCGGCCGGCCCGCCGCACGACCCCGGTCAGGAACCCGTCGAGCGTGCGCACCGAGCGCCGGGGGTCGCCGTCGGCGAACGACTTCACCCGCAGCCCCCACCTGCGGGGCAGCGTGCCCGCCTCGTGCATCGCGGCCACGGCCGCCGCCGCCGACTCGGCATGCCGGTCCTCCTCGTCGGGGGAGCGCTGGCCGTAGCCGTCCTCGAAGTCGATCCGCAGGTCCTCGATCGGCTCGGCGTGCAGCTTCCTGCGTACGCGGTCGTGCACGGGCTGGGCAAGCTCGGGGTCGAGCTCGAACAGCGCGGCCAGCTCGGCGGGGGTGAACAGGAGCCGGTGGAGGAGGTCGGTGGCGGCGTGCCGCCACCGCTGGACGATGTCCGCCGTCACCCGGTCCGCGGGCACGTACACGGTGTGCACCGGCTGCCACGCGGGTTCCCGTACGGGGAACCGGGCGAGCTGCTCGCGATGGGCGCCGGCGAAGCCGTCGAGCAGCCCGTCGAGCGGCCCGTCCGCGCCGGTCAGCGTCGTCTCCATGGAGACGATCCTCGCAGAGTCCCGCCACGGTGAGCGCAATCACGCAACGTCGCTGCATGACAACGCAGCGTTGGCTATCCTTTTCCTCAAACAGCCGATCGAACAGATGAGCGAATCGGTGGAGATAAAGAAACGGCCCCCTACCGGGGGCCGTAGAGCCCGGGGACGTAGCCGCGGGCGCGGTGACTCCATGTTAGGAGATGATGGCGGTGCGCGACAACCCCGTTCCCCAAGTCGTGCGTGTCGGGGTCTACGTCGACGGGTTCAACCTCTACTACGGACTGCGCTCCCTGCGGGGACGCCGCTACCTCTGGCTCGATCTACGGGCGCTGGCTCTTCGGCTGCTGAGGACCGGGCAGACGCTGACCGCCGTCCGCTACTTCACCGCCCCCATCCGGGGCGACGCTCGTGCCCTCGCCCGCCAGCAGACCTACCAGGCGGCCCTGGAGACCCTGGGCGTCGAGGTGGTGCTCGGGCGGTTCCAGGAGCAGCGGGCCGCCTGCCGCGCCTGCGGCGTCTCCTGGCGGACCTACGAGGAGAAGCAGTCCGACGTCGCCCTGGCCGCCGCCATGGTCGGCGACGTGGCGCTCGACCTGGTCGACATGGTGCTGCTGCTGTCGGCGGACTCCGACCTGTGCGCGGCGATCGAGGCGGTGCGCCAGGTGGACGCCCGGCGCGGCGGCAAGACCCGGGTCGTCTCCGTCTTCCCGCCCGGCAGGCGCTCGGACGGCCTGCGCCTCGCGAGCGACGCCTGGTTCCCCCTCGGCGAGGCGCTCATCCGGCAGTCGCAGCTTCCCGAACTCGTGCCCGGCCGCGACGGCGCGCGCTACCACCGGCCGGCCCACTGGTCCTGACCGGGGCGTCCCTCAGGTCGCGCCGCCCGGCCGGGCGAGCCGGCCGCACGCGCCCAGCATCGCGTCCCTGCCCACCAGCTTCACCCGCTCGCCTCTCCTGAGGTTGCCGGCCAGCGCTGCCTCCGCTGCCTCGATCGCGAGCCAGTCCTCGTACGTCACCGGGCTCAGCCCGCGCGCGGCGAGCAGGTCGTCCAGCCGGGTGGTCGCGGTTCCCGGCACCGCTTCGGCGAGCAGCGTGCGCACGGTCTCGGCGGCGTCGGACTTGTTGGTCCCGATCACGCCCGTCGGCCCCCGCTTGAGCCAGCCCGCGACGTACTGCCGCTCCGCCACCCTTCCCGCGACGTTCGGCACCGTCATCGACCCCGGGTCGAACGGCACCCCGGGCAGCGCCACGCTCTGGTAGCCCACCGAGCGCATCACCATGTCCGCCGGGATCGTCTCGAACTCGCCCGTCCCGGCGACCCGCCCGCCCTCCAGCCGGGTCCGCTCCAGCCGTGCGCCCTCGACCCGGGACACGCCGAGGATCTCCACGGGGCGCAGCCAGAAGCGCACCTCCAGACGGCGTGGCCGGTCGGCCGGCTTGCGCTCCGACCACGACCGCAGCACGTCCACGTTGCCCTTGACCTGTCGCGACAACGTCGTCAGGTCGGCGACCGCGATCTCGTCGGGGAAGGTGAGGACGTCGGCGTTGAGCAGCTCGCCGAGCTCGCGCAGCTCCTTCAGGGTGAACTTCGCGTGCTCCGGGCCGCGCCTGCCGACCATGTGGATGCGCTTCACCTTAGAGGCGGCCAGCCGGTCGAGCACCTCCTCGGGCACGTCGGTGCCGCGCAGCTCGTCGGCCGTCTTGGCCATGATCCGCACCACGTCCACCGCGACGTTGCCGACGCCGATGACGACGACGTCCTCCGCGTCGAGGGAGAAGGCGTTCGGCGGGACGTCGGGGTGGCCGCAGTACCAGTTGACGAAGTCGGTCGCCGCGACGCTGCCCGGCAGGTCCTCGCCCGGGACGCCGAGGTGCCTGTCGACCATCGCGCCCGTGCAGTAGACGACGGCGTCGTAGCAGGACATCAGGTCGTCCACCGACAGGTCCGCGCCCAGCTCGACGCCGCCCAGGAAGCGGACCCCCGGGGTCTCCAGCACCCTCCGCAGGTAGCCGGCGATCGACTTGATCGACGTGTGGTCGGGCGCGACGCCGTACCGGACGAGCCCGTACGGCGTCGGCAGGCGTTCGAGGACGTCCACCTCGACGGGATCGTGCGACTGCTTGACCAGCGCCTCGGCCGTGTAGATCCCAGCCGGGCCCGACCCGACGATCGCGACGCGCAGTGTCACCATGGCCTCCAGCAGCGGCGGGCGTCCTCTACCAGTGATTCTTTATCACCGCCGGTCGCCCTGCCAGGGGAACGCCGTGCCGTGGGCCGGATTGTCGTCCGTGTTGTGATGGTTCGCGGGGTTGCGGCGACCCGGCGGCCACGATCAAAGTGATGCCCGTGGGCAGTGGGGCTAAAAGACGGGGAAACCCGCGGACGAGAAGGCCGGGCGGTGGCACCCTCCCTGACATGAGGGGACTCCGCGGGGGGCGGGACGAGCTCGGGGCCTCACCGGCCACGGCGTACGGCCCGCAGAACGGTCAAGACGACGGCGACGCGCCGCCGTCGCACGGTTCCGGGCCGGACGGGCTCAGGTACGAGGCGCTGGGGCGGGTCATGGCCGCCTTATCCGGCGAGGCGGAGACGCTCGAGGCGTGCCGCGACCTCACGTGGTGGCGGGGCACCGACCGCTCCTGGCACATCGAGTGGCGCGACGGCCCGTACGCCGCCGAGGTGGCGGTGCTGCTCCTGGAGCGGATCGGCGAGCCTGGTCCGGACGCCGTGCGGGCGGCGCCCGCGGGCCCGGCGACCACGTCGACGGCGATGCTGAACGTGATGGGCGTGACCTTCGTGCTGCGGGCCATCGACCCGTTCGGCATGGAGCGCCTGCGGACCAGGCCCGGCCTGTGGCGGCTGTCGGCGGCGCTGGACGGCCCGGCCGGCCCCGTGGGCACGGGCGGACGGTCCCGCCAGCACTGGGAGGAACTGCTCGGCGGCTGACGTCGGCGGCCGATATCGGCCGCCGACGTTTACGTGAGGCGGTGAAGGCCCCGGAGTCGATAGCCTTGGGAGCACATCGTCTTCGTCTCGTCTCTCAGTTCGTCTCCGAGGGTCCGCGAGGATCGTCTCCGAGGGTCCGCGAGGAGACCGCATCGCGGGGATCCCGAGGGGGCGCTGCGGACGAGACCTCTAACGAGCAAGGAGTAGCCGTGCTGCTGCGTATGTCGACCCTGTTCCTGCGCACCCTGCGT
Source organism: Microbispora sp. NPDC046933 (assembly GCF_040644635.1). Taxonomy (NCBI): domain Bacteria; kingdom Bacillati; phylum Actinomycetota; class Actinomycetes; order Streptosporangiales; family Streptosporangiaceae; genus Microbispora; species Microbispora sp. NPDC046933. The sequence continues at coordinate 289,875 of NZ_JBEYWW010000004.1, read as the reverse complement.
GAGGATCCGGCGGACGCGGAAGTGCCGAGCCACAAGCTGCTCGTCCGCGCCGGCTACATCCGCAGGGTCGCGCCCGGCATCTACTCCTGGCTGCCGCTCGGCAAGATCGTGCTGGAGAACATCGCACGGGTCGTGCGCGAGGAGATGGACCGGATGGGCGCGCAGGAGGTGCTGTTCCCCGCGCTGCTGCCCCGGGACTTCTACGAGCCCACGGGCCGCTGGACCGAGTACGGCGACACGCTGTTCCGGCTGAAGGACCGCAAGGGCGCCGACTACCTCCTCGGGCCGACCCACGAGGAGATGTTCACCGACATGGTGAAGGGGGAGTACTCCTCCTACAAGGACTACCCCGTCACGCTGTACCAGATCCAGACCAAGTACCGCGACGAGGCCCGGCCCCGGGCGGGCATCCTGCGGGGCCGCGAGTTCGTCATGAAGGACTCCTACTCCTTCGACCTCGACGACGACGGCCTGAAGCGGTCCTACGAGATGCACCGCGAGGCGTACATCCGGATCTTCGAGCGCCTCGGCATCGACTACCGGATCTGCTTCGCGATGTCGGGCGCGATGGGCGGGTCGGCCTCCGAGGAGTTCCTCGCCCCCTGCCCGACCGGTGAGGACACCTTCGTGGCCTGCCACAACTGCGGATACGCGGCCAACGCCGAGGCCGTCGTCACGCCCGCGCCGCCCGCCGTCACCACCGCGCATCCGCCCATGAGGGTGCTCGACACGCCCGACACCCCGACGATCGAGTCGCTCGTCTCGTACGTCAACGAGCACCACGGCCTCGGCGTCACCGCCGCCGACACGCTGAAGAACCTCGTCGTCAAGGTCCGCACGCCGGGCTCCGACGAGGTCAAGACGGTGGTCATCGGCGTGCCCGGCGACCGCGAGGTCGACTTCAAGCGCCTGGAGGCGGCGCTCTCGCCCGGCGTGCCGGAGATTTTCGAGGCCGAGGACTTCGCCCGCCACCCCGGCCTGGTGCGCGGCTATATCGGCCCGCAGGTGCTCGGGGATCTGGGGATCACCTACCTGGTCGACCCGCGGGTGGTGGAGGGCTCGGCCTGGGTGACGGGCGCCAACGAGCCGGGCAGGCACGCCGCGCACGTGGTCGCCGGCCGCGACTTCCAGCCCGACGGCACGATCGAGGCCGCCGAGGTGCGGGCGGGCGACTCCTGCCCCCGCTGCGCGCACCCGCTGTCGATCGACCGGGGCATCGAGATCGGCCACATCTTCCAGCTCGGCCGCAAGTACGCCGACGCCGCCCAGCTCGACGCGCTCGGGCCCGACGGCAAGCCCATCCGCATCACGATGGGCTCGTACGGCATCGGCGTGTCCCGGGCGGTGGCCGTGCTCGCCGAGCAGCGCCACGACGAGCTGGGCCTGGTGTGGCCCAGGGAGGTGGCGCCGGCCGACGTGCACATCGTCGGCACCGGCAAGGAGAACCAGATCGAGGTGGCCAGCACGCTCGCCGAGACCCTCGAGGCTCGGGGGCTGCGGGTGCTCGTGGACGACCGTCCCGGGGTCTCGCCCGGCGTCAAGTTCAAGGACTCCGAGCTGCTCGGCCTGCCCACCGTGCTGATCGTCGGCCGGGGCCTGGCCAACGGCGTGGTCGAGCTGCGCGACCGGGTCACCGGGACCAAGGAGGAGATCCCGCTGGACGAGGCCGTCGAGCGGGTGCTGGCCGCCTGCCGGGCCTGATCTTCTGACACACGGCGCCGCCGTCCCCCTCAGGGGCGGCGGCGCCTCTTTGCCGGTCCTCCACAGCCACTTCAAGGGCAAGGACGCCATCATGGCGGCGGTCGTGGTGGAGGGCTTCGCCGACCTCGCCGCCGCCGGGGCCGCACGCGGCCTTCGCCGAGCGGCGGCCCGGGCTCGTCGCGCTGATGCGGGGCGGCAGGTTACGGCGCGAGGAGCACGACCGGCGGCTGGCGCCGCTGCTCGACCGCTTCTCACGCTGACCGGTGGCGTCCGCCTACTGGCCGTCCGGCGCGGACGCCTCCGGCTGGGCCTCCTGGCCCGGCGTCCCCCCGGATCCCTCCGGGCCGGAGGACTCAGACCCCGGTGTGGGGACGGCGCCACCGGAGTCGGCGCCGCCTCGGTCCATGCCGGGGAACGGGCCGATCTTCGGCTGCCAGCCGTACGCCCGCGTCGCGCACTCCTGCGCGGCCAGCGCGGCGAACCGCCGCAGCTCCGGGTCGCGGTCGGCGGCGAGCTCCAGGTAGGCGGTGGTCACCCGCTGCTCCACCAGCACGGCGAGGCGCACCGCGTCGGCCGGGGTGCGCACCTCGAAGGGCAGGCGGTAGGTGGGGCCGGGCTCGGCGGGCGTGCCGCCCCGCTGGGTGATGAGCGCGCGAAGCCGGTCGCGCCGCGCCCGGTGGGCGTCGAACCCCGCCGTGGCCGCCCTGAGCAGCGCGCCGCTCGTCTTCCCGCCGATCACCCCGTACGCGTACACCGCGGCGTGCTCGGCGGTCAGCGCCCGGCCGAGCGCGTCGCCGGCCGGCGCCCCGGTCGGCGATCGGGTGGGCTCGGTCGCGCTCTCAGTCACGCACCCTCCCCAGGGCGACGACGTGGACGGCCTCGCACGCGCCGATGCTCGCCAGGAGCTGGGAGAGCGCGGGGGAGGCCGTCGCCATCTGCGCCGGTCGCGCCGACGCCGCGCGCCGCTCGGCGTCCCTGAGCGCCCCGACCGAGACCGCGGACGGGCTTCCGGACGGGGACGCCGAGGACGAGGCCCCGGGGCTCGCGGGGAACGTTCCCGGCCCGCTCCCGGCGGGCAGGAGCGCGCGCAGGGCCTGCAGGTGGGCGGCGTGACGCCGGCGGAACGGCTCCAGCGCGGCGGCCCGGTCGGGCAGGGCGGCGGCCGCGCGCCCGTACAGCGACACCAGCTGCTCCTTGCCCGCGATCAGCGAGGTGAGCAGCACGGTCTGCGGATCCGGAGAGGCCGGCGCGGCCGGTTTCCGCGGGGCAGAGGAACAGCCCGCCGCGGCCAGACCGGCCGCGGCGGCGGAGCCCAGCAACGCACGTCTCGTCACTTGTGCCCCGCCGCTGTGTCTCACGACACAGCATCGTACGGCGCGCCGCCCACTGGTCATCGCCCGTGACCGTGATGATCGTGCACGTGTCGGATCGCCGCTCGGGTGTGGCGCTGTTTCCACCTCGCGGTGTCGATAGGCTGTTGGCACATCGGGCTTGGGCACTACGGTCACAGGCACACGGTCCACACGGTCATTGGGAGGTCGGCATGGGCAGCGACGCTCGACGCGGCCGCCTGGTTGAGCTGCTCGGCCCGGTGGTCGCCGCCGAGGGCTTCGATCTGGAGGACGTCACGGTCACCCCGGCGGGCCGCCGGCGGCTGGTGCGCGTCGTGGTGGACCGGGACGGCGGCGTGAGCCTGGACGACGTGGCCGACGTGAGCCAGTCCGTCTCCAAGCGGCTGGACGAGGTGGACGTCCTCGGCGGCAGCCCGTACGTCCTCGAGGTCACCTCCCCCGGTGTCGACAGGCCGCTCACCGAGCCGCGCCACTGGCGCCGGGCGCGCGGGCGGCTGGTGAAGGCGGAGCTGCGTGACGGCACCTCCGTGGAGGGCCGCGTGACCGAGGCCGACGAGACCGGCGTGGAGCTGGACGGCGCGCGCCGCATCGCGTACGGCGAGCTGGTGCGCGGCCGGGTGCAGGTCGAGTTCAACCGGCGCGACGCCGGGCTCGACGACGAACTTGATGAGGACCTCGATGTCGACGAAGACATCGACGACGCCGACGACGAGGGCTAGGGGGGAGCCTTGTGGACATTGACATGAGCGTCCTGCGCAGCCTGGAGCGGGAGAAGGACATCTCCTTCGACCTGGTCGTCAAGGCGATCGAGGACGCGTTGCTCATCGCGTACTTCCGCACGGAGGGCGCGGCGCAGAAGGCGCGGGCCGAGCTGGACCGCGACACGGGCCATGTGGTCATCTGGGCCGCCGAGCTGGACGAGAACGGCGAGGTCGTGCGGGAGTACGACGACACCCCGTCCAACTTCAGCCGGATCGCCGCCACCACGGCCAAGCAGGTGATCCTCCAGCAGCTGCGGGACGCCGAGGACGAGGTGAACTTCGGCGAGTTCGCGAGCCGCGAGGGCGAGCTGGTCGCGGGCGTCATCCAGCAGGGCAAGGACCCGCGGGTGGTGCTGGTCGACCTCGGCAAGATCGAGGCGATCCTGCCGCACAACGAGCAGGTCCCGGGCGAGGAGTACGGGCACGGCGAGCGCATCCGCTGCTACGTGGTGCAGGTGAAGAAGGGCCCCAAGGGGCCGTCGGTCACCCTCTCGCGCACCCACCCCAACCTGGTGAAGAAGCTCTTCGCGCTGGAGGTGCCGGAGATCGCCGACGGCACGGTGGAGATCGCTGCCATCGCCCGTGAGGCCGGCCACCGCACCAAGATCGCGGTGAGGTCGCGCAAGCCCGGCGTCAACGCCAAGGGCGCCTGCATCGGCCCGATGGGCTCACGCGTGCGCAACGTCATGACGGAGCTGCACGGCGAGAAGATCGACATCATCGACTGGTCGGAGGATCCGGCCGAGTTCGTCGGGAATGCGCTGTCGCCCGCGCGTGTTTCCCGTGTCGAGGTGGTCGACGCCGACAACCGCACCGCGCGTGTCATCGTGCCCGACTACCAGTTGTCCCTGGCGATCGGCAAGGAAGGGCAGAACGCCCGCCTCGCCAACCGCCTGACGGGATGGCGGATCGACATCCGGCCGGACACCGAGCAGGCACCTGCTGATCCCGCTGATGCGTCGGCGAGGTAAGCTGGAATATGGTTACCAGGCAGCCCCGCTGAGAACATGTGTGGGCTGCCGGGTTCGCACGGTAAAGTCCGAGTTGCTCCGCCTGGTCGTGGCCGAGGGCGTGATCGTCCCCGACACACGAGGACGGCTCCCGGGACGCGGTGCCTCGCTGCACCCGTCCCCGCGCTGTCTGGAGCTCGCCGAGCGTCGCCGGGCGTTCCCTCGCGCATTCCGCGCGGAGGGGCCGCTCGACACGTCGCTCCTGCGGGCTCACTTGGAGGGGTTGACGCCGGGGCGGTCCGGGTGAATGGTTACCGCTGGCCCTCGGTATCGGCTCCGGGAGCCAGGGCACGACGAAATTGTCATGTAGGACGCCGAGTTGATGGGCGGAGTCAGATTGCTATGAGCGCCTGATGAGCACGCGGCGATGAGTACGTTCAGGTAGCGACGGTCCGGCGGCACTGCGAGCCTCCCGGGCCGAGTTAGGGAGTGCAGTGGCGAAGGTCCGGGTATACGAGCTCGCCAAGGAGTTCGGGGTCGAGAGCAAGGTCGTCATGGCCAAGCTCACCGAAATGGGCGAGTTCGTGAGGTCGGCGTCCTCGACGATCGAGGCGCCGGTCGTCCGCAAACTGACCGAGGCGTTCAAGGGTGACGCCTCCAAGGGCGGGGGTAGGCCCGCCCGTCCGGCGCAGCCGAAGCCTGCGCCGAGGCCGGCTGAGAGCCAGGCCAACGGGGGCGCCCCGCAGGCGCCCGTTTCCCAGTCCACCGGCGCGGTGGCCAAGCCGGGCCCGAAGCCCGGCCCGCGGCCCGCTCCGCGTCCGGTTCCGATGCCTCACCCGCCGGTGTCCCAGCCGGACGCGGCGCGCCCCGAGGCCGCCCGTCCGCAGGCGCCTCGCCCGGAGGCCCCGCGTCCCGCGGCCGCCGGCCCGAGGCCGGGTGCCCCCGGCGCCGGTGCGCCCAAGCCGGGCCCCAGGCCGGCCCCGGCCCCGCGCCCGGGTGGCGCACCCGCCGGTCCCGGCGCGCCCACCGGTGGCGCTCCGCGCCCCGGCGCGCCCAAGCCGGGCCCGCGCGGCCCGCGTCCGGGCAACAACCCGTTCTCCTCGACCGCCAGTGGCATGGGCCAGCGCCCCGCGCGGCCCGGTGGCCGCGACGGCGGTCGTCCCGACCGCGGTGACCGTCCCGACCGTGGTGACGGCGGCCCGCGCGAGCCGCGCCGTGACGGCGCGCGCGACGGGGCCATCCCGCGTCCGCCGGGCGCGCGTTCCGGCGCTCCGGGCGCCGGTGGTCCGCGTCCCGGACCCGGTGCCGGTGGTCCGCGTCCCGGTCCGGGCATGGGCGGTCCGCGCCCGGGTCCCGGCGCCGGCGGCCCGCGTCCCGGCGGTCCGCGCCCGAACCCGATGATGATGCCGCAGGGCCGACCGGCCGCGCCGGGCGGCGGTGGCCCGCGTCCCGGCGGCGGCGGTCGTCCCGGCCCCGGCGGCGGTGGCCGTCCGGGTGGCGGTGGCGGTCGTCCCGGTGGGGGCTTCGGCGGTCCGCGTCCCGGCGCCACGGGTACCGGTCGCCCCGGTGGTCCCGGTGGCGGTCCGGGCGGTGGCGGCGGCGGCTTCGCCGGCCGTCCGGGTGGTGGCGGCGGCGGTGGCCGTGGCCGCGGTGGCGGCACGGCGGGCGCGTTCGGGCGTCCGGGCGGCCGTCCGACCCGCGGCCGCAAGTCCAAGCGCCAGAGGCGCCAGGAGTTCGACAACATGCAGGCCCCGGCGATCGGTGGCGTGCAGGTTCCGCGCGGCGGCGGCCAGACCATCCGCCTCCCGCGTGGCGCGTCCCTGTCGGACTTCGCCGACCGGATCGGCGCCAACCCCGCCTCGCTCGTGCAGATCATGCTGCACCTCGGCGAGATGGTGACGGCGACCCAGTCGGTCAACGAGGAGACGCTGCAGCTCCTCGGCGCCGAGCTGGACTACGACGTCCAGGTCGTCAGCCCGGAGGAGGAGGACCGCGAGCTCCTCGAGTCCTTCAAGATCGAGTTCGGTGAGGACGAGGGCGACGAGGCCGACCTCGCGCCGCGCCCGCCGGTCGTGACCGTCATGGGTCACGTCGACCACGGTAAGACGAAGCTGCTCGACGCGATCCGCCACACCAACGTGGTGGCCCGCGAGGCCGGCGGCATCACCCAGCACATCGGCGCCTACCAGGTGGCGACGACGCACGAGGGCGAGCAGCGGAAGATCACCTTCATCGACACCCCGGGTCACGAGGCGTTCACCGCCATGCGTGCCCGTGGCGCGCAGGCCACCGACATCGCGGTGCTGGTGGTCGCGGCCGACGACGGTGTGAAGCCGCAGACCATCGAGGCGCTGAACCACGCCCAGGCGGCGAACGTCCCTGTGGTGGTGGCGGTCAACAAGATCGACAAGGAGGGCGCGGACCCGACCAAGGTGCGGGCCCAGCTCACCGAGTACGGCCTGGTGGCCGAGGAGTTCGGTGGCTCCACCCTGTTCGTGGACATCTCCGCCAAGCAGGGCATCGGCATCGACAACCTGCTCGAGGCCATCCTGCTGACCGCGGACGCCGAGCTCGACCTGCGGGCCAACCCGGAGATGGACGCCCAGGGCCTCGCGATCGAGGCGCACCTCGACAAGGGCCGCGGCCCGGTGGCGACCGTGCTCGTGCAGCGCGGCACGCTGCGGGTGGGCGACTCGATCGTCTGTGGTGAGGCGTTCGGCCGCGTCCGCGCCATGCTGGACGACAACGGCGAGACGGTCGAGGAGGCCGACCCGTCGCGTCCGGTCCTGGTCCTCGGTCTTACGGCCGTCCCGCGCGCCGGTGACAACTTCATCGTCGTCACCGACGACCGCATGGCGCGCCAGATCGCCCAGCAGCGGGCGGCCAGGCAGCGGATCGCCGACATGGCGAGGTCCGGCCGCCGGCGCACCCTCGAGGAGCTGTTCAAGGACCTCGAGAAGGGCCAGGTCGACGAGCTCAAGCTCATTATCAAGGGTGACGTCTCCGGTTCCGTCGAGGCCCTGGAGGACGCGCTGCTCAAGATCGACGTCGGCGAGGAGGTGCGCCTGCGGGTGCTCCACCGCGCGGTCGGCGCCATCACCGAGCACGACGTCAACCTGGCGATGGGCGACGACAACGCCGTCATCATCGGCTTCAACGTGCGTCCCGAGGTGCGGGCGCGCGACCTGGCCGAGCGCGAGGGCGTGGACATCCGGTACTACTCGGTCATCTACCAGGCGATCGAGGAGATCGAGGCGGCCCTCAAGGGCATGCTCAAGCCGGAGTTCGAGGAGGTCAGGACCGGCACCGCCGAGATCCGCGAGGTCTTCAAGGTCCCGCGGATCGGCAACGTCGCCGGTTCGATCGTCCGCTCGGGCGTGATCACCCGCAACAGCAAGGCCCGGCTCATCCGCGACGGCGTCGTGGTGGCCGACAACCTCACCGTCTCGTCGCTGCGCCGCTTCAAGGACGACGCGACCGAGGTCCGCGAGGGCTTCGAGTGCGGTATCGGTATCGGCTACAGCGACATCAAGATCGAGGACGTCATCGAGACGTTCGAGATGCAGGAGAAGCCGCGCGTCTGACGCGCCGTCCCGCCGCCCCCGCCACGTGCGGGGGCGGCGGCCGGACGTCCGTGACGTGGTGACGACCCATGTTCATCGGTGCTCTTACTCTTGACATCCTGCTCGGTGACGTCCGCTCGCTGAAGCAGAAGCGCTCGGTGGTCCGGCCGATCATCGCCGAGATCCAGCGTAAGTATCCCGCCGTCGCCGTCGCCGAGGCGGGCCACCTCGACCTGCACCGGCGCGCCGAGATCGGCGTCGCCGTGATATCGGCGTCCGCGGCCAACTGCGACGAGGTGCTGGACGCCTGCGAACGCCTGGTCGCCTACCACCCCGAGATCGAGTTGCTGTCCGCGCGGCGGCGGCTCTTCAACGACCACGAGGAATAGACGGCCGGGGCCCGCGCGTCAGCCGTACAGATACGAGGGAGCGTGAGCATGGACGCAGCGCGTGCCAGGAAGCTGGCCGATCGCATCCAGCAGGTGGTCGCGGAGATGCTGGAGCGGCGGATCAAGGATCCGCGGCTGGGGTTCGTGACGGTGACCGACGCCAGGGTCACCCCTGACCTGAGCGACGCGACCGTCTACTACACGGTCTTCGGCTCCGAGGCGGAGCGGGCCGACACGGCCGCCGCCCTGGAGAGCGCGAAGGGCATCATCCGGTCGGAGGTCGGCCGGCAGACCGGCCTGCGGCACACCCCCGGCCTCACGTTCGTGCACGACCCGCTCCCCGACAGCGCCCGCCACATGGACGACCTGTTCGCGCTGGCCAGGGCCAAGGACGCGGAGATCGCCCGCCAGGCGGAGGGCGCGCAGTTCGCCGGGGACGCCGACCCCTACCGCTTCGAGGAGGACCTCGACGCCGAGGCGGCCGAGGAGGAGGGCGAGGACGAGCCCACCGGCCGGGCGGGGCACGCCGCCCGGTGACCGCGACCGAAAGCGCCCTCGGCGAGGCGGACTGGCGGCGCGCGACCGAGCTGATCCGCGCCGCCGACACGCTGGCACTCGCCTGTCACGTGTCCCCGGACGCGGACGCCCTCGGCTCGATGCTGGGCCTCGGGCTGGCGCTGGCCTCGGCGACGGCGCGTACGGGCAAGAAGGTCGTCGCGTCCTTCGGCGACCGGGTCTTCGCGGTGCCCCGGCTCCTGCGGTTCCTGCCCGGGCGGCACCTGCTGGTGGAGCCCTCGGCCTACCCCGCCGAGCCCGACCTGATGATCACTTTCGACGCCTCCACGATGGAGCGGCTGGGCCTGCTCGCGCCCCACGCGGGCAAGGCCGGCGAACTCATCGTGATCGACCACCACGTGTCGAACACCCGCTTCGGCACGGTCCACCTCGTGGACCCCGCGGCGGCCTCGACCACGACGGTCGTCGAGGAGCTCATCCATCGGCTCGGCCTCCCGATCGACCGGGAGATCGCCACCTGCCTGTACGCGGGGCTGGTGACCGACACCGGCTCCTTCCGGCACTCGATCACCTCTCCGGCGGCGCACGCCATGGCCGGCCGGTTGCTGGCCACGGGGCTGCGCCCGGAGGAGATCGCCAGGGAGCTGTGGGACCGCTCGCCGTTCGCGTACCTGCGGGTGCTCGGCACGGCGCTCGGGCGGGCCACTCTGGAGCCGGACGCCGCGGGCGGCCTCGGACTGGTGTGGACCTACGTGAGCCGCGCCGACCGCGCCGCGGAGGGCCTGCCGTACGACGAGGTGGAAGGCATGATCGACGTCGTGCGCCGGGTCGACGAGGCGGAGGTCGCGGTCGTGCTCAAGGAGGACGACGAGGGCGGCTGGAACGTCTCGACCCGGTCGAAGGGCGCGGTGGACGTGGCCCGGGCCTGCGCCGCGCTCGGCGGCGGCGGTCACCCGCGCGCCGCCGGGTTCTCCTCGGCGCTGTCCGTGGCGGACACGATGGCCGCCCTGCGCCCCCTCCTCGCCCCGGAAGGGAGCCCGTGATGAGCACGGCCAAAGCCAGAAGGACGCCGCCGCCGAGCGGTCTGATCATCGTGGACAAGCCGGCCGACTGGACGTCGCACGACGTCGTCGGCAAGATGCGCGGCATCGCGGGCACCCGCAAGGTCGGCCACGCGGGCACGCTCGACCCGATGGCCACCGGCGTGCTGGTGATCGGTGTGGAGAAGGCGACCCGCCTCCTCGGGCACCTCGCGCTGACCGAGAAGGTCTACGAGGCGACGATCCGCCTCGGCGTGACGACGAACACCGACGACGCCGAGGGTGAGGTGGTCGCCGTCACCCCGGCCGGGCACGTGACCGACGAGCAGGTGCACAAGGGCGTCGGTGCGCTCACCGGCGAGATCATGCAGGTGCCGCCACAGGTGAGTGCCATCAAGGTCGACGGGCAGCGGGCCTACAAGCGGGCCCGCGCCGGCGAGGAGGTGGCGCTGGCCGCCCGGCCGGTCACGATCCACGCGTTCGAGGTGGGGGAGATCCGGCGGACCCCGGAGACGGTGGACCTGGACGCCGTGATCACCTGCTCCAGCGGCACCTACATCCGGGCGCTGGCCCGGGATCTCGGCGCGTCGCTCGGCGTCGGTGGCCATCTCACCCGGCTGCGCCGCACCCGGGTCGGGCCGTACGGCATCGAGGCGGCGCGCACGATCGAGGACCTCGCCCGCGAGTGCGTGATCATGCCCATGGCCGAGGCGGTGGCGGCGGCCTTCCCCCGCAGGGACGTGGGCGAGGACGAGGCGCGGCTGGTCGCGCACGGCGGGCGGCTGCGCGCGGCGGGCCTCGGGCCGGGCCCGATCGGCGTCTTCGGGCCTGACGGCACGCTGCTCGCGCTCGCCGAGGAGCGCGGCGGGACGGCCCGGCCTCTGGTGGTCTTCGTCTCCTGACCCCGGGGCTGGTTCCCCGGCACCCCCCGGGGCATGGCAGGCTTGTCTACTGCGCGCTTCCCAGGCGAGGCGACTCAGCCGCCGCACCGCAGGTGCGGCAACTGAACACGGAATCGAGGTCGAGGTGCAGAGCTGGCACGGGCTGGACGAGGTCCCGCAGGACTGGGGCAGGTCCGTCGTCACGATCGGCGTGTTCGACGGCGTGCATCTCGGTCACCAGCGCATGGTGGCCCGCGCGGTGGACATGGCCCGCGAACTGGGGCTGCCCGCCGTGGCGGTCACCTTCGACCCGCACCCCGACGAGGTCGTACGGCCCGGCAGCCACCCGCCGCGGCTCACCACCACCGACCGCAGGGTCGAGTTGCTCTGCGCGCTGGGCGTGGACGCGGTGTGCGTGCTGCCGTTCACGCTGGAGTTCTCCCGGATGTCGCCGGACGAGTTCGTCCAGACGGCTCTGGTCGACCGGCTGCACGCGGCGGGGGTCGTGGTGGGGGAGAACTTCCGCTTCGGCCACAAGGCGTCAGGCGACCTGGAGACGCTGCGGACGCTGGGGGAGAAGTACGACTTCCAAGCCGAGGGCGTGCCCCTGGTCAGCGACGGCGACGCCATCTCCTCCACGTTGGTCCGGGAGCGGCTGGCCGCCGGCGACGTCGCGGGCGCGGCCGTCCTGCTGGGCCGCGCCCACCGGGTGGAGGGCGTGGTGGTCCGCGGCCACCAGCGCGGCCGGGCGCTCGGCTTCCCCACCGCCAACGTCGAGTCGCCGCAGCACACCGCCATCCCCGCCGAGGGCGTCTACGCGGGATGGCTGCAGTGCACCCAGAGCCCCTCGCCGTACGAGGGGGAGCGCTGGCCGGCCGCGATCTCGATCGGGACCAACCCCACGTTCGACGGGGTGGAGCGCACGGTCGAGGCGTACGCGCTGGACCGCGACGACCTGGACCTGTACGGTGCGCACGTGGCCGTGGACTTCGGCGAGCGGCTGCGCGACACGCTCAGGTTCGACTCGATCGAGGCGTTGATCGAGCAGATGCACGACGACGTGGCCCGGGCCCGCGAGTTCACCTCCTGAACCTGCCGCTCCTGAACCTGCTCCGTGGCGCGTCGTGACAGGGTGTGTCCGCGAGCTGGTAGGGTTGTATGTCAGCCATGCTCAGGTGGCGTGAGCCACCCGGCTGTCCTGTCACGGCGACTGTAGGCACGCACGGTCGTTCGCGGGCTCGGAACCGTTGCGCGTGCCATTTCACCAGAACGGAGAAGCAGTGTCGCTTGACGCCGCTACCACCAAGTCCATCATCGGCGAGTACGGCACCAGCGAGGGTGACACCGGGTCGCCGGAGGTCCAGATCGCGCTTCTGAGCAAGCGGATCAGCGACCTCACCGAGCACCTGAAGACCCACAAGCACGACCACCACAGCCGCCGTGGTCTGCTCCTGCTGGTGGGCCGCCGGCGCCGGCTGCTGAAGTACCTGCAGGCCAAGGACATCACCCGCTACCGCTCCCTCATTGAGCGGCTGGGCCTTCGCCGATAAGGTGAGGAAGGAGCGGCGATTCTTCGCCGCTCCTTTTCCATAACCGGCCACAATGGAACCGGCCCAACGGGCTGAGCGAAACAACCGAACAGCCCGAGACAACTGAATAGCCGAGACACAGTGCCCCGCGTCCGCAAGCAAGCCGCAGCGCGATCCCGCGGCGTGAGAGGGCCGGTCCTCGGTAGTGGCCCCCGGTCGGCACGGCGACAGCCGTGCGGACGGACCGGGCGCTTCGATCGAAGACCGGCACTGCACCTGAACGGGGAGCCCGGCGACCGAGGACGCGGGGAGACCGACCCGAAGAGGAGGTCCCCCGTGGAGGGTGTCCACAGCACAGAGGCCGTTATCGACAACGGTCCCTTCGGCACGCGCACGATCAGGTTCGAGACCGGGCGGCTGGCCCGGCAGGCGGCGGGCAGCGCCGTCGCGTACCTGGACGACGAGACGATGATCCTGTCCGCGACCACCGCGTCCAAGCATCCCAAGGAGAGCCTGGACTTCTTCCCGCTGACGGTCGACGTCGAGGAGCGGATGTACGCGGCCGGCCGCATCCCCGGCTCGTTCTTCCGCCGGGAGGGCAGGCCGTCCGAGGACGCGATCCTCACCTGCCGCCTCATCGACCGGCCGCTGCGCCCGTCGTTCGTGAAGGGCCTGCGCAACGAGATCCAGATCGTCGCGACGGTCATGGCCCTGCACCCCGAGCACCTGTACGACGTGATCGCGATCAACGCCGCGAGCATGTCCACGCAGCTCGCCGGGCTGCCGTTCTCCGGCCCGATCGGCGGCGTGCGCGTCGCGCTGATCGACGGCCAGTGGGTGGCGTTCCCGACCCACACCGAGCTGGAGCGCGCCACGTTCGACATGGTCGTCGCCGGGCGCGTCCTGGCCGACGGCGACGTCGCGATCATGATGGTCGAGGCCGAGTCGACCCGCGACACGCTCAAGCTGGTCGCCGAGGGCGCGGTCGCCCCGACCGAGGAGGCCGTGGCCCAGGGCCTGGAGGCCGCCAAGCCGTTCATCAAGGTGCTCTGCGAGGCCCAGTCGAAGCTGGCCGAGGTCGCCGCGAAGCCGACCGCCGAGTATCCGATCTTCCTCGACTACCAGGACGACGCCCTGGAGGCCGTGACCGCCGCCGTCAAGAGCGAGCTCGCCTCGGCGCTGACGATCGCGGGCAAGCAGGAGCGCGAGCTGGAGATCGAGCGCGTCAAGATGCTGGCGGCGGAGAAGCTGCTGCCCGACTTCGAGGGCCGTGAGAAGGAGATCGGCGCCGCGTTCCGGTCGCTCACCAAGAAGCTGATGCGCGAGCGCGTCATCAACGAGGGCGTCCGCATCGACGGCCGTGGCCCGAAGGACATCCGGCAGCTCAACGCCGAGGTCCACGTGGTGCCGCGGGTGCACGGGTCGGCCCTGTTCGAGCGGGGCGAGACGCAGATCCTCGGCATCACGACGCTGAACATGCTGCGCATGGAGCAGATGATCGACACGCTCAATCCCGAGCGGACCAAGCGCTACATGCACAACTACAACTTCCCGCCGTACTCCACGGGCGAGACGGGCCGCGTCGGTTCGCCGAAGCGCCGCGAGATCGGCCACGGCGCGCTCGCCGAGCGGGCGCTGATCCCCGTGCTGCCGTCGCGCGAGGAGTTCCCGTACGCCATCCGCCAGGTGTCGGAGGCGCTCGGGTCGAACGGCTCGACCTCGATGGGGTCGGTCTGCGCCTCCACGATGGCCCTGCTCGACGCGGGCGTCCCGCTCAAGGAGATGGTCGCCGGCATCGCGATGGGCCTCATCGGCGAGGGTGACACCTACGTCACGCTGACCGACATCCTCGGCGCCGAGGACGCCATGGGCGACATGGACTTCAAGGTCGCCGGCACCAAGGACCTGATCACCGCGCTCCAGCTCGACACCAAGCTCGACGGCATTCCGGCCCACGTGCTCGCCGCCGCGCTGAAGCAGGCGAGGGGCGCCCGGCTGGCGATCCTCGACGTGATGCAGGAGGCCATCGACGCCCCGGCGGAGATGAACCCGACCGCGCCGCGCATCATCACGATCAAGGTCCCGGTCGACAAGATCGGCGAGGTCATCGGCCCCAAGGGCAAGATGATCAACCAGATCCAGGACGACACGGGCGCCGAGATCACCATCGAGGACGACGGCACGATCTACATCGGCGCCACCGACGGCCCGTCCGCCGAGGCCGCCCGTACGCTGATCAACGGCATCGCGAACCCGCACATGCCGGAGGTCGGCGAGCGTTACCTGGGCACGGTCGTCAAGATCGCCGCCTTCGGCGCGTTCGTCTCGCTGCTGCCGGGCAAGGACGGCCTGCTGCACGTCTCGCAGATCCGCAAGCTGCACGGCGGCCGGCGGATCGAGAACGTCGAGGACGTGATGAACGTCGGCGAGAAGATCCAGGTGGAGATCGCCGAGATCGACTCGCGTGGCAAGCTCTCGCTGGTCCCGGTCGAGGTGGTCGAGAAGGAGGCCGCCGAGAAGGCCGCGGCCGCGGAGAACGACGCCGAAGCCGCTCCGGCCGCCGAGGCCGCCGCCGCTCCGGCGGAGGAGGAGCAGCCGCGAACTCCGCGCCGCAGCCGCAGCCGCACCCGCGGCGGACGGGACGAGCGCAACTCGTGACCACCGAGACACTGTTCCCGGGCAAGGACGGCGCGGGGGTCATCCGCCGCACCGTCCTCCCGGGCGGCCTGCGGGTCGTGACCGAGACGATGCCGACCGTGCGCAGTGTGGCGGTCGGCCTGTGGGTGGGCATCGGTTCACGCGACGAGGCCCCCGAGCACATGGGGGCCACCCACTTCCTGGAGCACCTGCTCTTCAAGGGCACGCCCACGCGCGACGCCATGGAGATCTCCGCGTCCATCGAGGGCATCGGCGGTGAGATCAACGCGTTCACCGCCAAGGAGTACACCTGCTACTACGCCCGGGTGCTCGACGAGGACCTGCCGCTGGCGATCGACGTGCTCGCCGACGTGGTGACCTCATCGCTGATCACCGAGGAGGACGTGGAGTCGGAGCGCGGCGTGATCCTGGAGGAGATCGCCATGCACGACGACGATCCCTCCGACGTGGTGCACGAGCAGTTCTCCGCCGAGCTGTACGGCGACACGCCGATCGGCCGCCCGATCCTCGGCAACGAGGAGTCGATCAACGCCCTCACCCGTGATCGCATCCACGAGTACTACCAGCGGTTCTACGTCCCGCCGCGCACGGTCGTGTCGGTGGCGGGCAACGTGGACCACGAGCGGGTGGTCGCGCTGGTGGCGGCGGCGTACGAGCGGGCGGGCGCGCTGGGCGGCTCCGCCGCGCCCGCGCCCCCGCGCATCGGCGGCCCCGGCGTGGACGTGCGGACCGGCGTCCGGGTGCTCGACCGGCCCACCGAGCAGGCCAACCTGGTCCTCGGTATGACCGCCGTCCACCGCAACGACGACCGGCGCTTCGCCCTCGGCGTCCTGAACGCGGCGCTCGGCGGCGGTATGTCGTCGCGCCTGTTCCAGGAGATCCGGGAGAAGCGCGGTCTGGCCTACAGCGCCTACAGCTACACCTCGCAGTACGCCGACACCGGCCAGTTCGGCATCTACGTGGGCTGCCTGCCCTCGAAGACGGACGACGTGCTGAAGATCTGCCGCGACGAGGTCGCCAGGGTCGTCGCGGAGGGTCTCACCCCCGACGAGATCGGCCGCGGCAAGGGCCAGATGCGCGGCGGGCTGGTGCTCGGGCTGGAGGACACCGGCTCGCGCATGTCCAGGATCGGCAAGAGCGAGCTCGTGTACGAGCGGCTCATGACGGTCGACGAGGTGCTCGGGCGGATCGAGGCGGTCACCCCCGAGGAGATCGCCGCGGTCGCCGAGGACATCCTCAACCGGCCGCTGACCCTCGCCGTGATCGGTCCCTACTCCGACAAGGACTTCGGCTTCGCCATCGCCTGAGCATGCCCGTGGAGGCCGCGCCGGTGCTCTTCCCGCACCGTGCGCGGCCTCTTCGTCTTTTCCTTACGGCTCTCGCCGGGGGCGCCCCTCCCGCCGTAGCCGGGCCGGCGTGGTCGCGCCCGCTCCTCGCCGCACCTCCCTCCGCCGTCACGGCTGCCCGGGGCTATAGCCTTGGCGCGTGATTAAGGTCGGTGTTCTGGGCGCCCGCGGGCGCGTGGGTGTGGAAGTGTGCAAGGCCGTCGCGGCGGCCGATGACCTGGAGCTCGTGGCGGAGGTCGACAAGGACGACCCGCTCGACGCGCTCACCGGCGCCGAGGTCGTGGTGGACTTCACCCACCCCGACATCGTCATGGGCAACCTCGAGTGGTGCGTCTCCCACGGTATCCACACGGTCGTGGGCACGACCGGTTTCGACGCCGGACGGCTGGAGACCGTGCGGGGCTGGCTGGCCGCCAACCCCGGCACGAACTCGCTCATCGCCCCCAACTTCGGCATCGCGGCCGTGCTCATGATGCACTTCGCCGCGCAGGCGGCCAGGCACTTCGAGTCGGTCGAGATCGTCGAGCTGCACCACCCGCACAAGGCCGACGCCCCCTCCGGCACCGCTCGCCGTACGGCGGAACTGGTGGCGCGGGCGCGGCGTGAGGCGGGTCTCGGCCCCTCTCCCGACGCGACCACCACCGCGCTCGACGGCGCGAGGGGCGCCGACGTCGACGGCGTCCGCGTGCACGCCGTGCGGCTCGCCGGGCTGATCGCCCACCAGGAGGTCATCCTGGGCGGCGAGGGGGAGATCCTCACGATCCGGCACGACACGATGAGCCGGGCGTCGTTCACGCCGGGCGTCCTGCTGGGCGTGCGCCGCGTGCGGGAGCTCGACGGCCTCACCGTGGGCCTGGAGCGCCTCCTCGACCTGTAGCGGCTCGACCTGTAGTGGCTCGACCTGTAGTGGCTCGACCTGTAGTGGTCGCGCCGCCCGGCTCAGGACCTGCTCAGGGTGATGAACGGGCCGCCGCCCTCGGGCGGGTAGTAGCGCTCCACCTCGGTGAAGCCGTGGGACTCGGCGAAGCGCAGGCCGTCGGTGTTGGACGCCAGCACCACGGTCTCGACCACGCTCGCGCCCAGTGCGCGGGCGTGGGCCGCCGACCGCGCGTACATCTCCTCGCCGTAGCCCCGCCGCCGGTGGGCGGGGAGCACGCGCACGATCACGGTCGCGACGGGCGAGCCGTCCCTGGGCGGGCGCACGGTCGAGCAGCCGATCAGCTCGCCGTCCGCGTAGGCCACCTCGAGATGGTTGCGCCCGGCACGCTCACGTATCTCGTCGAGAGTCAGCGGGTCGTCAGGGATGATCACGTTGTGGGCGTGCCGCCAGTCCTCGAGGGTGGCCTCGGTCACCGGTTCGATCCGCAGGCGGGACATGGGAGCCATGCAAACGGCATCCGGCATCTCACGGCAAGCGATTTTCGCATCTCGGGCCAGACCTTTGGAGGCCGCGCCGGTGCCCTTTCCGCACCGCCGCGGCCCCTTTACGGCTCTCGCCGGGAGTGGGGCCTCCCGCCGCACGGGGATTCGGCCGGGTCGGCCCGCTCCTCGCCGTCCCGCCTCCCCGCGCGCGCCTCCCACGGCATCCACACGGTCGTGGGCACGACCGGTTTCGACGCCGGACGGCTGGAGATCGTGCCACAACGCGGGACATGACTGGGGACATTGGGCGTTTTCAGCGGTATCTGCGCAGTTCGCGCGGCAAGAGGCGGCTCAGGGAGTGCCTACCGTCCACTCGGGGCGGCAAACGTCATCCACAGGGTTCAGGTCCATCTCCAGAACGGTTTTCGGTGGTCCGAAGCGGTTCGAGGCCGCTTCCGGCATGCGGCATGGTTGTCCCCCGGACCGCCGCCCGGCGGCCCGTGCCGAACGACGACCCCCCAGGAGAAAGGCATGGCTACCATGGCCGACATGGACTTCGAGGAGCGCGTCACGGGGCTCGAGATGGACGTGCAGTCCATCAAGATCCTCATCGGTGCCGTCGACAACAAGGTTGAGCGAGCGCGCCTGGACATCCAGCAGGCGCAGGGCGCCAACGTCCGCCTGTTCCAGGCGGTGCGCGACGACATGACAGATTTCCGCGGGAGCGTGGACGCGCGCTTCGCCGAGATGAACGCCAGGTTCGACATCGTGGATGACCGGTTCACCGCGATGGAGGACCGCTTCATCGGCGTCGAGGCCCGGCTCGACGGCGTCGACCGCCGTCTCGATGGCGTCGAGGCCCGGCTCGATGGCGTTGAGGCCCGGCTCGATGGCGTTGAGGCCCGGCTCGATGGCGTCGACCGCCGGCTCGACGGCCTGGACCTGCGGATGGGCCGGGTCGAGGCCCGGCTTGACGGCATCGACCGGCGACTGGACGGCATGGACGCCCGGTTCGACGCGGTGGACGAGCGACTCGACAAGATGGATGCGCGGTTCGACGAGGTGATCGCGCTCATCAAGGACCGGCTCGTCGGCCAGGGCTGACCGCCCGGGTGGTGACGCGCTGCCGGAAGAGGACCTCCGCGATGCGGCCCAGGCGCCGGTACGGCGTGCCGCGTCCGGAGGTCTCCGGCCGAAGCCGGCGGTCACAGCCGTTTGGCGGGCGGGGTGTAGCGCATCCTGATCTTGATGTTGCCGTCGCCGTGACGTGCCACTTCCTTCAGGCCGAGTCGCCGGTAGAGGGCGTGAGCGCGGCGGTTCACCGTCAGGACGTCCAGGAGCAGGTCCTGACCTCGCCGGCGGGCCTCGTCCAGCAGCGCGGTGATGAGACGGGTGCCGATGCCGCGTCCCTGATAGGCCGGGTCGATCTCGATGCGGCCGAGGTAGATCTCGGTGGGATGGTAGTCGACACTGAGCATGCCGACGTCGACGCCGTCGGCGGTGACGATCCGCGTGTTGCCGGGGTCGAACACGCGGGCATGATGGTCTCGCTGGTCCTGCTCGTCCCATCCCCAGATCGCCGCGACGTACTCGCCCAGGGCGGCCTCGTGCAGCCGGAAGCAGAACTCGCTGTCGGCCTGCGTCGCAGGCCGCAACCCTATGACGGTCATACGGCCTCCTTGCCGGATCGTCCGACGAGCTTGCCGCCGGTGAACCTCGCCCCGGCGACCAGGCCCGCCGTCAGCGCCAGCGCGTCCAGGCCGGCGAACACCGGCAACACGGTACCCGCGACCTGGCTGGTCGACCAGCCAGGCCACCAGCTCGCGATCCGACGCCTCATGCTCTTTCCGCGTCACCGCGGCGTTCTCCAAAGTCCGACGCTTCGGATGCCTGGATGGCCTCGGCGTCGATCAAGCGGCCGCAACGGTGATCTTGGTAAGCCGCTCCGAGATCTGCCAGACGCGCTCGGCGTCGTCCGTGCTGCGCAGCCGGGAGTACATCCGTTGTTCGGCGGGTGGGCCGCTGAGGTTGCCGAGGCCGCTGGGTCCGTAGAGGGTGCCGGGTTTGGCGCCGGGGTCGGTCGCGGCCATGAGCGCGGGCAGTATCGCGGTCTCGACGGTGCCGAAGAGAATGCCGCGGGCCGAGAGCGCGCGGATCAGGCGGACGCCGCTGGTGTCTTCGTTGCGGCCCAGCTCGGGGCGGGCGGCGAGGAGGCTGGTGGGGGCTACTCCGGGGTGGGAGAGGTTGCTGGTGATGCCCCATCCGTAGGCCTTGCTGCGTCGGTCCAGTTCGAGACCGAAGAGCCCGAATGCGATCTTGGACTGCTGGTAGGCGCGCGTGGCGTTGTAGCCGCGTTCCCAGTTCAGGTCGTCCCAGTTGATGCCGCCGCGGTTCGCGGCGATGCTGATCTGCGACGTGACGCGGGCGTGGCCGGCGCGCAGCAGCGGGAGGATGCGGCTCACGAGGGCGAAGTGGCCGAGGTGGTTGGTGCCGAATTGGAGTTCGAAGCCGTCCGCTGTGGTCTGCCGGCTCGGCGGGGTCATCACGCCGGCGTTGTTGATCAGAATGTGGATAGGCCGGCCCTCCTCGCGGAGAGCGTCTCCGAGGGCCTCGATCGACTTGAGCGACGACAGGTCGAGACTGCGCAGCGAGACCTTCGCGTTCGGGAGGCTCTGGCGGATCCGGGCGATCGCGTTCTCGCCCTTGCGGCGGTTGCGGACGGGCATGAGGATGTCCGCGCCGGCCGCGGCGAGTCGCGCGGCCATTCCCAGTCCCATTCCGTCGCTGGCGCCGGTGATGAGCACGCGCTTTCCGGATAGGTCCGGAATGGTGATGTCGATTGCTTGACGCGGCATTGCTCCGCTCCTTGTGTTGTCGTCTCGGATCCACGGTTCCGGACGCCACGTGGAGGTTCCAGGGACTGGCGATCCACGGATGCGGACTCATCCGCTCCTCTGATCGGAGAGGGGGATCAACGGTCCGTGGTTGCCGTCACGCGGGGACGGTAGAAACGGAGCAGCACCGCGAGTGGAGGGAATGCATGATCGATCGCGCTGGGCTGGCGGAGTTCCTCCGAAGCCGTCGGAAGGTGCTGCAACCCGAGGACGTCGGCCTCCCGCGCGGTCCCCGTCGCAGGACAACCGGGCTACGGCGCGAGGAAGTCGCGACGCTGTGCCACATGTCGACCGACTACTACTCCCGCCTGGAGCGAGAACGCGGACCGCGGCCGTCGAGCCAGATGCTCGCCTCGATCGCCCAGGGCCTGCACCTCTCGCTCGACGAGCGAGACCATCTGTTCCGCCTCGCGGGACACAACCCGCCCGCCCGCGGCGGAGTCAGCGAGCACATCAGCCCCGGTCTGCTGCGCATTCTCGACCGCCTGAACGACACCCCCGCGGAGATCGTCACCGAGCTCGGCGAGACCCTGCGGCAGACCCCGATGGGCGTCGCGCTCACCGGCGACACGACCCGGTACACCGGACCTGCCCGCAGCACGGGGTACCGGTGGTTCACCGATCCAGCCGCCCGGCAGCTCTACGCGCCCGAAGAACATCCGTTCCTCACACGGATGTACGCCTCGGGGCTGCGCGAGATCGTCACCCTCCGCGGCCCCGCCTCCCGAGCCGCACACCTCGCTGAGTTGCTCCTCGCCCGCAGCGAGGAGTTCCGGCGAGCGTGGGACGCCCACGAGATCGGGATACGCCCCCACAAGGTCAAGCACTTCATCCACCCCGAAGTCGGAGCCCTGGAGCTGACGTGCCAGAGACTGGTCGACCCCGACCAGGCCCACTCGCTGCTCGTCTACACCGCCATTCCTGGCAGCGAGAGCCACGGCAAGCTGCACCTGCTGTCCGTCATCGGCACACAGACCCTTCGCTGAAGCAGTCGCGTCCCGATCCCGGCGGGCAATTCGCTACGGCCCGAGGCCGACATCCCGCGTGATCGCCGGTTGGCCGCCGGGGGATAATCGCCGGCATGCGGTTCGGAATCCTCGGCGAGACCCGGGCGTGGCGCGACGACGGCACCGAGGTTCCGCTGGGCGGCCCGGCGCGGCGCGCGCTGCTGGCGCTGCTGCTGATCCGCCCAGGTCGGGTCGTGCCGTCCGACCGGCTGACCGAGGAGGTCGACCCGGACGGCGCGCTGTCGGCGCACGCGCTGCAGTCCCAGGTGTCCCGGCTGCGCACCGCGCTGGGGCCGGCGGCCGCGATCGAGCGGAGCGGGGCGGGATACCGGATCGTGGTCGCGGACGACGACGTGGACGCCCGCCGGTTCGAGCGGCTGGCCGGGCAGGGCCGGGTGGCGTTGCGCGACGGCGAGGCGGAACGAGCGGTGACGCTGCTGCGCGAGGCGCTGGACCTGTGGCGCGGGCCCGCGCTGGCCGAGCTCACCGAGAGCGAGACGGCACGGGCCGCCGCGATGCGGCTGGAGGAGCTGCGGCTGGCGGCCCTGGAAGACCGGATCGAGGGCGAACTGCGGCTCGGCGAGCATCGCGCCGCCATCGCGGAGCTGCGTGAGCTGATCGGCCGGCACCCCCTCAGGGAACGGCCGGCCGGGTTGCTGATGCGTGCGCTGTCCGCCGAGGGCGGGCAGGCCGAGGCGCTGGTCGTGTTCGAGGAGACCAGGCGGCGCCTGGCGGAGGAACTGGGCGCCGACCCCTCGGCCGAGCTGGTCGCGCTGCACCGGGAGTTGCTGAGCGTCGATCCCTCGCCGGCGCCGGCCGCGCCGCCCGCCCAGCTGACCTCCTTCGTCGGCCGCGACGAGGAGGTGGCCGAGGTCACCGGCCTGCTGCGGGTGGCCCGGCTGGTCACGTTGCTCGGCCCCGGCGGCGTCGGCAAGACCCGGCTGTCGGTCGAGGTCGCAGCGGTGGCGGCCGACGAGGTGTGCTTCGCGGAGCTGGCCGCGCTGCGCGACGGCGCCGGGCTGCCGCGGGCGGTGCTCGGCGCGCTCGGCCTGCGCGAGCGCGGGCTGCAGGTGGGGAACGGCTCGCAGACGCCGGTCGACCGCCTGATCGCGGCGCTGTCCCACCGGGTGCTCCTGCTCGTACTGGACAACTGCGAGCACGTGGTCGAGGAAGCGGCCGCGCTGGCGGCACGGCTGCTGGCGGCCTGTCCGCGGCTGCGGGTCCTGGCCACCAGCCGCGAACCGCTGGGTGTCATCGGCGAACACCTCCACCAGGTGCGTCCGCTCGACGGCGACGCCGCGGTGCGGCTGTTCACCGACCGGGCGCGCGCCGTGCGACGCGGTTTCGCCGCCGACCCTCAGCGCGTACGGCGGATCTGCGCGGCCCTGGACGACCTGCCGCTGGCCATCGAACTCGCCGCGGCCCGGCTGCGCGCGCTGGACCTCGGCGAACTCGAGGGACGGCTGAACGACCGGCTCGCGATCACGTCCCGAGGCAGCCGTCCGGCCGACGGCCGGCACCGGACACTGCGATCGGTGGTCGCGTGGAGCTGGGACATGCTCACCGAACCCGAGCAACGGGCCGCGCGGCGGTTCACCGTCTTCGCCGCAGGCGCGACGGCGGAGTCGGCGCGGCAGGTGTGCGGCGCGGACGCCGACACGCTGGAATCGCTGGTCGACAAGTCACTCCTGGAGGTCTCCCGCGGCCGTTACCGGATGCTGGAGACGATCCGCGCCTACGGCGCCGAGCGGCTCGGCGAAGCGGGCGACCGCGAACCCGCGCTGCGCGCCCATGCCCGGCATGTCCTGGAGCTGGTGCGGACCGCCGATCCGCATCTGCGGAGAGCCGAACAACTGGAATGGCTGCCGATCCTCGTCGCCGAGCACGAGAACCTGCTGGCGGCGGTGCGCTGGGCGGTCAAGGCTCCGGACGTCGTGACGGCCCTGGAACTGCTCGCCTCGGCCTCGGCGTACCTGTGGATCCGCGGCGCGTCCGCCGCGGTCGCGCCGTACGCGACCAGGCTGCTCGGCACGCTCGGCGACACGCCCCCGGACGGCCTCGGCGAGGAGTACGCGACGTGCGTGCTGCTGGCCGCGTCCGACCGCGAGACCTGGCGACGTCACCGGGCGAGGGCGGAGAAGGCACTGGCCGCCGCCTGGCCCGGCGACCGGGCCGGCCGCTACCCGGCGGCTCTGCTGCTGTGGATGCTGCGGAACGCCGGCGAAAGCGACGCGCAGGGCGCGTTCGCGCTCCTGACGGCTCAGCACGACAGCCCTGAGCCGTGGGCACGAGCGCTCGCCCGATACGTGTCGGGCTTCGGAGCTTTGGGTGAGAGGGACGTCGCACCGGCGGTGCGGGACTTCGGCATGGCCGCCGAGGAGTTTCGCGTCCTCGGTGACCGATGGGGCACCGCACTGGCTCTGGACATGCTCGCCGGGCTGGCCGGTGGACGCGGCGACCACGCGCGGGCGATCGCGCTGACCGATGAGGCCCTCACCCTGACCGGCCGGCTCGGCGCCCAGGAGGACGCCGCCGACCTGCTGGTCAACCGCGGCGACTACCTCGCCGCCGCCGACGATCCGGAGGCCGCCCACGCCGACTACGCCGAGGCCGCCGATCTGGCCCGCCGCGCCGGCAGCACCACCGGCCTGGCGGCGGCCCTGCGCGGCCTCGGCGACGTCGCCCTGCGGAACGGCGACCTGGACGAGGCGGAACGGCTCTACGCCGATGCCCTGGAGCGGATCGACCCGCACTGGATCAGAAGCCTCGGCAACCAGGTGCGCATCCTCGTCGGCCTCGGTCGCGTCGCCGAAGCGCGCGGCGACCACGACACGGCCCGGATTCGCTACCGCGAGGGCGCCGAGAACGCGGCCGTGCTGGGCCCCTCGGCTTCGGATGCGCTGCGCCTGCTGGGGCTTCCCACGGCGGTCGCCGAGGCGGTGAGCCGGCGGTGAGCCTCCGGTGAGCCCTCACCGGCAGGCTCGCTGCCATGGACAACCCGACGAACACCGCGACGAACACCGCGACGAACACCGCGACGAACACCGCGACGAACAACCGGACCGTGCTGATCTCCGGCGCCTCCGTCGCCGGCCCCGCCCTCGCCTTCTGGCTCCACCGCCACGGCTTCATCCCCACCATCGTGGAGCGCGCCCCCGCGTTGCGCGACGGCGGCTACGCCGTCGACTTCCGGGGTGAGGCGCACCTGTCGATCCTGCACCGGATGGGCATCCTGGACGACGTCGAACGCGCCCGCACCGGCATGGGCTCCATGTCGTACGTCAACAGCGCCGGCAAGCCGCTGGCCAGGATGCCCGCCGACCTGTTCGCCGGAGACGTCGAAATCCTCCGCGGCGACCTGGCCCGCATCCTCTACGACGCCACCAAGGAGCACACCGAGTATGTCTTCGGAGACTCGATCACCTCACTCGCCGAGGACGCCCACGGGGTGACCGTCACCTTCGAACGCGGCGCGCCGCGCCGGTTCGACCTGGTCGTGGGCGCCGACGGCCTGCATTCCGTCACCCGCCGCCTGGCCTTCGGACCCGAGGAGGACTACGTCAGGCACCTGGGTCTCTACTGCGCGATCTTCACCACCGCCAACCACCTCGGCCTCGACCACACCGGCCACGCCTACCGCACCGCGAACAAGCTGGTGGTGATGTACAGCGCGCGTCACAACACCGAGGCCAAGGCCGTCTTCTACTTCGGCTCACCGGTCCTGGACCTGGACCGCCGCGACGTGGCCCGGCAGCAGGCGGTCCTCGTCGAGCGCTTCACCGGCAACGGCTGGCAGAGCGACCGGCTGCTGCGGGACATGCGCGTCGCGCCGGACTTCTACTTCGACTCGGTCGGCCAGGTCCGCATGGACTCCTGGACCCGGGGGCGGGTGGCGCTGGTCGGCGACGCGGCCTACTGCCCGTCCTCCCTGTCCGGCATGGGGACCGGCCTCGCCCTGGTCGGCGCGTACGTCCTGGCGGGCGAACTGGCCGCCGCGCACGGCGACCACCGCGTCGCGTTCGCCGCCTACGAGCGGGAGATGCGCGAGTACGCGGAGGGCTGCCAGAAGATGGGCGACGGCGTGGCCAAGCTCATGGTCCCCGGCAGCCGCTTCCTCGCCTCGGTCCTCAACCGCTACTACAAGGTCATGCCCTACCTCCCCGGCAAGAACATGGCCACCAAGATCGCCAGGAAGGCCGCCGAGAACATCACCCTCCGCGACTACGCCGAAGTCAGCGCAGCTCGACGGTGACACCCGCCGCGAACTCCATGTCGCCGGTGTACTCGTCGACCAGCAGCCATCGCAGGGGCAGCTCCTGATCCCGGGTCCACAGGTGTTCCATTCGGACTCCCAGAGGCGGACGCCGGTCAGAACAGAGCGAGGCCGAGGGTGAACAGGGCGCCGAAGACCAGTTGCAGGCGGCCGGTCTGCTGGAGCGTCGCGATGAGCGCGGGACCGGTCGCCCCCGAGCGGACCGTCCTGATCGGGGTCACCACGAGGGGAAGCGCCAGCACGGTCAGCGCGGCGAAGGGCCGCACCGGCACCAGGGCGAGCGCGAACACGAAGGGCAGCACCAGGGTCGCCGAGTACGCCAGGCGCGTGCGGGCGTCACCCAGCACCACGGCCAGCGTGCGCTTGCCTGAGGGGCCGTCGGTCACGATGTCGCGGAGGTTGTTGACCATGAGGAGCGCGCAGGCGAGCAGCCCCACGGGCACGGCCGCGGCCAGCGAGAGCCAGGTCAGCCGCTCCACCTGGACGTACGTCGTCCCGGCGACGGCCACGAGGCCGAAGAACACGAAGACCGAGATCTCCCCGAGCGCGCGGTAGCCGTACGGCCGGGAGCCTCCGGTGTAGAACCAGGCGGCCAGGATGGAGGCGAGGCCGACGAGCAGCAGCCACCAGGCGCGGGTGGCCACCACCAGGACGAGACCGGCGACCGCGGCGGCGAGGAAGCAGCCGAGAGCGGCGGCGAGCACCTGCTTCGGGGCCGCGACGCCGGAGCCGACCAGCCGCAGGGGCCCCACCCGGTCCTTGTCCGTGCCCTTCACGCCGTCGCTGTAGTCGTTGGCGTAGTTGACCCCGACCTGCAGCGCCAGCGCGACGAACAGCGCGAGCAGGGCTCGCCACCAGACCGCGCCGTCCTCCGCGACGGCGGCTCCGGTGCCGACGGCGACCGGGACGACGGCGGCGGGCAGCGTACGGGGGCGTGCGCCCGCTAACCATTGAGCTGGGGTGGCCACGTGACTCCCTTTTCCTACCTGTGCGTAGCCGGTTGAGGCCTACCTAGTCTGGCCAATCCCCTGTCATCCCATGACAGCGGGGTTGGCGGAGGCGACGCCGCCGGGGGCGGAATGCCATACGACGGGCAGGAGGGGAGACGTGGACAGTGGTCGGTGCGGACTCAGCTGATGTCGGTGGTGAGGCGGATCATCCTGATCGGGCGGCCCATGTCGAGGACGCGCTCGGCCTCGTCCTCGCCCCAGCCGGCCGACTCCAGGAAGCCGAGCATCGGGTGGTTGTCGGCGAAGACCCAGGTGACGACCGTGCTGTAGCCGTCCTCGCGCAGGTGGTCAACCGTGGCGTTGAGCAGCCTGCTGCCGTGTCCGCGCCTGATGTGGTTGGGATCGACGAGCAACGTCATCAACTCGGCCGTCGTGGCCGGGTGCAGGTCGGGGTCTTCGGCGGGTCCGTGCGACGCCAGGCCCACGACCCGGTCGGAGGCGCGCTGGGCCGCGGTCGCCAGGATGCCACCGGGGCCGAGCGCGGTGAACGCGTCGGTGTCGGGCACCACCCGCTCGACGGCGACGAGCAGGCGGTGACGCGGCGTGGGCGGCGAGAGGATCGCCTCCTCCCACTGGCGGCGCCACATCTTCTCCGCCGCCGGCCCCGTCATCTGCTCCAACGGGATCGGTGGCAGGAAGTCGCGATAAACCGCCTTCCACGCCCGGATCTGGGTGCTGGTCACCGCGTCGACGTCCTCGAGGCGGGCAGCTCTAACACCCATTCGGCGGGCTCCTTTCTTAGCCTGTAACACCGTACTGGTCAGGAGGGCCTCGGCGTACCTTCCGCCTGGCGTCGTGCCCGATATGCCCGGGTTTTTGTGCGGTTTCCGCAGACGCGCATGGAGCACCAGGAGCGAGACCGGTTTTTCGAGGAGTCGATGAACGCCCATTGACAGGTGCTCTCGGCGCAGACCTTCAACCGTGGCCAGCTGCCGTCGGCGTGGGCGGCCGGGATCAGCGCCGCGAGCCGCGCCAGCCCGCCCGCCACTCCGGACGCCACCGGCGCCAGCGCCGGAGTCCCCGCCGAGAGCGTCACGCGCACCGGCAGTCCCGCCAGCGCCGCGTCCAGTCCCTCCGGAACCTCGTACGGACCCCCGTCGTGGTTGCCGCGCAGTGCGGCCCGCAGTCCTTCGCGCAGCTGGGTCGCCACGACGAGGTCCTCGTCGGCGGCGCGGTCGTCGTCGCCGATCAGCCCCCGTTCGCGCAGCCAGACGGACAGCTCGGCCGGCGAGGCCAGCTCGTCGGCGTCTCCCTCGACGTCGTAGGTGTTCACGAAGTCGCGGAGCAGCTCCGCCGGGCCCGTCATGATCGATCACCCCTCGTGACCACTGTACGACAGTCGGAGGTCGTGAAATGCCAACACCACCGTAAGCCTGTCACCGGAGTCGGCTCGCCTGTCCGGCACACTGCACCACCGACCCAGGGGTCTGGAGCCGGAGGTTCACCGCTGGGGCCGACGTGGCCGGCCGGACAGGACCGGGGCGAGGCGGCGGATTCCCTCCTCCAGCTCGGCCAGGCCGCCCGCGGCCGTGTGGGTCAGCCGCAGCCGCGGCCCCGGAGGCTCGGACGGGTAGTAGATGCGGCCCGGGCTCACCAGGACGCCCTGGGCCTGCGCCGCCTCGACCACCTCCGCCTCGTCGGTGCCGGGCGGGAGCCGCACCCAGACGTGCAGGCCGCCGGGAGGCGCCAGGTGCACCTCGGCGGCGGGCGCGTGGCGGGCCAGCCCCGCCAGCAGTGTGGCCTGCCGTACGCCGATCTCCTGCCGGACGATGCCGAGGTGGCGCCGCCAGGCGGTGGAGCCGACGAACTCGAGGGCCGTCTCCTGAAGGGGCCGGGCGACGAAGAACGACTCCACCACCTGGCAGGCCCGCAGCCGATGCGCGGCCGGGCCCCGCGCGGTCAGCCCCGCCACCCGGAGGCTGGGTGAGGTGACCTTGCTCAGCGACAGGATGTGGACCACCGTGCCGTGGGCGTCCATGGTCACCAGGGGCGGCGGGACCGGGCCCGTGGTCAGGTATCGCGCGTAGTCGTCCTCGATCACGAACGCCCCCGCCGCCCGGGCCACGGCGAGCACCTGCTCCCTGCGCTCGCGGGTCAGCGTCGCCCCCGTGGGGTTGTGCAGCGCCGGCTGGCAGTAGAACACCCGTGCCCCCGTCATCGCGAACGCCTCCGCCAGCAGGTCGGGCCGTACGCCGTCCTGGTCGAGCGGCACCGCGCTCGCCCGCAGTCCCGCCGCCTTGGCCGCCGCGAGCGCTCCAGGGTAGGTGGGGGTCTCGACGAGGACCGGCGAGCCGGGGGCCGCCAGCGCGCGGAACGCGAGGGTGAGCGCCGACTGCCCGCCGCTCACCACGAGCACGTCGTTCTGCGTCACCGCGCCGCCGACCTCTGTGGCGAACCACCGGCGCAGCTCCGGCAGGCCGTTCAGCGGGGGCATGCTCCACGCCTCCGGCCGGCGTACGGCTCGCGCGGCCGCCGCGGCCAGCGCCTTCACCGGCCGCAGCTCCGGGTTGAGGTAGCCGCCGGTGAGCGGCACGACGCCGTCGGGGGGCTGGGCCAGCAGGCTCGCCATCGCCGAGTCGTCCACCACCCGGTCGCCCAGGGCCACGGTCTGCCACGACAGGTCGGGCGCCTCCGCGACCGGCCGCCGTGCCGGGGCCACGAACACGCCCGCGCCGGGCCGGGTGACGACCCGGCCCTCCGCCGCGAGCTGCGCGATGGCCCGCGAGACGGTCACCGGGCCCACGCCGTGGCGGCGCATGATCTCCCTGCTGGGCGGCAGCCGTTCGCCCGGCCGCGACCTTTCCGTCTCCTCCCGGAGTATCGCGGCGAGACGGACGATACTGCTATCGTCGTGCATGAAAGATGACAATAGCGCTATCGATGTCCTTCCGATAGCGGACGCCTCCGCCGCGGCCGCCCCTCGCCGCCGGGCATGGCGGGGCAGCCTCCTGGCGGGCGCGGGCGTGCTGTCGTTCTCGGGGTCGTTGCCCGGGACCGTGTCCGCGATGCGGGGATTCGATCCGTACCTCGTCGCGATCGGGCGGGCGGCCCTCGCGGCGCTCGCCGCGGTGATCTGCCTCAAGGCCGCCGGGGCGCCGCTCCTGCCGCCCCGCGCCCACCTGCGGTCGTACGCGATGATCGCGCTGGGCGTGGTTCTCGGGTTCCCGGTGTTCAGCGGCCTGGCCCTGGACGGCGGCGCGAGCACGGCCCACTCGGCCGTCGTCATCGGTCTGCTCCCGGCGGCCACGGCCGCGTTCGCGGTGCTGCGGGCGGGGGAGCGGCCGAAGCGCCTGTTCTGGGCGGCCTGCGCGGCGGGCGCGTTGTCGATCACCGTGTTCACGCTGACCCGGGGGACCGGCCGCTTCGCCGGGGCGGACGTGCTGCTCGTGCTCGCCCTGCTGTCGGCCGCCGTCGGCTACACCGAGGGCGGACGCCTCGCGCGGGAGACGCCCGGCTGGCGCGTCATCTCGTACGCCCTGGTGGTGGCGGCTCCGCTCACCGTGCCCGTGACGGCCGTGCTGACGGTCACCACGCCCATGAAGCCCTCGGCCGAGTCGCTGGCCGGGTTCGCGTACGTCGGGCTGGTGTCGATGTTCCTCGGGTTCATCCCGTGGTACGCCGGGCTCGCGATGGGCGGGATCGCCCGTGCCGGGCAGATCCAGCTCGTGCAGCCGCTGCTCACGCTGGTGTGGGCCTGGCTGCTGCTGGACGAGGAGATCGGCGCCGCGACGATCGCGGCGGCCCTGGCCGTGCTCGTGTGCGTGGCGGTCACGCAAGCCAGCCGCCGGCGGCGCGGTGTGGGCACTTGATTGGTGTAACGGCACGGCGCAGGATGAGGCTGAGGCTGTTACATGGTGAGGCGGGTCACAGACGCGGGGATGGTGAGCGATGTCGGACGTCGTGGTTCCTGAGGGTGGTTTCTGGCCGGCGCCCGAGATCCCGCAGCCCAACATCTACCCGATGGAGTGGCGGGTCGAGACCGAGAAGCTCGCGACGATCTACGAGAAGTCCAAGCGGATGGTCTGGAACCCGGCCGACCTGCCGTGGGACCTGCTCGATCCCGGGGAGTTCACGGCCGAGCAGCGGCTGGGGATCATGTACTGGTTCTCCGTGCTGGCCAACTTCGACGCATCCGGTCCGGCCGTCTTCGCCCGTGCGACCATCCAGGCGTTCGAGAAGCACGAGGAGGATCCCGTACGCAAGTGCTTCTTCTCGATCACCCGTGACGAGATGAACCACGAGGAGTGCTGCCAGCGCACGATCGCGCGGCTGTGGCCCGGCGGCCCGCTCGACTGGCAGCCCTCCACCGACCTGGAGCGGGCGGCGCACAACAACATCGGCTGGCTCTACCACAACGGCGGGCGCTACTGGAACGGCTACAACGCGGCCGTGGGGAAGTACTCGCTCGCCGTGCTGTTCACGAGCTTCATGATGGGCGAGATGGCGGCCTCGACGCTGTTTCGCGGGATGGCCTCCGGCACCGAGCACCCGCTGTTCTCGGACATGTTCCACAAGATCGGCCGGGACGAGTCGCGCCACCTCCAGATCTGCATGACGATCCTGGAGAACGAGTGGCCGGGGCTCACCGACGACGTACGCGGCCTGATCACCCGGCAGTTGCGCGCCGGGTTCGTGTTCCTGTCGATGATCCTCTGGGAGCCGCCCGAGGGCTTCTGGGAGCTCCCGCCGTACTTCCTACACAACCACCGGGTGCTCATGGACCACGCCCGCGAGGGCGGCCTCGGCGTGTTGTCGTACGAGGAGCAGGCCGACAACTGGCGGCTGGCGATGGCCCGCGTACGCGCGATCGTCGAGCGGTGGGGGATCGAGTTCCCCGCGATCCCCGAACTCGACATCGACGGCGTGAACGTCGACGTCATCGACCCGGAGGACATCATCCCCGTCTTCTGAGTCCTAGTCTTCTGAGTCCTATTCGACGGCGGAGCGCAGGGCCGCGATCAGGGCGACGACGGCGGGGTGACCTCCGGCGCCCCGGCGGAAGGCGACGCGGGTGCGGCGGCGCATGGACAGCGCGGTCAGCGTGACGCCTTGGGGCGGGTCGGCGGCTCCCAGCTCCGGCACGAGCGCCACGCCCTGCCCGACGGCGACCATCGCGAGGACCGTGGCGAAGTCGTCGATGTGGTGACGTACGCGAGGGGAGAAACCGGCCGCCTGGCAGGCGCGCACGGTCATCGCGTGGCAGAGCGTGCCGGGAGTGGAGACGATCCACGGCGCGTCGCGGCAGGTGAGGAGGGTGGCCGCGTCCCCCTCTCCGCTGACGGTGCGCATGGTGGCCAGGTACATGGGTTCGTCGAGGAGGGGGACGGCGTCCAGGGCGAGGTCGGGCTCGGCCGGGACGAAGTCGTACTCGTGGACCAGGGCGACGTCGAGCTCGCCGGCGCGCAGCCGAGGCGCGACCTCGGCCGGGTCGACCTCGTCCACCATCGGATCCAGGCCCGGGTGACTTCGGGCGAGTGCCGCCAGGGCCGAGGGCAGGATGGCGCGGGTCGCCGTGGGAAAGGCGCCGATCCGCACGGTCCCGGCCAGGTTCGTTCCGGACAGGTCGGTCCTGGCCGCGGCGAGTTCCGCCGCCGCCTGCTCCAGCCGTTCGAGCACGGCCTCCGCGTGCCGCACCAGCGCCACCCCCGCGGGGGTGAGCACGACCCGGCGTCCGGTGCGCTCCAGCAGGGCGACCCCCGCTTCGCGTTCCAGCGCGGCGAGCTGCTGGGAGACGGCCGAGGGGGTGAACGTCAGCGCCTCGGCCACCGCCGCGATCGTGCCCCGGTAGGCGAGCTCACGAAGCAGGCGAAGCCTGCGGACATCGAGCATCAGCGCGGGCGGAGTCTGGAGACATCGAGCATCAGTTCAGCTTAACGGTTTCGACAGAAAGGCGAACTGGACCTACATGGTTGGTCGCGGAAGGATCGCGGTATGACTCTTTCCGGCATCCATGTCCCGCTGATCACCCCGTTCGCCGAGGACGGCGAGATCGCGTTCGAGGCGCTCGAAGACCTGGCTCGCAGCGTGCTCGACGACGGCGCGTCCGGGCTCGTCGCGCTCGGCACCACCGCGGAGGTCGCCACGCTGGCCGAGGAGGAACGGCGCGCGGTGATCGAGATCTGTGGCCGGGTCTGCCGCGAGCGGGGCGCGACGCTCACCGTCGGCGCGGGGTCGGCCGACACGCGGAGCACAGCCGACGCGCTGCGCGCTCTCAAGGGGGAGGCGGACGCGGCGCTGGTGACGGTTCCGGCGTTCGTCCGCCCGTCCGAGGCCGGCGTGCTCGCCCACTTCACCGCGCTGGCCGAGCAGACCCCGGTGCCGCTGGTCGTCTACAACATTCCGTACCGGACCGGGCAGTCGGTGGGCGCGGCCACGCTGCGCCGGCTGGGCGAGCTGCCCATGGTGGCCGGGGTCAAGCACGCGGTCGGCGGCGTCGACCTCGACACGGTCGCCCTGCTCGCCGACCTGCCGGCGGACTTCGCGGTGCTCGCCGGGGACGACCCGTTCCTGTCCGCGCTGCTCGCCCTGGGCGCCTCCGGCGGCATCCTCGCCTCCGCCCACCTGCGCACCGGCGAATTCGCCGAACTCGTCCAGGCGTGGCGCGCCGGAGAGGTCGAGCACGCCCGCGCGCTCGGTCACCGGCTGTCGCTCATGT
This sequence comes from Microbispora sp. NPDC046933, assembly GCF_040644635.1. Classification (NCBI taxonomy): domain Bacteria; kingdom Bacillati; phylum Actinomycetota; class Actinomycetes; order Streptosporangiales; family Streptosporangiaceae; genus Microbispora; species Microbispora sp. NPDC046933. The sequence goes on along the minus strand of NZ_JBEYWW010000004.1, from coordinate 255,988 downwards.
CGGCGGCCATGTTCGCCGAGCCCAACCCGACCGTGCTGAAGGGCGTCCTGCACGCGCGGGGCCGCATTCCCACCGCCGCCGTACGGCTCCCGCTCGTGCCGGCGAGTCAGGCGTCGATCGAGGCCGCCCTGCGGACACTGTGACCTTTGGAGATAATCCGCAAGCGGACGAATTGGTAGCCTGGGTGCATGACCGCCATGGCACCCTCGCGTAACGAGCCCGACCTGTCCTTCCTGCTCGACCACACCAGCCACGTGCTGCGAACGCGGATGGCGGCGGCGCTCGCCGAGATCGGCCTGACGGCCCGCATGCACTGCGTGCTCGTCCACGCACTGGAGGAGGAGCGTACGCAGATCCAGCTCGCCGAGCTCGGCGACATGGACAAGACCACGATGGTGGTCACGATCGACGCTTTGGAGAAGGCCGGCCTCGCCGAGCGCCGGCCGTCCAGCACCGACCGGCGCGCCCGGATCGTCGCGGTGACGGAAAAGGGTGCGGAGGTCGCGAAGCGGAGCCAGGAGATCGTCGACGGGGTCCACCGGGCCGCCCTCGGATCGCTGCCGGAGGAGGAGGCGGAGGTGCTCGTACGCGCCCTCAATCGGCTGGTGACGGGACATCTGGCCACGCCCGCGGAGGTGCCGCAGGCGGTGCGGAGGGCGCGCCAGCGAGGCTGATAGGTCCATAAGGGATCGTCTACAACGGAACTATCTGCTACGGTCGTTCCTGTTCCTCATGAACAGGAGGCGACCCATGTCGCGTATATCCCGATCTCGTTGGCTCGTGCTGGGCGTGCTGTCCGCCACGATGCTGATGACGGTGCTCGACGGCAGCATCGTGACCGTGGCCATGCCCGCCATCCAGCGGGATCTCGGCTTCGCGCCCGCCGAGCTGAGCTGGACCGTCAACGCCTACCTCATCGCGTACGGCGGCCTGCTCCTGCTGGCGGGCCGGCTGGGCGACCTGATCGGCCGCCGGGCCTTGTTCCTGGCGGGCAACGCCGTCTTCGCCGCCGCCTCCGTGCTGGCCGGAGCCGCCACCGGGCCGGGGATGCTGATCGGCGCCCGGTTCCTCCAGGGCGTCGGCAGCGCCATGGCGTCGGCGGTCGTGCTCGGCATCCTGGTGACGACCTTCACGGACGCGGGGGAGCGGGCGAAGGCGATCGGCGTCTTCAGCTTCACCGGCGCCGCAGGGGCGTCGCTGGGCCAGGTGCTCGGCGGGGTCCTCACCGACACGCTGGGCTGGAACTACATCTTCCTCATCAACGTGCCGATCGGCGTGGTCACGATCGCGCTGGCGATCCGGGCACTGCCCGCCGAGCGGGGGCTCGGGCTGTCGGCGGGCGCGGACGGCTTGGGCGCCCTGCTGGTCACGGCCGGTCTCATGCTGGGCATCTATGCGGTGGTCCAGATCGAGCGCTACGGCCTGCGCTCCCTGTGGGTCGGCGCGGTGTCGCTCGTGCTGCTGGCCGCGTTCCTCGTCCGCCAGGCGACCGCCCGCACCCCCCTCATGCCGCTGCGGATCCTCCGTTCGCGCGCCGTCGCCGGGGCCAACCTCGTGCAGGTCCTGACGCTGGGCGCCATGTTCGCCTTTCAGGTCGTCGTCGCGCTCTTCATGCAGCAGGTGCTCCGGTATGACGCGCTCGACACCGGCCTGGCCATGCTTCCCGCGGCGCTGGCCATCGCGGGGGTGTCGCTGTTCGTGTCCCCGCGGCTGAGCACCCGCTTCGGCGCGCGTGCCGTGCTGCTGGGCGGCCTGGTGCTCCTGATCGGCGCGATGGCCTGGCTCACCCGCGTCCCGGTCGACGCCCGCTACGTGACCGACCTGCTCCCCGTGATGGTGCTCGTCATGGGCGGCGGCCTGGTGCTCCCGGCGCTGACCACGCTCGGCATGTCCGACGCCCGCTCCGACGACGCGGGCCTGGTCTCGGGGTTCTTCAACACGACCCAGCAGGTCGGGATGGCCGCCGGCGTCGCGCTGCTGTCCACGCTGGCCGCCTCCCGTACGGAGGGGCTGCTGGCGGGCGGGGCGGGCGAGGCGGTCGCGCTGACCGGCGGCTACCGTCTGGCCTTCACGGTCTCCCTCGCCCTGCTGATCAGCGCCTTCGCGGCCACACTGGTAGTCCTTCGGCGGCCTCGGGCGGGCGTGGAGCAGGCGGCGGAGCTCCAGCCCGAGCGGCGTGCCCCCGCCCTGTGACGCCAGGACGGTGAGGGGCGCGGGAAACAACGCTTACCGGATGATCGGTTGTCAGGCAGCTCCTGACGGCCTAGCCTTGGGGCCAGGCGTCAGGAAGTGCCTGACAAATCATTCCCTTGGAGAGCGACATGCCGGCTCCTTCTCTGGCGGAACAGGACATCCGCTGCTCGTTCTGCGGCAAGCCCAAGAGCGCCGTGGGCAAGATGATCGCCGGTGCGGGCGTCCACATCTGCAACGAGTGCGTGGGCCTGTGCAGCGCCATCCTCGAGGCGGAGTCGCCCGCGGCGCCGGAGGTTCCCTGGCCGGACACCATGACCGACGAGCAGATCCTGGAGTTCCTCCCGCGCATCGCGGCCGTGGGCGCGCAGGTCGAGGACAACCTGCGGGTCTGGGTCCACCGGCTGCGTGACCGGAGCGTCACCTGGGCCAGGATCGGCGCCGCGCTCGGCATGACCCGCCAGTCCGCCTGGGAGAGGTTCTCCGGGGAGGAGTGACCGTACGGCAGGCGGCGGAGGCGGCGAGGGCCACGGTGGAAGGGCGCGCCGCCCTGGCCGCCGTGAATGACCCGACCGTGTCCGTCGGGAACCACATGAGTGCGGTTTGTGATACTGGACCCCTGTCTGGGTTGCACGTACCGTTTCAGTCGAGGGCTGACGAGTACATTTCGAAGGCGAGGCGGGAATGCGTCCCGTGCTGGTGTGTTTGACGCTGGCCGCTCTGTTATCGGCCTCCGCCTGCTCCGGTAGCGGATCTGAACGGAACGGCGCGTCGGACGAGTCGATGAAACGTGCGGTAGCCGGATGGCGGGAATTCCCGGCTGAACGTCACCCTCGTCCCATTGTTCTCCTGGGTGACCTTCCCGGGACGAGCGGAGCGGCCAAAGGTGCGAATCGCGCCGAGGCATCCATCCCGCTTCCGACGAAGAACCCCGGATCCACGGTCGTCGCGCTTTCCGACGGGGAGGCGCGGCTCGGTCAGGTCTCCGCGGCCGAGGCTTTCGGCGCATTGGCGGCACATGTCGCCAGAATTCCTGGTGAGCCGAGGGAGATTCGGATAGTCGGCAGCCAGTACGGTGTTCGGGAATGGGACACGGATCGCGGTCCGACGAAGCTTCCCACATGGACGTTCCTCACCGACTCGGGTGGAACGGCCGCGTGGCCGGCACTAGCCCCCGGCGCGTTCTGGCAGCTGGGCGAGCTGCGCCACTCGGTGTCCGTGGAGGTGACGTCCGCCGGCCCGGAACAGACGCGCCTGTCGACGGCCATGATGTGGCCCCCGTCCGACTGCGGCGATGACAAACCGGGAGACGACCTGCTGCGATACGAGTCCGAGTCGGCGGTGCTGATCGGTCTGCGGGAGGCCGGGTCCATCCGTACCGACTGCGATCAGAACGCCCTTGGCCGGATGAGCGAGCGCGTGATCCAGCTCAGCAAGCCACTCGGCGGGCGCGTCATCATCGATCCTCACGGCAACCCGGTCCCGGTACGGCACTGAACCTTCTCCCCGGTGTGCGGCAGGGAGAAGCAGGAGCGGCGGCGCCCGCCAGGACGGAAGGGCCGCCGCTCCCTCAGCCGATCATCCGGTGTGGATCGTCACCGAGAAGTCCTGGAAAGCCGTGACGACGTCCTGGAAGATGAGGCCGTCGGTGCCGCGGCGTCCCGAGATCACACCGTTCGCGATGACGGTGTTGCCGGACGGGGTGAAAACGGGACCCCCGCTGTCGCCCTTGATGGACCCCGGCAGACCGTTGTACTGAATGGCTACGAACAGGTCGTTGTAGCACTCGTAGGCGCCGAAGGCGTCGTAGCCGCAGTAGCTCTCCTGACCGTTCGTGGCGACCTGGTAGTTGCACACCGCGCCGCTGACCGCCCCCGACTGGCACAGCCACTGGCCGTAGTACACATGGCCGTATCCGACGATGCGCTTGCTGAACTCGGGAGTGGTGTTGGTGCCGTTCGGGACGCCGCCGTCGTAGATCTCGTAGCCGACATGGTCCGGGGCATCGATGAGCAGCAGGTCGTGGCCCATGTTCTCGCCGACCACCCGGCCGATCGAGCGTGACCTGTTGCCGTTGCGCCAGTTCTCGTACGGGCGGCCGCAGTGGCCCGCCGTGAGGATGTAGTGATGGTTGGGGTCACTCGTCGAGTGAACGGGCCAGCCGGCGGTGCATCCTGCCCCGGTGTCGTCGGACACTATCTTCGCGCCGCCCCACCACGGAGGGGTGTCTTCCGCGCGGCTGGTCAACTCTCCACGGGGCGCCTGCTTCACCACCGTCGGTACCTGCGCGTCGAGTTCCGGGTAGCTGGAGGCGAGGCTCGCCTTGCTCTCCCCCGAATCGGTCAGCGCATACAATCCGCTGCCGTCCGGCTGGATGCCCAGCGCGTGGATCGGGCCCCCCGGATTCTTGGAGAGCTTCTTCCGCAGGGGCGCCGCGGCGGCCTGGAGTTCGGCCAGGGAGTGCTTCGCGGGCGACACGCGTACCGGGGAAAAGGCGTTCGCACCGGCCAGCGCCTCACGGACCGGCGCGGGCGGCTCGCCTTTCCACCAGACCTGCACGAAGCCGTCGTCGAGTTTCAGGCCCGCGAACCCGCGATCCTTCTTGTCGCTTCTGACCGCGTCCATTATGCGGTCGGCGGCCTTTATGAGCGGCTCCTGAGCCGCCATACGCTGTTTGGTCTCGGGTGTCAGGTAGCCGAACGGCTCCTTCTCCACCTGGGTTCCCGGTTTCGTGCCGGGGGAAGGTTCACCGGAATCAGCCCGGACGGACGGAGTGAGCGCCGAAGCGGTCAGGACGATCGTCAGCGCGGAAATCGATATCGAGCGTAAGCGCAAGTCGCACCCCCGTTTTAGCCGATATGCCGAAATGAGTAGATCATGGATCATTTGCATGGTCAATGAACGCTTTGACAACATCAGGTAATCGGCGCTGCTTGACTCGATCCGGTGACTGACGATTACCGCGACCGGGAATTACACGTACAGCTCGCCGTGGCCGCACGGCCGGTCACCGGCGATGAGCGTGCATCTCTCGTGCCGCCGTCCCCGCTCGGTGACGGCTCCGCTGGTATCGGTGAGAGGGGCGATGGAACCGGCGGGAATTGTCAGCGGCGCAGACTAGGGTCCGGGTCATGACTACGGACGGAATTTTCTCGGGGCTCGGCCGCGTCGTGGTGCTCGTCGACGATCCCGACGAGGCGCTGGCCTTCTACCGCGATGTCCTCGGCTTCGTCGTCCTGCATGACCGGACGGCGGACGGCTATCGCTACCTGCACATGGGCGTGCCAGGGCAGGAGGGGGTCGGCGTCTGGTTGATGCCGGTCACCTCGGACCGCGAGCGCGAACTGATCGGCGGGCAGGCGGGTGGACAGCCGCTGCTCGTCCTCTACACCGCCGATCTCGACGTGGTCGCCAAGAGACTGCGCGAGCACGGCGTACGGGTCTGGGACGAGCGTGAGGATCCCGACAGCCGCTCCCTGCACTTCGCCGACCTGTACGGCAACGTCATCGTCGTAGCCCAGCTGCTCACGGCCTGAGGCGGACGCCAGGTACGGGTGCCACCAGCGCGTCGGTGAGCGGGTCCAGAGGAGCGGACAGGGGCGCGGGGCGCGCCGAGTCCGCGGTCTCGCGGATGCGCGATGAGTTTCGTCCGGCGTGAACCGGGCCACCCGCGCGCGAGCCAGATCGGCGGTCATCCGGTTCCCGTCGCCGCGTGCCCGGACCAGGCCCCTTCACCCCCAGCAGGACCTGGTAGCGGCCTCCTTGGTCAGTGTTCATGTCGATGGAGACGGGCAGAGGTTCGGCCGTCAGGTGTCCATCGCGCCGTTCGGGGTGGGTGACTCGGCTGTGCCGAGCCTGCGTCGCAGGTGGGCCCGTTCAGGCTCGGTGCCGGCCAGCGCAAGTGCCCGGCGGTAGGCCGCCGCGGCCTCGGCGAGTCGCCCGAGTCGCTGCAGCAGGTCTGCCCGGGCGGCATGGTAGGGGTGGTAGCCGCGCAGCCGCTCCTCGTCGGCCAGCTCGTCGAGCAATGCCAGGCCCGCTTCCGGGCCGTCGCGCATCGCCACGGCCGCCGCCCGGTTCAGCGCGATGACGGGGGACGGGTCCAGCGCGAGCAATACTTCGTAAAGGGCCACGATCTGGGGCCAATCGGTGGTCGCCAGATCAGCTGCCTCGTCGTGCAGGGCGGCGATCGCGGCCTGCACCCCGTACGGCCCGGCCGGACCGCCGGTCAGTGCGACGGGCACCAGTGCGAGGCCCTCCTCGATCATGGTGCGGTCCCAGCGGCCGCGGTCCTGGTCTTCGAGCAGGACGAGCTCCCCGTCCGGCCCGCTGCGGGCCTCGCGCCGCGCGTGGACCAGCAGCATCAGCGCCAGCAGCCCTGTGACCTCTCGCTCGGCGGGCAACAGCCGCCGCAGGATCCGCGCCAGCCGGATGGCCTCCTCGGCGAGATCCGGCCGCTGCAGGTGAGGGCCCGCACTGGCCGCGTACCCCTCCGTGAAGACCGAGTACAGGACCTGGAGCACGCCCGGCAGGCGCCCGGGCAGCTCGTCCGCCCCGGGCACCCTGAACGGGATCCGGGCCTCACGGATCTTCTTCTTCGCCCGTACGATCCGCTGGGCCATCGTGGCCGGCGGGACGAGATAAGCCCGCGCGACCTCCGGTGTGGTCAACCCGGCCAGGCAGCGCAGCATCAGAGCCTCGCGCGCCTCATCCGGCAGAGCCGGGTGGGCGCAGGTGAAGAACAGCTGCAGCCGTTCGTCGGGAAGATCGGCGTCGGCGTCCGCAGGCGGGGCGGGATCGGCCCGGTCCGCCTCGACCTGTAGCACGGCGAGCCGGGCGGCATAGGTCTGGTCCCGGCGCAACCGGTCGACAGCCTTGCGCCGGGCCGTCGTCAGCAGCCAGGCGCCCGGCCTGGCGGGGACGCCCTGCACCGGCCAGTGCACCAGCGCCGCCTCGATCGCCTCGGAGGCGACCTCCTCGGCCAGGTCCAGGTCGCCGAACCTCTGCACGAGAGAGGCCAGCAGCCTGCCGTGTTCCTCCCGGAACACCGACTCCACTGCCCTGCCGGCGCGGGACGCCCGCCCTTGCATCGTGCTCAGGCGCCGAAGTCGGCGACCGGGCGGACCACGACCGAACCGCTGCCGCGTGCCCCCGGGCAGCGGGCGGCCCAGTCCAGCGCGACATCCAGGTTCGGGACGTCGATGACGTAAAAACCGCCGAGGACCTCGTGGGTCTCCGCGAACGGCCCGTCGACGACGGACCGCTGCCCGTCCGGGCCGACCCGGACCGTTGTGGCGGTGACCAGGTCCGCCAGCGACTCACCCGAGACCAGGATTCCCGCGTCCCGTACCGCCTTGTCGTAGTCCGTCCATTCCTGGACGTCGCACTCGGCGGACGCACCGCTCGCGTCGATCGCACCGGCGTTGATCAGCAACATGTACTTCACGGGCCCGAACTCCTGTCACGTCCTGTCGTTTCCTCGCGCGGCGAGGCGCCGCACATGATGACGACGAACGAGATGCGGCCTTATCGACAGCATCCCCGGGATTTTCTCAGGCCGGCCTGCGGTCATGGCGTGATGTGCAATATCTGTGTCGTTGACGCCATCAAGCCCGGCCCGGGAGCATCGAGGGCATGCAGCGACGAGTGGTCATCGTGATCTTCGATGGCTTCCAGATGTTCGATCTCGCCGGACCGGCCGACGTCTTCACCACGGCGAACCTGCTCGTGCCCGAGCCCGGCTACCGGGTCGAGGTGACGGCGGTACGCGCCGGGGCCGTACCGGCCCAGAACGGGATCGCGACGCTCGCGCAGACGCCGCTCGGCGAGGTCGCGGGGCCGATCGACACGCTGCTGGTCGTGGGCGGGCTGTCCGTGCCCGAGCATCTGCCCGATCAGGAACTGGTCGGGGGCGTCGCCCGGCTGGCGGCCGGGGCCCGGCGGGTCGCCTCCGTCTGCAACGGGAGTTTCCTCCTCGCGGAGGCCGGGCTGCTGGGCGGCAGACGCGCGACCACCCACTGGCTGGTGGCGCGCGAGATGGCCGACCGCTACCCGGACGTCGAGGTGGACGCCGATCCCATCTACATCCGGGACGGGAACGTCTGGACCTCGGCCGGGGTCAGCTCCGGCGTGGATCTCGCTCTGGCGCTCGTGGCCGACGACCACGGTCACAAGGTCGCCCGGAACGTCGCCCGCGGACTCGTGGTGTACCTGCACCGTCCGGGAGGGCAGAGCCAGTTCAGCGCCCCCGTGCGGGCCGCCGTCCCGCGCGCCGAGCCGCTGCGCGAGATCCAGGCGTTCATCGACGCCAACCCGGCCGAGGACCTGAGCGTGCCCGCGCTCGCCCGGCGGGCGGGGATGAGCGAGCGGCACTTCTCCCGTGTCTTCACCGAGCAGACCGGGGTCTCACCCGGCAGGTACGTCGAACGCAGCAGGGCCGACGCCGCCCGGCGGCTGCTGGAGACCACCGGCCACCCCCTGGACAGGGTGGCCAGGGAGTCGGGACTCGGCGTTCCCGAGACCCTCTACCGGGTCTTCCGCCGCCACTGGCGCATCTCACCCGGCGACTACCGCCGCCGGTTCCGATCGAAGGAAGGCAGCAGATCATGAACATCGCCATTCCCCTCTATCCCCGGTTCACCGCGCTCGACGCCGTCGGGCCGTACACGGTGCTGGCCTTCGCGCCGGGCTGCACGGTCACGTTCGTCGCGGCCGAGCCCGGGCCGGTGCTCGACGACCGGGGGAGCCTCAGCCTCGCGGCCACCGCGTCGTACGGCGACCTGCCCGCGCCGGACGTGGTCGTCGTGCCCGGAGGACCCGGGACGATCGAGGCGCTGTCCGACGCGGAGCTGCTGGGCTGGCTCGCACGGGCCCACGAGCGGACGCGGTGGACCACCTCGGTGTGCAGCGGCTCGTTCCTGCTGGGCGCGGCGGGGCTGCTGAAGGGACGCAGGGCCACCACCCACTGGGGATGGCTCGACCAGCTCGCCGGATTCGGCGCCGAGCCGGTCAGCGAGCGCGTCGTGATCGACGGGAGGATCGTGACGGCGGCGGGTGTGTCCGCCGGCGTCGACATGGCCCTGACCCTGCTGGCCGAGATGCGTGACGAGGAGACGGCGCAGGCCGTGCAGCTCGCGATCGAGTACGACCCTCGGCCCCCCTTCGACGCCGGCAACCCGAAGACCGCCCCGGCGGGCCTGAGCGACAAGGCGATGGCTCTTATCTGATCGGAGACCGGAGGCACCCGGAGATCGTGGCGGGCGCCTGGGAGCCGTGTGCGCGACGATCTTTTGGGTGGCGTCGACGCGGCCAGCCATGAGGTCGGGTCAGGGGCAGCTCGGGGCTGGGTCCGGGATGATCCCTGAGGGCGGGCAAGCCGGGGAGCTGCGATCTTGTTCCGCATGACATTTGAGCCTTCTTCCACCTATCGTCCGATTGCCCTGGGGTCGCGGCGACGCAGAAGAACGTGGGCGGTGCTGTCGTGCGCGGCCGCTGCCGCCGTGGTCATCGGTGTGGCCGCGCCCGCGTCGGCCACGCCTGCCACGCACCCGGTTGCCACAATCGGGCGTGCCGACTCCCCATTGCCGAAGCTGAACCCCCAGGCGCTTCAGCAGGCGATCTCCAGCGCACCCGACCGAGTGACGGGCGTACTCGCACGGGTCAGCGGACCCGCCGGGAAGTGGACGGGGACCTACGGAGTCGCCGACATCACCACGCAGCAGCCGGTTCCGCTCGACGGCCGCTTCCGTCTCGGCAGCGTCACCAAGATCTTCATCGCCACCGTGGTGCTGCAACTGGCCGCCGAACACCGCGTCGACCTCGGCAAGCCCGTGCAGCACTACCTTCCGGGCGTAATGCCCGCCGACTACCCGCCGATCCCCGTTCGCACCTTGCTGAACTTCACCAGCAGCCTGCCCGAGCTGACAGCCGACGACATGCCGTCCACGCCCGACGCCATCGTCCAGCACCGCTTCGATGACCACCCGCTGTCCGAGCTGGTCGCCAAGGCCGTCCGTCATGACCGGCCCTTCACTGAGCCGGGCAGCATGCAGGTCTACGGAGCCACCGGCTACTACGTCGCAGGAATGCTCGTCGAGAAGCTCACCGGACACAGCTACCAGCAGGAGATCACCCGGCGCATCCTGCGCCCGCTGCACCTGCGGCACACCACCGCTCCCGAGACCGACCCCACCATCCCCGGCCCCCACGCTCATGGCTACCTCGCCGTCCCCCAAGACGGAGAGAGCAAGCTGGTCGACGTGACCGAGCAGAACCCCGGCGCGGGCGGCATGATCTCGACCACCGCCGACCTCGACGGCTTCCTGACCGCCTTGTTCCGGGGGCGGCTCCTGGCGCCGGCCCAGATGAAGGAACTGCTCGCCGTGCCCGGTGTGCCCTACCTGGGCGGATCCGACAAGGACCCGGGTCATGGCAAGGCTTACTACAGTGCGGGCTTGATGCGCGTCACGATTCCCGGCAGCGACGGCCGCCCGGGCGTGACCGTATGGGGCAAGACCGGCAGCACCTACGGCTACACCGACGGCATGTTCACCACCTCCGACCTTCGCCGCCGCCTGGTGTACTGCTTCAACCCCGTCACAGGCGGAGGCAACGACATGGCCCTGGTCAACCAGATCATCACCGCCGCCTTCGCACCATGAGCGGCTGAGATTCCCCTCGTACTGCGGATTCCGAACCCGATGTGCTGACCGGACCCGACGTCACTGTCCGGCGGCCAGGCGGGCTTCGGGCAGGCGACGGCGCCGCCTGATGGTGGTCTCGACCACGACCAGGTTGACGACCCAGCCCAGCGTCTGGCCGATCGGGATCACCGAGGTCGCGAGTTCTCCCATCGATCCCGGATCGGCCCCCCGAAGCGGGAGCTGGACCAGCAGGAGCAGGGGAACGAGGATGCGCGCGGTGACCGCGAGGAACGTCAAGGCGTAGTTGCGCATCATCCAGTACCGATATGACCGACCAGAACGTAGTAGTGGAGGCCGTCGCGGACATCGAGGCGGCTGTCGTCGGCATCGAGACCCAGGTACGGATAGACCAGCACCGAAGTGGTGACAACCGCGACGATGAAGGCCACCCATGCCGTTCGCCTGCGCATGGCCGCAGCCTGGCAGCCGCGGCCAGCCCCGGCATCCACCCCCGGAGGGCTGTGCGCGTACGTAAAACGGCGTATGAACTGGTCGTCTCACGTCAGACAACTCGATGTGCGCTCCGCGATGCCGCCGTACTCTCGTCACCCGCAGGACGGTGTCGCTCGGCACGTCGCCAGTTGTCCAGCCTTCACCAATCGGACTCGTCCGCTCGTACGGTGTAGGAGTTGTGTGTGGAGTCCAGCCATTCCTTGTCGATCTCGCGACCGACCATCCTGCCGATTGCGGTCAGCGCGGAGGTGAAACTCTCGCGCGGATCGACCGCAGGCTCCCCAGGCTTCTGCTCGTCTGTGTTGAAGCGCAGGTTGTGCAGGTAAGGATCAAGCGCGTCCGGGTCGCGGCCGGATCGGTAGCCCGTGTCGAGGATGTCGAGGACGGTGATCAGTTCGCCGTTCCTGGCGTATTTCAACGTGTTATCGCCATGTAGGTCCCAGCTGATTCCCAGCGTGCGTCTGTTGTTCCCCGATAAAGCCGTCAGAGTGTCGTCTTCGCTGCAGCGGTAGTCGCCGATCAGCACGACCCAGGCATCCATCGTCCCCGCAAGCAAGCCGCCGACCTCGTCTCCACTCCCGTCGGATCCGGGCCCCCACCCACCGAAACGGTCCGGCATGGCGGTATTCGGGTCGGCGTTCAGGAGGAGAACGGCATCTTCGACGGAAATGCCTTCGCACCATACGGCGTGGAACTGCTGCATCGAAACATCGCTGTCGTCGTACAACCGGAGCAGGTGGTACAGCCTCTCGGTTGGCTTCAAGCCGATCCGCCCTCCTGGTTGAATGATGTGCAGGCCGCCGCCCGGCCAGTGAGCCGGGCGGCGGTCCCTCGAGGATTCGTGGAATCAGGGTGTCGGCGTGCCCTTGACGCTCACCCAGAACCGGTCGCCGTTAGGCCGCGCTGCGCCTTCCGGTAGAAGCAGGCGGTAGCGAGCGTAAAACACCGAGAGGTACCAGCCGTCACTCTTGTTGTTTTTCGCCGGTACGCCGCGGACGGAGAAGTTACCGTCTCCCTATCCGGGGCCCTCCTTCACCGAGTTGAAGGGGAACTCGTCGCAGTCCCCGACCACCTTTGCCGCCCGGCATGCCTTGCGTCTCTCCGGGAGCTGGACTGCTCCCCAGGTCCGCCCCTTCGGGTCGCCGGGACGAAGTTCATTCTCATTAATCCGGTTCAGCGCAGCCCGGGCGCGAGAGCGCCCAATTGCGGTAGGCGCCCGATCCGGCTGGCGTGGGGTACGGCGGCATGCTGTCGGTGGCAACTCAGCCCTCCGGCCAGTTCTCCTGCGGAGAGACGTAGGAACCTCGATGGGGGACGGTGAAGACGTAGCCCTGATCTCGAAGGAGCCCGACGGCCTGTCGGACGGTCATCTTCGCCACGCCGTACTGCTGCATGAGCGACTTCTCGCTTGGGATCGGCCGATTCGGTTTCAGTTCCCGGCGGTGGATCCGCTCCGCGATCTCCTGGGCGATCAGCTCGCGTAGGAGCGGTTTACGCCGAGGGCGGTATGTGGTGCCGTCTCCTACGAAGGTTCCTTCGCCCTGGACGGTGTGTACGAGGCCGAGCTCCCTAAGTTCCCGGGCGGCTCGCCGTGCCGTCAGACGGGCCACTCCGTACTCGGCCTCCATTTCGGCCTCACTTGGGATGGCATCACCTTCGACCAGCTCGCCTCGGCGGATCTGTTCGTGGATCAGTCCGGCGATCTGCTTGTAGACGGGTACCGGCCCATCGCGGTCGAGCATAAGTCGACGGTAGACGGATCCAGACGACTAGACGACGGAAACCGCTAATCCGCCGGCCACTTGTCCTCCTGTGAGACGAAAGTCCCTCGTTGCGGGACGGTGTAGACCCAGCCCTGCTCGCGGAGACGACCGATCGCCCTGCGTACCGTCTCGCGTGCCACCTCGTACTTCTGGACCAGCGCCGTCTCGCTTGGTATGGGACGACGCGGCCGCAGGTCGCCGTTGCGAATTCCCTGGACGATGTCGTCTGCGATCTTCCGGTACATCGGAACCTTCCGCGGCTCTCGCGGCGCGGTGTCCGGTGAGGTCACGAACGTGCCCTCGCCCTGCACCGTGTAGATCAGGCCTTCTTCCCGCAGCATGTGGAAGGCGCGCCGTGCCGTGGTCCGGGCCACGCCGAACTCACTCTGGATGGCGGCCTCGCTCGGAATGGGGTGTCCAGGCGGGAGGTCGCCTCGCTGGATCTGTTGCCGGATGATCTCGGCGATCTGCACGTACAGATGCGTGTCACCGTCGTGGTCGAGCACGCCCGAAGCCTAGACGACCCATTACGACGGTATCTGTATGGCTATGTCTGATTAGGCGTTGTGTTTTGTCCTGGGCAACGCAATACAACTAGACGTACTATGCAACTATGCATGTTCCGCAGGAGGCCAAGGGACACGGCGCCAGGCGGTGTCGGTGACGATCACGTGGTCGAGGAAGCGGAGGCCGACGGTGTCGGCGGCCTCGTGGAGGCGGGCCGTGACCTCGACGTCGGCGGGGCTGGGGTCGAGCGATCCGCTCGGGTGGTTGTGGGCGAGGCCGAAGGCGGCCCCGCCGGAGAGGAGGACGGTCGTGACGATGTCGCGGACGGGTGCTGGGGTGTGGTCGCTGCCGCCCTCGGTGACCACTGTCCGGCGCAGCACCGCGCCGCGGCCGTCGCACACGACCACGACCAGCCGCTCGCGCGGCTGCCCGTGCAACAGGGGAGCGGCAGCCGAAGCGATGTCGGCCGAGCAGGTGATCCGGCTTCGCTCCGGCTCCGCCTGGGCCCGCCGTACGAGATGGAACGCGGCCGCCACGCGGGCGGCCTTGGCTGGGCCCACACCAGGGACGGCGAGCAGCCGATGGGCCTCGGAGCGGGCCAGCTCGCCGAGGTCGCCGCAGTGGGCGATGAGCTGGGAGGCCAGTTCGACGGCGCTCACGCCCCTGCTGCCCGAGCCGAGCAGCAGGGCGAGCAGCTCTCTGTCGGCGAGCGCCGCGGCTCCCGACGCCAGCAGCCGCTCACGCGGCTGGTCGGCCAGGGGCATGTCCTTGACGCGCATCGGCACCTCCGGATGGGGGATCCGGATCGGTTGTACCAGCGGGCACCGACAGTCAGAGGGGGCTGGGAATGCCGTAGACCAGGCGGAACCGGTCGCCGGGCACCACGGCGTCGCTGGTCTCGACCGGGCGATCCCCGGCCCAGTACGTGCGCTCGATCTGGAGCACCTGGACGCCGGCGGGCAACTCCAGCAGATCGCTCTCGGTCGGCTGGGGGACGCGGATGAGCACGGTCTCGCTGATCTCGGTGAGCGGCAGGCCGCTCGCCGCGAGCCGGAAGGCCGCGCTCCGGCGTTCGTACGTGCCCTCCTCGGGCGCCTGGCTCTGCCCGGGCTCGACCGGTTCGTACGAGGTGAGCAACTGCACCGGGCGGCCGTCCCCACGGAAGACGTAGCGGGTTCTGATCACCGGGCTGCATTCCCCGACGCGCAGCCGATGGGCGATGTCGGGAGGGGCGTCGGCGAGCTCGCTGCGCCAGCTCCAGCTGGGTTGTCGCCCGCCCGCCTGCATGTCGCTGGCGAAGGCGGCGTGCGGTTCGGGGAGGCGGCTGCGGTGGAGCGGGAGCAGGATCGGTTTCTCCCGCACCCGGTGGCCGGAGCCCACCCGGCCGATGATGAGGCCCTCCTGGGCGAGCACGCGCAGCGCGTGACGGGCGGCCGTCTCTCCGACGCTGTACTTCCGGGTGATCTGGTGCCGCGAGGGGATCGGTGCGCCCGGGGGGAGCGTGCCGTCGACGATCTGGCGGCGAATGTCCTCGACTACGCGCAGGTAGACCGGATCAGAGTTTGCCATCAATCCATCCCTGAGGGGGTGACGGGTCCTCCAAATCTTGGCGTATTCGCTGGGCCACCGAGAGTGACGGCGTTGGTCTGTGACTCCAACTTTGCCTGCTGAAAGGGCTGCTAATGGGTGATTGTGCCGCTAAGCGGCCAGGTGCCGATATTCCCCTCCCGCCGCCCTATCACGGCATCCATGCCGGCCCTCCCTGGGACGGGCACAAGCCGATCGCGTGGATGAAGCCCACCAACCGCAGCGACCGCGTGCGGGTGCACCGCCACACGTGTGAGTGCAAGGCGACGATCTACGAGCTGTGCTCGGCGGGCGGGCTGTGGTTCATCCGGCGGACGAAAAGGGGCAAGAAGATGGAGATCCGTGAGACCGAGCGGCTCGTCGCCGCGCGGATGAAGGGGCTGTGGGTGAGGCTCCTCTCCGGGGAGGTCCGCTGATCCGCCACGGTGTTTTCCGCCGAGGCCCTGCCATCGGCCCCTGAAGTCACCCCAGGGGTGCAGAAGCCGCAGTTCGCGGCCTTCCGGAAAAATTTCGCCACCGGCGTGTAACGTCCGCGTAAGGCGCGGCGATTCCCGGTTAGAGGTCGCTGATGTGTGTACCCCCGAGCACATATCGGCGGCCTCTTCCGCTGTCCGCGGCGGTGCCGCAGGCCGTACTGGACATAACGGGGTGGCGAGGTCCATCACTCCTGCGGATCCGGGTACCGTTCGGTCTATGGCATCGCCTACTGGAACCTCCGACGCCCCCTTCGGCCGCACGCTGACCGCGATGGTCACGCCGTTCACCTCTGACGGCGCCGTCGACTACGAGGGCGTCCAGCGGCTCGCCGCCTATCTCGTGGACGAGCAGCGCAACGACGGCCTGGTCGTCAGCGGCACCACGGGGGAGTCCCCCACCACCTCCGACGAGGAGAAGGACCGCATCCTCCGCGCGGTCGTCGAGGCCGTGGGCGACCGGGCCACCGTCGTGGCCGGCGCCGGCACCAACGACACGCGGCACAGCGTCGAGCTGGCCAAGGCCGCCGAGCGCGCGGGTGCGCACGGTCTCCTGGTGGTGACCCCCTACTACAACAAACCGCCGCAGGAGGGTCTGCTCCGGCACTTCACGGCCGTCGCGGACGCGACCGGCCTTCCGGTGATGCTGTACGACATCCCGGGCCGCGCCGGGGTGCCCATCACGATCGAGACCCTGTTCCGGCTGGCCGAGCATCCGCGCATCGCCGCGGTCAAGGACGCCAAGGGCGACCTGTTCGCGGGCTCGCAGGTGATGGCCTCCACCGACCTCGTCTTCTACTCCGGCGACGACCTGCTGAACCTTCCGTGGCTCTCGGTCGGCGCGGCGGGATACGTCAGCGTGGTGGGCCACGTGGTGGGCGCCGAGCTGGCCTCGATGGTCGACTCCTACCGGTCCGGTGATGTCGAGAACGCACTGGCCGTCCACCGTCAGCTCCTTCCGGTGGTCTCGGCGATCATGACGCGCACCCAGGGCGCGATCATGGTCAAGGCGGCGTTGAAGCTGGTGGGCCAGGACGCGGGCTACGTCCGGCCGCCGCTCGTGGACGCCACGGAGGAGCAGGTCACGGCGCTTCGGGAGGACCTCATCACGGGGGGCCTCAAGCTTGTGGATTAGATCAGCAGATGGAGCCGAATGAGCGAGTTGAACAGAAGAAACGAAGATAGGGAACCGCGCGTGAGCGCGCACTGCGAGCGCGGGGCGGAGGGCGCGGAATGAGTCATCCGCATCCCGAACTAGGGCCGCCTCCGCCGCTGCCGGAGAACGGCCTGCGCATCGTCGCGCTGGGCGGTCTCGGCGAGATCGGCCGCAACATGGCGGTGTTCGAGTACGACGGCCGCCTGCTCGTGGTGGACTGCGGCGTGCTGTTCCCCGAGCCTGACCAGCCGGGCGTCGATCTCATCCTGCCCGACTTCGACTACATACGGGGGCGGCTCGACGACATCGAGGCGCTCGTGCTCACGCACGCCCACGAGGACCACATCGGCGCGGTGCCGTACCTGCTGCGGGAGCGGCGCGACATCCCGATCGTGGGCTCGCGGCTGACGCTCGGGCTCATCGAGAGCAAGCTGACCGAGCACCGGATGCAGCCGGTCAAGGTCGAGGTGATCGAGGGCGAGCGGCGCTCGTTCGGGCCGTTCGAGTGCGAGTTCGTCTCGGTCAACCACTCGATCCCCGACGCGCTGGCCGTGGCGGTCCGCACCCCGGCGGGCCTCGTCCTGCACACCGGCGACTTCAAGATGGACCAGCTTCCGCTGGACGGGCGGCTGACCGACCTCGGGGCGTTCGCCCGGCTCGGGGCCGAGGGCGTCGACCTGCTGATGTCCGACTCCACCAACTCGGAGGTGCCGGGCTTCGTCACCAGCGAGCGGGAGATCGCGCCGGTCATCGACGACGTCTTCCGCAGCGCGTCCAAGCGGATCATCGTGGCGAGCTTCGCCTCGCACATCCACCGCGTGCAGCAGATCATGGACGCCGCCGAGAAGCACGGCCGCAAGGTCGCGCTCATCGGCAGGTCGATGGTCCGCAACATGGGCGTCGCGCGGGAGCTCGGCTACCTGAAGGTGCCCGGGGGCCTGCTCGTGGACTCCCGGGAGATCGAGGAGTGGCCGCCGGAGGACGTGGTGCTGATCTGCACCGGTTCCCAGGGCGAGCCCATGGCGGCGCTGTCGCGCATGGCCAACCGCGACCACCCGATCAGGATCGCCGAGGGCGACACCGTCCTGCTCGCCTCGTCGCTCGTGCCGGGCAACGAGACGGCCGTCAGCAAGGTCATCAACGGCCTCAACCGCTGGGGCGCGCGGGTGGTCCACAAGGGCAACGCGCGGGTGCACGTCTCCGGCCACGCCGCCGCGGGCGAGCTGCTGTACGTGCTCAACCTCACCAAGCCGTCCAACTTCATGCCGGTGCACGGGGAGTGGCGGCACCTGCGGGCGCACGCCCGGCTGGCCGAGCTGACCGGCGTGCCCACGGAGAACATCGTGATCGCCGAGGACGGTGTGGTCGTGGACCTCGTCGACGGCCAGGCGAGGATCACCGGCGCGGTCCCGTGCGGGTACGTCTTCGTGGACGGCACCTCGGTGGGCGACATCACCGACGTGGCGCTCAAGGACCGGCGCATCCTGGGCGACGAGGGGTTCATCTCCATCGTCGTGGTGGTGGACTCCACCACCGGGAAGCTCACCGGGGGACCGGAGATCACCGCGCGCGGCTCGGGCATCGACCCCGACGCGTTCGACGCGGTCATCCCGCAGATCGAGGCCGCGCTGCAGGAGGTCGCCGCGTCGGGGGTGGCCGACGAGATGCAGATCCGCCGGACCATCCGGCGTACGGTGGGGCGCTGGGTGAGCGACACCTACCGCCGACGCCCGATGATCATTCCGGTGGTCGTCGAGGTCTAGGGAACAAATCCCGTTGTACTCGGAGACGGGCGTGGCGTAGCGTCCCGCCCGTGTCCGAGGTGAGGATCATCTACCGCAAGTACGGCGGATCGCTGCACTGGCACCACCACGCCCGGGTGCTGGGTGAGGACGAGCACGGCGTCTGGGCCGGTTGTCCCTCCGGGATGATCGCTCAGCGGGGACATGAGCCCCCCACGGTCTTCGAGTTCGCGTCCGTCATCCTGTTTCCCCGCGACGCGTGGTGGACGGCGGCGTTCAACGCCCCGCCGCACAAGGCGGAGATCTACTGCGACATCACGACGGTGCCCGTCCGCGGCGACGGCCGGATCACCATGGCCGACCTCGACCTCGACGTGCTCCGGATGCGCGACGGCCGGCTGATCCTGGACGACGAGGACGAGTTCGCCGAGCACCAGGTGCGGTACGCGTACCCGGAGGAAATCATCCGGCAGGCGGAGCGGTCGGCCGCCTGGCTGATGGAGGCCGTGGGCGCGCGGACCGGCCCCTTCGGCGGCGCCCACGACCGCTGGCTCTCTCGCGTGACCTGAGCGCCTCAGCGGACCGTGACAGCGCCTTCGGCGGGCTCCTGCCCGCCGATGTCATCCCCGGTCTCCGGGATCACCTTGGGCACGCCGCGCAGCGCGAACGGCGCGGCGACCGCGAGCACGAGCAGGATGGCCGCGCCGGTCAGCACGGTGACGTGGATGCCCTCGACGAACGCCTGCCGCGCGGCCCGGGCGACGGCCCCCGCGGCGTCGCCCGGGAGCGCGGCGGCGGCCTTCAGCGCGCCCGCCAGTGTGTCGCGGGCCTCGGCCGCCGCGTCGTCGGGCAGCCCGGGCGGAAGCACCAGGCCGCTGCGGTAGGCGGTGGTCAGCACCGTGCCGAGCACGGCGATGCCGAGCGCGCCGCCCATCTCCTGAGCGGTCTCCGAGATCGCGCTCGCCGCGCCGGCCCGCTCCTTGGGCACGGAGGCGAGCAGCGTGTCGCCGGTCACCGCGAACGTGAAGCCCATGCCGACGCCCTGGATGAGCATGGCGACGAGCATGTAGAGGTAGGGCGTCTCGGTGTCGATCCGGCTGAACAGGATGAATCCGATCGCGGTCAGCGCCAGCCCGAGGCTGACGACCGGCCCGCGTCCCCACCGGTGCACGAGCACCCCCGACAGCGCGCCGCCGACGCCTCCGGCGAGGCCGCCCGGCATGCCGGCGAGCCCGGCGGTCAGCGGCGACCAGCCCATGACGAGCTGGAAATACTGAGCGAAGACCACCGACATGGCGAGCATCGCGAAGATCGCGACCAGTTGGGCGCCGACCGTGGCCGCGAACGCGCGCCGCCGGAACAACGCCACATCGATCAGGGGCTCGGCCAGCCGGGTCTGTCGGCGGACGAACACGACCAGCGCGGCGATCCCGATCACCGCCGCGGCGATCACGGGAACCTGCGCGACACCGCCGGTCGCGGCCTCCTTCATCGCGTAGATCAGACCGAGCACGCCCACGGCGGACAACGGGACGCTGACGAGGTCGAGCCTGCCGGGACGGGGGTTGCGCGACTCGGGCAGCACGACGAGCCCGGCGGCCAGGACGGCCACGACGACGGGCACGTTGATCAGGAACACCGAGCCCCACCAGAAGTGGTCGAGCAGCAGGCCGCCGACGATGGGCCCGAGGGCGAACCCCACGGCGGAGACGCTGCTCCATATGCCGACGGCCGTGGTCCGCTCCTTCGGGTCGGGGAACACGTTGCGGACCAGCGACAACGTCGAAGGCATGATCGTCGCGCCGGCCACCCCGAGCAGGGCGCGGGCGGCGATCAACAGCGGGGCGTTCGGAGCGTACGCCGTCAGCAGCGAGGTCGCGCCGAAGGCGGCCAGGCCGATGAGCAGCAGGCGCCTGCGCCCGATCCGGTCGCCGAGGTTGCCCATGGTGATGAGCAGCGCGGCCAGCGCGAAGCCGTAGATGTCGGCGATCCACAGCAACTGGGTGGCCGTGGGCGCCAGGTCCTCGCCCAGTTTCGGAAGGGCGAGGTGCAGCACGGTGAGGTCGATGGACAGCAGGAGCACGGCCAGGCAGGCGATGACCAGCGTGCCCCACTTACGAGAGGTGTCGTTCATGCCCGCAGCGTCCGCCCGTACGCTGACGGATCACCCACCGAGCGCTGACAGGTGCCCTTCGACGATGGTCAGCGCCGCCGCATCCGTGTCCGCGGTGATCGCCATCCGCTCGCGCGCGTACGCCATGCCCTGGCCGTACGCCCGGTCGAACGCGTCGCCGCCGAGGGCGGCCCGGGAGTGTGCCTCGACCCGGGCGACGTCCGGGTCGCCCGCGGCCGGGGCCCCGCGCAGGGCGGCGCCCACGCCCAGCAGCCACGCGGACCGGCCGGGATCCCCCTCCAGCAGCGCGACACCGGCGACTCCCTCCGCGACCGCGGCGGTCATCCCGAAGCTGCGGCGGGTGCCGGGCATGGTGGTGAGGGCGCGGCGGTGCCACGCCAGCGCCTCGGCGGCCGACTCGGAGTTCTGCGCGGCCCAGCCGAGCGCGAGGTAGACGCGCGAGCGCGTCTCCTCGACGTTGAACCACGCGGTCGTGCACTCCGCCAGGGCCGCCTCGTACCGGCGCCGGGCCCCGGCCATGTCGCCGTCCAGCCTGGCGAGCTCGCCGAGCCCGAGGAGCGCCGCGGCGAGCACCTCCGGGGCGCCCGTGCGGCGGGACAGCGCGGCGGCACGGTCGTAGTCGTCTTTCGCGGCGTCCACGCGCCCGGAGCGCATCCGTGCCCAGGCGCGCCGGCAGAGGGTCTCCGCGACGTCCGACGTCGCGCCGAGCCGCTCGGCCAGCTCGAGCGCCTCGTTCACCAGCGCCTCGACCTGTTCGTGATCTCCCCGCCGGTCGGCGATGTCCGCCACCGCGGACAGGATGATCACCAGGACCCACAGGTCGCCGATGGAACGCGCCTCTCGGAGCGCTTCGGCGAGCTCCTGTTCCGCCTCCGCGAGCCGGCCGTCGAACATCTTCAGATAAGAGAGGCTGAAGCGGCTGAGCGCCTGCGTCCACGGATCGCGCTTGAGCGCGTCGAACAGGCCCCCCATGTCGTGGAACTCCTCCCGCGGGGGCGGGCCGTTGATCAAGGCGTGCAGAACGAGGAGGAACGGCTGCCGGGGCGGCATGGGCAGGGTGTAGGTCCGGCGGACGGCCTCGGCCACGCGGGTGTCCAGGCCGGGGCCGCTCATTCCGCCCCAGGCCACGAGGCAGGCGCACACGATGTACTCCTCTTCCAGCCCCTCGGGCGGCGCGGAGCCGATCCTGCCGAGCAGTTCGGCGGCCGGCCTGGCCGCCTCCCCACGCAGGCCGCGCAGGATCCAGTAGCCGGCTATGGCCGACAGCAGCCGCAGCCCGCCCTCCACGTCGCCCGCGCGGGCGGCCCGGCGCAGCGCGGCGGTGAGGTTCTCGTGCTCGCCGTCCAGCCGGCGCAGCCACTCGATCTGGCGGGGGCCGCGCAGGTGCGGGTCGGCTGTCGTGGCCAGGTCCAGGACGTACGCGAGGTGGGCCTTCCGCATGGGCTCGCTCTCGCCGGCCTCGGTCAGCCGTTCGGCACAGAACGCCCGGATCGTCTCCAGCATCCGGTAGCGGTCGTCCACCACTTCGACGAGGGACTTGTCCACCAGGGAGGCGAGCACGCCGTCGGTGTCGGGCAGACCGCACACCCGCTCGGCGGCTTCCAGCGTCGCGCCGCCCGCGAACACCGTCAGCCGCCGCGCGAGCGCGCGTTCCGGCTCGTCGAGCAGGTCCCAGCTCCACTCGACGACCGCGCGCAGCGTCCGGTGGCGCGGCTGCGCCGTACGGCTGCCGCGGGACAGCAACGCGAAGCGGGGCGCATCGCCCTCCGCCACGGGGTCGCCGTCGTCGCTGCCCAGCCGGGCGGCGATCTGAGCCAGGGGCAGCGAGCGCAGCCGCGCCGCGGCGAGCTCGACGGCCAGCGGCAGCCCGTCCAGCGCCCGGCAGATCCGCAGCACGTGCTCGACATCGCCGGGACCGAAGGCGATGCCGGGCCGTACGGCGGCCGCCCGTTCGGCGAACAGCCGCACGGCCGGATAGGCGAGCGCGTCTTCGACGGCGGGCTCACTGCCGGGCGGAGGGACCCGCAGCGGGGGAACCGGGCACAGGCGCTCGCCGGTGATGCCGAGCGCCTCCCGTCCGGTGGCCAGCACGCGCAGGGCGGGGCACGCGGCGAGCAGCCGGTCGGCGAGCCGGGCCGCCTCCTCCACGACGTGCTCGCAGTTGTCGAGCACGAGCAGCATCGGCCGCAGGGTGAGGGCCGCGACCAGGCGGGCGACGGGATCGGCGGTGCCGTGCCGAGTGCCGGGAGTGGGGATGGCCACGGCGGTCTCGCGCAGCCCGAGCGCGCCGAGCACGGCCTGCGGCACGTCGGCGCCGTCGGTGAGCGGGGCCAGTTCCACGAGGCAGACCTCGCCCGGCCACCGGGCGGCCGCCTCGATCGCCAGCCGGGTCTTGCCGGTGCCGCCCGGACCGGTGAGCGTCACCAGCCGCGCCTCGGCGAGCAGCGCGTCGATGCGCTCCAGTTCGGCGGCGCGGCCCACGAGAGAGGTGAGCGGGACCGGCCGCCCGCCGGGTACGGCGGTGGAGGCGGGAGCGAGGGCCGGATCGGAGCGCAGCACGGCGAGGTGGATCGCGGACAGCTCGGCCGCCGGGTCGGCGCCCAGCTCGTCGGCGAGGACCCGCCGGGCGTCCTCGAAGACGGCCAGCGCCTCCGCCGGGCGGCCGGCCGCGTACAGCGCGCGCATGAGCTGCCCGCGCGAGCGCTCCCGCAGCGGGTGGGCGGCGACCCGTTCCTGCAGCTCGGACAGCAGGTCGCGATGCCGCCCGAGGGCCAGGCCGGCCTCGGCGAGGTCCTCGGCCGCCGACAGGCGCAGCTCCTCCAGCCGGGCCGCCTGTGCGGGCGCGAACGGCGCGTCGGGCACGTCCGCGAGCGCCGGCCCGCGCCACAGCGCGAGCGCGGCGCCGAGGAGATCGGCGGCCCGGGCGGGGTCGCCCGCGTCGAGCGCCCGCCGCCCCTCGGCCGCCAGCCGTTCGAAGCGCGAGGCGTCCACGTCGTCCGGGTCCACCGCCAGCCGGTAGCCGGCTGGTTCCCGCACGACCAGGTCGCCCAGGCCGCCGAGGCCGGCGAGGTGCCGGCGCAGCCGCGACACCTGGGCCTGCAGCGCGTTGGCCGCCCCGGACGGAGGTTCGGCGCCGTACAGGCCGTCGATCAGGCGGTCGGTGGTGACCACCCGCCCCGCGTTGAGGAGCAGCAGGCCGAGCAGCGCCCGCAGCCCGGGCCCGCCGACCGGGACCGGGCGCTCGCCGTCGGGCCGCGCCTCCGTCGGGCCGAGGATGCCGAACCGCATGCCCATGATTGTCCCGCAACGCCGCGCGTCGATGCAGGGGGTAGCCGCTGACCCGGCCTCCTGACCCGGCACGGCCGCCGTACGACGTGATGGGCCGGACTTGTTGACTCTCACGCTACGGGAGGCCGCAGGCTGGGTCTCGAAAAGGAAGAAGGGGTCGTATTCACAGGGATACCGGCGCCGGGTGAATCCGCTCTCGTCGCTGGAATGCCGTGCCGGAACCCGGTGTCTCGGCAGGGAATTTCCCGTCGAGGCGCATGTGTGTTCTTCGGAGCCGTGATCACCAGGAAAGGTGCAGAGGATGATGGTTTTCAGGAAGTCCGCCGTCGTGGCCGCGATCTGCGCGGTTTCTTTCTCCACCACGCTGCCGGCCTTCGCCGGTCCCAAGGTCTTGAGCAGTGGAGAGACGTGCGGTTATTGGGGGCCGGTCGACGGATTCGGCGACGACAAGTTGCCCGGTCTCCAGATTCAGTCCTGCGTCCGCTGGGCGGTGGCGGACGACGGGCACGTCTCGAAAGGCGCGCGAGTCAGGATCCGGAACACCCACCCGTCCAACACCTACACGGTGACCGCCGCGCAGTCGAAGATGTCCTGGGAAAGCTTCTACACCAATCAGGACCTGGTGGGCGATTACCTGCCGACCGCCCAGGCCGAGGCCATCCATCCCGCTGGGTGGGACCCGTCCCCGGGCGTCGCCGATTATCAGATCTCCAGGGCTTACGCGGCGAAGACGAACGCAAACTGGACGCTGGACATGACCACCTTTTCCGGAACGGTCAGAACCTCTCCCAACGACTACCACTGACACGGCCGGCGCCACAGGGATAACACGCGGCGAGGCGAGTTCCCGTCGCGTTTTCTTGGCCGCTCTACCTGAGGGGCGCTGCCGTATTCGAGAGCGGAGTTCCGATGCCGACAAGAACGATCAGGCGATCTTTCCGCGCGGCTACAGCCGTGCTTGCCGTGATGGCCGGGCTGGTTCTGCCGGCGCCGCCGGCCGCCGCCGCCGGCGGACTCAGATTCGAAGAGTTCAAGTGCTACATGGCCAGTGCGGAGGACGGGGACGACAGCCCGTACTTCGTCGTGTTCGTGGGACGGCCTGACGGCACCAACATGACCACCAGGGTCCGCAAGTCCTGGTGGGACGACAACGTGGACACCGGATATGTGTCGAAGCCGCAGCATCTCGTCACCTCCTATGCCCCCAACAATTCGCTCGTGGTGGTGACACTGGTCGAAGAGGACGTCAATCCTGATCTCGGGCAGAGCGAGATCAACAGCCTCGCCTTCGCCATGAACAACTACTGGCAGGACTACCGGCACGCGGACAAGGCGTACACGAGCGAGAAGATGAGGCAGGCCATGAGCGCCAGCCTCGACGCCAGACTCGCGAACGACGATTTCATAGGCACCGACAGCGAATGGGTGACGACCCAGTCGGGCTGGCTTCCGCGTTTGGAGTTCGACGACCACTCGAGCCTGTACCGAGCCTGGCTGCGCATGGCCTGACGCCGCGCGGAGCTCAATCGAAACACCCTGGACGAGGATGGGGAATTCATGCCAGTCAAACTCACACCGCACATCCTCCGCCTGGGAGCGGTGGGTGCAGCCCTGCTCCTGGGAGTGTCACCGCAAGGGTCCGCGATCGCGGCCGCGGATCCTCCGTTCCGCGTCATGGGTTACGTGGTCGAAGTGGAGTTCGCCGATGTGCGGCTCAACTCCGTGGACGACTGCGAGGCAATAGCGTCGAACTGTGATCGGGCCGAGGTGTACGGCACGATCTTCGCTCAGTCCAGTTCGGGAAAGAGCGATCCCTATCCGTACCGGAACCTCGGCACGTGGGGCGGCGCTCCCGGGGCGTGCCCGGGGACCAGCACCCCCGACTATTACTTCTGGTGGGAAGACAACAAGAGTTGCCTGCGCGGCATGCTCGAGGACACGACGTACGCCTTCGCCGACGCCCACATGTGCTCGGCTGAGACATATTCGTCCTGTGGGACGGATTATCGGAAGCCGAACAACAGGTTCCGCGTCAAGGTCAGGCACAACGAGTCGATCAAAACCTACATCCATTTCCGGGACTTCGACGAGTTGAGCGGTGACGAGGACGTCTGCCGGACCTGGCAGTGGTGGGGGCCGTACACCTTGGACCAGCTGAAGACGCTGGACAGCACCGGAACGATCAATTCCTCCCCCGGCAACGGAGCCGGCGACTGCACCCTGCACGTCCGCCTACGGGCCGTCCAGCCGTTCGCCGGCCTCGGCTGAGGTCAGGGACACGTGGCCCGCCATGCCCGGAACGGTGCGGTGAGCGGGTTCCGGGCATGGCGGGCGGCTCCGCCGGCAGGCGGTCAGCGGCGGACGGCCTCCGCGATCGCCTTCAGCCGGGCCGCGGAGGCGAGGCCGCCGTGATACCAGTGGATCTCGGCGGCGCCGGCCGCCGTGTAGGCCTCGGCCAGGAACGACAGCGCCGCGCCGTCCGCCGGGCGCGGGGGCAGGGCCAGCACGTACGCGCCCACGCGCGGGCCGAGCCGGCCCAGGGCGCGCAGCCCGGCCTCGTCCACCTCGGGGGCGTTCCAGCAGTTGCCGACGAGCAGGTCCACGTCCACCCCCTCGGGGACGGTCGCGAACGGGCCGGTCGCCCACGGGTCGGCGTTGGCGTGCAGGGCGATCTTCAGGTCCGGCCGCACCGCCCTGGCCTCGGCGAGCAGCAGGTCGCGCAGTTCGCCCGCCAGCCCTGCGCGCAGGTCGCGCATCGGGACGGCCAGGTCGCCGAGCGCGTCCTCGACCGAGCCCGGCGCGCCGTCGACGCCCGCCCTGACCCGGGCTCGCACTTCGGCGACGTCCAGCCCGGCCGCCTCGTAGCGGCGTACGCAGCCCGCGCAGAAGCACAGCGACAGCAGCGCGATCTGCGCGGGCGACCAGTCCGCGCCGTCGGTCTTCTCGTGGTGGCCGCCGTGGCGGAAGCCGAGCGCGCCGCACGCCTCCAGGATCAGCGCGTCCGGGTCGCCGGCCTCGACGACCTCGTGGACCAGCGTGCGGCAGTAGTCGCGCACGTCGGCCGCCGCCGGGCACAGCGCGTACGGATAGAGCTCACCGAAGGCGTTGGTGACGACCAGGTCGGGGTTGGCCGAGCCGAGCAGCGTGTTGTGGGTCAGCACGGTCCACGCCTGGACCGGCAGGCCCGCGGCGCGCAGGGCGTCCCTGGCCTCACCGAACGGGTCGGCCGACGCCATCCACGACGGTGTGCCCGGCACCAGCCGGTTGCCCTTCCACGCCTCCTCGCGTACGGGGACGTAGCAGGCGGCGTGCCGCGCCTCGACCAGCCGGTGGGCCGGATGGGCGGGGGTCGCCGCGCGGGTGGTGTGGTAGGACGCGGCGAGCGCCACGGCGTCGACGCCGAGCGCCTTGAGGCGGGCGGCGGCGCCGGGGTCGCCGACGATGTCCCAGGGGTAGGCGTAGATGACGTTCACCAGCGTGGCCTCCGTGCGGAGAAGGACGGGTCGACGGACCTCATGTACGTCGTGTCGTCGCGGGAGCGGACCCCGCACTTCTCATACTGCTCGTTCATGATTGCGAGGGCGTCGCGGTCGAGTTCCACCCCGAGCCCCGGGCCGTCCGGCACCGGGACCGCGCCGTTCACGAACCGCAGCCCGCCTTTACCGCCCGAAGATGGGGCGACCACGTCCTGGCCGTCCTGCCAGGGGGTGTGGGTGTCGCAGGCGTGGGTGACCGCCGGGGTGGCGGCGGCAAGATGGGTCATCGCGGCCAGGCTGATGCCGAGGTGGGAGTTGGAGTGCATGGACAGCTCGATGCCGAAGGTCTCGCACAGCGTGGCGATGTGCGCCGAGCGCACCAGACCGCCCCAGTAGTGGTGGTCGGTGAGCAGCACGCCGATGGCTCCCTGGCGTACGGCCGGAGGGATGTGCTCGGGGGTGACGACGCACATGTTCGTGGCGAGCGGCATCGGCACCTCGGCCGCGACCCGGGCCATGCCCTCGATGCCCTCGGTGGGGTCCTCCAGGTATTCGAGCACGCCGTCGAGCTCGCGGCCCACCCGGATCGAGGTCTCCACGCTCCAGACGGCGTTGGGGTCGAGGCGCAGCGGGTGTTCGGGGAAGGCGTCCCGCAGCGCGCGGATCGCCTCGACCTCCTGCTCGGGCGGGAACACGCCGCCCTTGAGCTTGATCGAGCGGAAGCCGTACCGGCCGATCAGCAGGCGGGCCTGCTCGACCACCCCCTCGGGGTCGAGTGCGGCGCCGAAGCCGTCCTCCGGCGCGCCCGGATGGCCCGCCCACTTGTAGAACAGGTAGGCGCTGTACGGCACGGCGTCGCGCACCCTGCCGCCGAGCAGGTCCACGACGGGCCGGCCCGCCGCCTTGCCGCGGATGTCCAGGCAGGCGACCTCGAAGGGGGAGAAGATCCGGTCGACGGTCTTGGCCCGCGAGGAGGTGCCGGTCAGGCCGTGCAGGTCGGTGACGACGTCGGCCCCGACGAGACCGGCCACGGTGGCGTACATCGCGTTGTGGCCGTAGACGTCGTGGCCGATCAGCGCCTCGGCGGCGGCCCGCACCCGCACGAGGTGGTCGAGGTCGCCGTAGGTCTCCCCCAGGCCGGTCAGCCCCTCGTCGGTGACGACCTCGACGACCGTGCGCAGCGCCCACGGCTCGTGGACACCGGCGGCGTTGAGCAGCGGCGGGTCGCGGAAGGCGACCGGCGTGACGTTGATCTCGCGAATCCTCATCCGGCTCCTCACCCGACGATGTCCAGTCCGGTCGCGATCAGCTTCTCCAGCCGGGCGACGTGCTCGGGGGCCGCGTCGACCAGCGGCGGCCGCACCCGGCCCACGTCGAGGCCGCGCAGGGCGACGCCCGCCTTGACGAGCGAGACGGCGTAGCCGGGCACGAGGTCGCGCAGCTCGACCAGCGGGCGGTAGAAACCGGCGAGCAGACGCCGGACGAGGTCGTCGTCCCCGGTGGTCACGGCCTTGTGGAAGGCCAGCGCCACCTCGGGGAGGAAGCAGAACACGGCGGAGGAGTACAGGCTCACGCCGATCCCCCGGTAGGCGGGCACGGTCATCTCCGCTGTCGGCAGCCCGTTGAAGAAGGTGAAGTCGCGGTCGCTCGCCTCCCGTACGGCGAGGACGATGCGCTGCATGGCGTCGATGTCGCCGAGGCCGTCCTTGAACCCGACGACGTTGGGGATCCCGGTCAGCGCCGCCGCGGCGGCGGCCGTGAAGCGGGCGTTGGCCCGCTGGTAGACGATGATCGGCAGGTCGGTGGACGCCGCGACCTCGCGGACGTAGCGCACCAGCCCGTCGGCGGGGGCGCTGACCAGGTAGGGCGGCAGCAGCAGCAGGCCGTCCGCGCCCGCCTCGGCGGCCCTGCGCGCGCACTCCCGGGCGAACGGGAGCGAGCCGCCGGCGCCGGACAGGACGGGGACCCGCCCGCCGGTCGACTCGACGGCGATCCGCACCACCCGCGCGTACTCGTCGATGCCCAGGGCGTTGAACTCGCCCGTGCCGCAGGCGGCGAACACCCCGCCCGCGCCCTCGGTCACCCCTTGGATCACGTGCTTGGCCAGCACGTCCTCGGCCAGCTCACCGTCCGTGCCGAACGGTGTGACCGGAAAGAAGAGAACGCCGTCGAGCTGCATCCGCCCACTCCCTCGGGTGTCCATATACATGGACAAAGTTCTTAAATATGTCCACGAAGCTAGCTGGGTGATTCCGCGAAAGTCAACTTCGTCAGCCTCTGGCCGGGCCGCTGGTCTGCCCCGCCGTAGTGGCGGCCGTCGGACGCCTGGGCGGCCTTCAGGCGAGGTCCGCCACCGCGCCGCCGGCCGGCGGCGGGTGGGTCAAGAAGCGATCTCGGGTCAGATATGTGAATCATGCCCGTACTTGTGAACACTCAGGGATTGCTGGGAGACTGAGGCACATGCGAATTCTCATGACCGGCGCGGCGGGCGGCGTCGGCACCCTGCTGCGACCCCGGCTGGCCAGGGAGGGGCGCGTGCTGCGCCTGCTCGACGTCGTCCCGCTGGAGGCGGGGCGGGGTGAGGAGGCGGTGACCGCCGACATCACCGACCCGGAGGCGATGGACGCGGCGATGGACGGCGTGGACGCGGTGCTCCACCTGGGCGGCCACAGCCTCGAACAGCCGTGGGCGGACATCCTGCAGGTCAACATCAACGGCACCTACGTGGTGCTGGAGGCCGCGAGGCGGGCCGGAGTGCGCCACGTCGTGCTGGCCAGCAGCAACCACGCGGTCGGGTTCTTCCCGCGCAGCGCCGGCGAGGCCCCCGACTACCTGTTCCCGCGCCCGGACACCTTCTACGGCGTGAGCAAGGTGACCAAGGAGGCGCTCGGCTCGCTCTACCACGACCGGTACGGCATGCAGGTGACCTGCCTGCGCATCGGATCGTGCTTCGAGCAGCCCAAGGACGTACGCATGCTGTCGACCTGGCTGTCCCCGGACGACTGCGCCCGGCTGGTCGAGGCGTCGCTGGCGGCCGACGGCTTCCACGTGGTGTGGGGCGTGTCGGCCAACACGCGCCGCTGGTGGTCACTGGAGGAGGGCCGGGCCATCGGCTACGAGCCCAAGGACGACTCGGAGGCCTACGCCGAGAAGCTGATCGCCGAGCACGGTGAGCCCGACCTCGGCGAGCTGCCGCACTCGCTGGTCGGCGGGGCGTTCTGCGGCCCCCGCTACGACGTCGAGAACCTCACGGCGGGGGGATGAGGTGACCAACCAGGTGAACCATGCCGTTCAGGGAGCGGTCGAGCGGGCCGCCGCCGCGGGCGAGGCGTGGCGGACGACGCCCCCGGCCGAGCGCGCCACCGTGCTCGAAGGCGTCGCCGACGCCCTGCTCAAGCACGCCGAGGAGCTGTGGCCGGCCGCCGCCGAGGAGACCCGGCTGCCGGAGGCGCGGCTGCGCGGCGAGATCGCCCGCACGGCCGCGCAGTTCCGGCTGTTCGCCGACGTCCTGCGGGACGGCGGATGGGTCGAGGCCGTGATCGACCACCCCGACCCCGGCGCCACCCCGCCGCGTCCCGACGTGCGCCGGATGAACCACCCGCTCGGCGTCGTGGCCGTCTTCGCGGCCAGCAACTTCCCCTTCGCGTTCTCGGTGGCGGGCGGCGACACGGTGTCGGCGCTCGCGGCCGGCTGCCCGGTCGTGGTCAAGGCCCACGAGGGGCATCCCCGCACCTCCGACCTGACCGCCTCCGTCGTACGGCAGGCCCTGCCCGACCCCGACCTGCTCGGGCTCGTGCACGGGTTCGAGGCGGGGGCCCCGCTGGTGCAGCACCCGCTCGTCACGGCGGCCGGCTTCACCGGCTCGCTCGCGGGCGGGAAGGCGATCCGGAAGCTGATCGACGAGCGGCCCGACCCCATCCCGTTCTACGGCGAGCTGGGTAGCGTCAACCCGGTCGTCGTGCTGCCCTCGGCCGACCCCGCCGAGGTGGCCTCCGGGTTCGCGGCCTCGCTGACGCTGGGGGTGGGACAGTTCTGCACCAACCCCGGCCTGCTGTTCGTCCCCGCGGAAGGAGGGTACGAGCAGGCCGTCGCCGAGGCGGTCGCCGGCACCACCGGCGGGCCCATGCTGACCGCCAAGATCCGCGAAGGCTACCTGCGGGCGTCCGGCCGGCTGGCCGAGCGGCTCCCCGTGCTGGCCGGCGGGGGCGCGGTGGACGGCATCACCCCGCAGGTCTTCGCCGCCGACCTGCAGGCGTTCGCGGACGGGCTGCCCGAGCTGGGGGAGGAGTGCTTCGGCCCGTCGGCGATCGTCGTCCGCTACCGCGACCCCGCCGACCTGCCCGCCGTGCTGCGCCGGCTGCCCGGGTCGCTGACCGCGACCGTCCACGCGGCCGGGCCCGAGGAGGCCCGCGACCTCGTGCCGGTCCTGCGCCGGCTGGCCGGGCGGCTCATCTGGAACGGCTGGCCGACCGGCGTCGCCGTCTGCTGGGCGATGCATCACGGCGGTCCCTGGCCCGCCTCCACCGCCCCGGCGCACACCTCCGTCGGCGCGGCCTCGATCAGACGGTGGACGACCCCCGTGGCGTACCAGGACTGGCCGCACGACCTGCTGCCGCCGGAGCTGCGCGACGACAACCCCCTCGGCGTGCCGCAACGGGTGGACGGCCGCCCGCGCGTCTGACGCCGCCCGCGCGCGTTTCCGCGCCGCTTCCGCTCCGGGGAAGCGGCGCGGAAACGCGGCAGCCGGGATATCGGCGGGAAAGGGCGCAGGTCCGCCTGCTCGCTCCGGACGCCCGCCCCGGGTGATCGGCGGGGCGTCTCGATAGCCTGGACTCCCAGGTGCGGGAATCGGGGGTCTCGCTGTGGTCGACGTGGTGGACCGATATTTCAGCGCGTACAACGCCCACGACCTGGACGGGGTCATGGAGTGCTTCTGCGCCAAGCCGGTCGCGGTGGGGCCGGGCGGGCCGGTGGAGGGCCGCTCGGACGTGGCCTCCTATCACACCGCCATCTGGCAGGCGTTCCCGGACGTGCACGTCACGGTGTTGCAGAAGGTCATGGCCGGCGAGGCCACGGCGGTCGCCGCGGTGGGGACCGGCAGGCACACCGGGCCGTTCCCGCTCACCACGGGCGATGTGCTCCAGGGCACCGGGCGGTATGTCAGCGTGCGGTGCTGCTGGTTCTTCGCGTGCCAGGGCGGCATGATCGTCAACCAGCAGGTCTTCTACGACCAGCTGGAGCTGTATCTCCAGCTCGGGCTGCCGCTGTCGCGCCTCAGCCTGTGATTGATCCTGACGCGAGCGCGGACGCGTGGCCCCTCCGGGTCCGGAGGGGCCACGCGCCGCCGGTCGTCAGTGGATCTCGCCGGCCCCGGCGTGCCGGGAGACCTCCCTGCGCACGGTCTCGGCGGGGTCGATCCCCGTGTGCAGGGTCGGCGTCCAGCCCGCGTCGGCGCCGAGGTCGGGGTCGTTCTTCGCGTTGTAGGCGGCGACCAGGTCGACCGGCTGTTCCTTGCCGCCGACCCGCAGCAGGTTGCCCTTGGCCGTCAGCGCCGTGCCGCCCCAGTTGTAGAGCAGGTCGGCCGGGTCCACGCTCCGGCTCAGCCGGAAGTAGTTGTTCTCCGCGTAGATCTGGGACTCCACCCCCACACCCAGCGCGTACTCGAACGGCTCGGCGTCGGGCACCTGGTAGTAGTTGTTGTAGACGTGCACCTTGCCGAACCGCACGCGCGGCAGCCGCTGGAGGTTGCCGTTGAACTCATTGTGGTGCACCGTGACGCTGAGCTTGCCCCGGTCGTTGGCGGGGTTGTTGGTGGAGCCGATCAGCATGGTCTTGTCGTGGTCGGAGAACTTGTTCCAGGACACGGTCACGAAGTCGGACGCGCTCGTGATGTCCGCCTGCCCGTCGTGCACCTGGTAAGGCCGGCCGAAGTAGACCGGCTGGTTCGAGTCCGGGTTGTCACCGTCGGTGAAGCTGTTGTGGTCGATCCAGACGTGGGTCGAGCCGGTCACCGAGATGTTGTCGTACAGGGAGTTCCAGTTGCCCTCGGCGCCGTCGGTGGGGTCCCACTGGGGGAAGCAGTCGGCCGCGTCCTCGAACCGGATGTTGCGGATGATGACGTTGTCCGCCTTGTCCACGTGCAGGTTGATGTGCCGGATGGTCGCTCCCGGCAGGCCCACGATCGTGGTGTTGGACGGCACCTTGAGCTTGATGTACTTCGTCTGCGCCGCGGCGGAGGCCGCCCGCGCGTCCTCCATGGGCCCGGACGGCTCGGTGTCCCTGCCCCACACCGCCGGGTCGTACGCCGCGAGGTAGCCGGCCAGGGTGTAGCCGCCGGTGGCGAAGTCCGCGCAGGTCTTGTCGACGTCGATGACGCCCTTGACGTAGATGACGCGGGGGCCGGGGGAGGCGAGGGCCGCGACCAGGCCGGCGCGGTCGGTGACCACGCGGACGTTCGCGGCGGGGGCCGCCGCGCCGCCCGTGGTGCCGGTGCCGGCCGAGGCCCAGCCGTCGTTCGCGGGCAGCGTCTGCCGGCCCAGTTCGACGGGCGGGTCGGCCGGCTTCCCGGCCGGCGGGGTGGCCGCCCCGGCGGGGCCCGCTCCCAGCACGGGGACGGCGGCCGTGACCGCGAGGGCGGCCGACAGCAGTAGGGATCTTCCGGGCATGACTGTCTCCGTTCCGCGGTCGCTCCCCCGAGAACTCCTCGCCCGGCGCTCAGGCCGGGTTGGGCGACCGCTCCAGTTCGTCGAGAAGGGCGAGACCGCGGTCGATCAGCGCGGCGAGCCTGTCGAGGTGCTCGGGGCTGGGATCGGACAGCGGCCGGCGGACGGGTCCCACGTCCAGACCACGCAGGCGCACACCCGCCTTGATGAGTGAGACGGCGTACCCCGGACCCTCGCGCCGCAGGTCGACCAGGGGCCGGTAGAACCCCTCGATCAGACGGTCGGCGACGTCGTCGCGGCCGTCCCGCAGCGCCTGGTAGCAGGCGAGCGCGAGGTCGGGGAGAAAGCAGAAGACGGCGGAGGAGTAGCGGACCACCCCGAGGTCCCGGTAGCCGAGCTGGGACAGCTCCGCGGTCGGAAGGCCGTTGAAGTAGAGCATGCCGGGCGGGGCGGCCTCGATGATCCGGCGCATGAGGCCGAGGTCGCCGTAGCCGTCCTTGAGCCCGATGACGCCCGGGTGCTCCGCGAGCGCCGCGACCGTCTCTGGCTCGAAGACGGCGTTGTCCCGCTGGTAGAGGATGATCGGCAGCCGGGTGCCGTCCGCGATCGCCTCGTAGTGGCGGCGCAGGCCGTGCTGGCCCGCCTGCACGAGGTACGGCGGCAGCGCGAGCAGGGCCGAGGCCCCGCCGTCCTCGGCCGCCCTGGCGAACTCCAGGGCCATCGCGGTGCCGTAGCCGGTCCCGGCGACGACCGGGACGCGTCCGGCCGCCTCCTCGACGGCCGCGGCCACGCAGGCGGCGTAGTCACGCAGGCCGAGCGAGGGGAACTCGCCGGTGCCGCAGCAGGCGAACACCGCGCCGCACCCCGCCTCGACGCCCTGCCGCACGTGCCGGCGGAACACCTCGAGGTCGAGCCGCTCCTCCTCGTCGCACGGCGTGACCGGGAAGAACAGCAGGCCGTCGAACGTCACCGGCATCCTCCGTCATAGCTCTGAACCAAATTCATATTCGTGAACACCCGGACCGTACGGTGCGCGGCGGCGCCCGGTCAAGACGCGCACCCCAAGAGGGCGAATGTTTCGAATAGGACACGGGTCCTTGACAGGACCGAGGCCGGAACATCACCGTTGATCCGTCCACGCTTGTGAACGAAGTTCAGGAATATGTCTTGAACGGAGTTCCGGAAGAGTCACAGAGGAGATGCGCCGGTGACGACGATGCGCCGCAGGGCCGTGCCGTACCTGCTGATCTCACCGACGGTCGCGCTCATCGCCGCGTTCCTCGTCTACCCCATCGGCAGCGTCGCGTACTACAGCCTGCAGCACCGCAACCTCACCCGGCCATGGGCGGACGGCTTCGCCGGTCTCGACAATTTCCGGCGGATGTTGTTCGAGGACGAGGTCTTCTGGCACAGCCTGGCGTTCACCGCCAAATGGGTGGTCGCCGAGATCGGCCTCCAGCTGATCCTCGGGCTGGCCCTGGCCCTGATCGTCAATGAAAGTTTCATCGGCCGGGGGCTCGCCCGGTCGCTCGTCTTCTCCCCCTGGGCCGTCTCCGGGGTGCTGACGACGGGCATCTGGATCCTGCTCTACACGCCGAGCACCGGGGTGCTGCGCTTCCTCGGGCAGCCCGAGGCGGCGGTCCTCGGCAACCCCGACACGGTCTTCCCGGCCGTGGTGGTGACCGAACTGTGGCGTGGCGTGCCGTTCTTCGCGATCCTCCTGCTCGCCGGCCTCCAGGGCATTCCGGGCGAGCTCTACGAGGCGGCCGCGGTGGACGGCGCCGGGCGGACCAGGCGCTTCCTCCACGTCACGCTGCCGCACCTGCGGGACGCGATCGTGCTGGCCACGCTGCTGCGCGGGGTCTGGGAGTTCAACAACGTCGACCTGCTCTACACGCTCACCGGCGGCGGTCCCGCGCAGGCGACGATGACGCTGCCCCTGTACGTCGCGCAGCGCGCCGTCGACTCCAAGGACTTCGGGTACGGCTCCGCGCTGACGATGGCGGGCTTCGTGATCCTGCTGTTCTGCTCCATCCTCTACCTGCGGCTCAGCCGGTTCGGAGAGGACCGATGAAGAGGCGAGGGGTTTCGCAATGAGCGCCGACGTGATGACCCGCCCGCGCACCCGAGCGGTGCCCGCGGGGGCCCGCCGACGGAAGAGGCGCGATCCCGGCCGCGTGCTGCGGCTCTACGTCCCCCTCGGGATGTACCTGGTCTTCACGCTCGTGCCGTTCTACTGGATGCTCGTCTTCGCCCTGCGGCCGGCGGGATCGACCGACCCGGTGCCCTGGCCGATCACCTTCGAGCACTTCGAGACCGTCTGGAACGACATCGGCTACGCGGTGTTCTTCAAGAACAGCGTGATCGTCGGGGTCTGGTCGCTGCTGTTCACCACGGTCGTCGCGGTCATGGGCGGGTACGCGCTGTCGCGTTACCGGTTCCGCGGCCGGAGTCTTTTCATGGTCGTGCTGCTGTGCACCCAGTTCATCCCCGGCGCGATGATGCTGATCCCGCTGTTCTCGATCTTCAAGTCGCTCGGCCTGATCAACAGCCTGGCCAGCCTCATCGTCGCCGACACCGTCTTCAACCTGCCCCTGTCGATCATCCTGATGAGCGGGTTCATCTCGGCCGTGCCGTTCACGGTCGAGGAGGCCGCGATGGTCGACGGCTGCACCCGGTTCCGCGGCTTCCTCGCGATCGTGCTGCCGCAGCTGCGGCCCGGCCTCATCGCCGTGGGGTCGTTCGCCTTCATCCACACGTGGAACAACTTCCTGTTCGCGCTGATGTTCGTCAGCAAGCAGGACAGCTTCACGATCCCCGTCGGGCTCAGCTACACGATCGGGGAGTACAGCGCCGACTTCGGGGCCCTGGCGGCAGGAGGCGTCGTCGCCGCTCTGCCGGTGGTCTGCGTGTTCGCAGTGGTCCAGCGCTATCTCGTGCACGGCATCAGCGCCGGCGCGGTCAAGGGATAGCACCCCCCCAATCAACTGTCGAGAGCAGCCTGTCGTAAGCAGGAGGAACCATGAAGATGAAAGTGGCCTGGGCGGCGCTCGCCGTCCTCGCCGTCACCGCTACCGGATGTGGGTCGGACTCGGGTTCCGACGAGGGCTCGGGCAAGACGACCATCACGTTCTGGGACAACAACGGGGGTGCCCGCACCCCGATCTACCAGGAGCTGATCAAGCGGTTCGAGGCGGCCAACCCCTCGATCCACGTCGAGTACGTCGGCGTCCCGATCGCCTCGGTCCAGCAGAAGTACGACACCGCCGTCGCGGGCGGGGACACCCCCGACGTCGGCGGCGTCACCACGTCGTACCTGGCCAACCTGACCGGCCAGCAGGCGCTGGAGCCGGCGGACGAGTGGCTGGCCAAGAGTTCGGTGAACGGCAAGCTGGCCACGCCGATGCTCGACTCGGTCCGCAAGACCGTGCCCGACGGCAAGCTCTACCTGGTGCCCAACACCTCCAACATGGACGTGGTGTGGTATCTGAAGGACAAGCTCCAGCAGGCGCCGAACACCTGGGACGAGTTCTTCAAGGACGCCGACGAGCTGACCAAGAAGCCCGACCAGTACGGCTACACCATCCGCGGCGGCGCCGGCTCGATCTTCCAGATCCTCGCCGAGATGTACTCCTACTCGGGCGTGGGCGAGTTCTTCGACGCCTCCGGCAAGAGCACGGTCAACGACCCGAAGAACGTCGAGTTCCTCACCAGGATGGCCGGGCTGTACAAGAAGGACACCCCCGAGGCCGACGTCACCAACGACTTCCCGAAGATGGTCGCCGCGTTCGGCACCGGGAAGATCGCGATGATGCACCACAACCTGGGCTCCTACAACGACCACGTCAAGGCGCACGGCAAGGACAAGATCGGCGCGTTCGCGCTGCCGACCGGCCCCGGCGGCAAGCGGACCATCGTCGCCAACCCGGTTGACGGCTTCGCGGTCTTCAAGAACAGCGAGCACAAGGACGCCGCCTGGAAGTTCGTGGAGTTCCTGGTCTCCCACGACAGCAACAGCTACTGGAACCAGCAGACGGGCCAGATCCCGGCCAACACCGAGGCACAGGGCGACTCCTGGCTACAGGGCCTGCAGCACCTCAAGACGGCCGTCGACACGCTGAACGACCCGAACACCCAGGTCGTGTCCCCGCCCTACTACCTGCCGCAGTTCTCCTCCATCACCAAGGCCGACACCGAGCCCCTCTTCCAGAAGGTGCTGCTCGGGCAGATGAAGCCCCAGGAGTTCCTCGACACCCTGGCGCAGAAGCTGACCGACGCCCAGGCCGAATGGAAGAAGGCGACCGGCGGCTGACAACCGCCGCCGCGTCCCGGGACCGGGCCGGTGCGTCCCTGACCGCGCACCGGCCCTCCGGCCCCTCCAGCACCGAAGAGAAGGGAAGAGTCCATGGCGGTCGTCGAACGCGTCATCGTCACGGTCTTCACCACGGTCACGAAGTCCGTGGTGGACGGGCACGGCCACCGGCATCCCGGCCTGCCCCGGGATGTGCGGGAGGCGCTGCTGGCCATCACCGACAGCGACGGCGCGACCGGATACTGCCTGGCGGCGCCGGACACCGTCAGGGAGGCGGTGATCACCGGCCACATCGGGCCGGCGCTGATCGGTCAGGACAGCCTCGACCGGGAGCGGCTGTGGCACCGCGTCGCCCGCCGCCAGCGGGGCGCCCAGGGCAACCTGTCCGACCGGGCGCTCAGCGCCGCCGACCAGGCCCTGTGGGACCTCGCCGGGCGCAAGCTCGGCCTGCCGGTCTGGAAGCTCCTCGGCGGCGCCCGCTCCGAGGTGCCCGCCTACGCGAGCACGATGTGCGGCGACGACATCCCCGGCGGCCTGGCCACCCCCGACGACTACGCCGCCTTCGCCAAGGAACTCGTCTCCCGCGGCTACCGCGGGATCAAGCTGCACACCTGGATGCCGCCCA
Organism: Microbispora sp. NPDC046933; assembly: GCF_040644635.1. NCBI lineage: Bacteria > Bacillati > Actinomycetota > Actinomycetes > Streptosporangiales > Streptosporangiaceae > Microbispora > Microbispora sp. NPDC046933. The sequence goes on along the minus strand of NZ_JBEYWW010000004.1, from coordinate 216,921 downwards.
TGCCGTACGGCGTGGACCGCGACATCGAGGCGTGCGCCGCGGTCCGCGAGGCGGTGGGGCCGGATGTGGCGCTCATGCTCGACAGCAACCACTGGTACTCCCGCTCCGAGGCCCTGACCCTCGGCCGGGCGCTCGACGAGCTGAACTTCGCCTGGTACGAGGAGCCGATGGAGGAGGCGTCGGTGCAGTCGTACCGATGGCTCGCCGACCAGCTCAGGACGCCGATCCTCGGGCCGGAGACCTCCTGGGGCAAGCACATGGCGCGGGCGGAGTGGGTGGCCGCGGGGGCCTGTGACATCCTCAGGGTCGGCGTGGTCGGCTCCGGCGGGATCATCCCGGCGATCAAGGCGGTCCACCTGGCCGAGTCGTTCGGCATGGACTGCGAGATCCACGGCAACGGCTCCGGCGCCCTGGCCGTGATCGGCGCCACGCTGTGCGGGCAGTGGTACGAACGGGGGCTGCTGCACCCGCACTCGGACTACGACACGCCCGCCCCGCACCTGCGGTCGATCGTCGACCCGCTCGCCGACGGAAAGGTGCGGATGCCGGACACTCCCGGTCTGGGGGATGATCTGGATATGGACTACATCGCCTCCCGGACGGTCGCCTCCTGGGGAACCGGCTCACAATAGGAGGCGTACAGCGGGTCAGGGAGGTACACATGGCGGAACCCGTGCCGCACGTGAAGTCGGCACTCCGGACGGTCGAGCTGCTCGACTTCTTCGCGCAGTATCCCGGACTGCACAGCCTCACCGACCTTCAGGGCAAGCTGGGCTACCCCAAGAGCAGCCTGCACGCCTTGCTGCGCACGCTGGTCGACCTCGGATGGATCGAGACCGACGTCACCGGCACGCTCTACCGGATCGGCATGCGGGCTCTGCTGGTCGGGGCGACGTACATCGACGGCGACCCGGTGGTCCAGCTCGCGCACGACGCCCTGGACTGGCTGGCCGAGGTCACGGGGGAGACGGTGCACCTCGCCCGTCTCGACCACTTCGACGTCGTGTACCTCGCCACGCGCGCCTCGCGGCACTACCTGCGGCCGTTCTCGCGGGTGGGCCGCCGCCTGCCGGCGAGCACCACGTCGCTCGGCAAGGCGATCCTGGCGAGCAGGGACGACGACGAGGTGCGCGCGATCCTGCCCGCCGAGCTGCCCTCGCTGACGGCCCACACGATCGTGGACGCCGAGGAGCTGCTGGTCGACCTGCGCCGGGTGCGCAAGCAGGGCTACGCGGTGGACCGCGAGGAGAACACCGAGGGACTGCGGTGCTTCGGCGTGGCGCTGCACATCAGCGACCCGCCGCGCGACGCCATCAGCTGCTCCGTGCCGATCCCGCGCCTGACCCCGGAGCGGGAGAAGGAGATCGCCTCCTGCCTGCTGGAGGCGCGTGAGCGCATCGAGCGCTCGGCCATGCGGCAGCGCCGCGCCTACTGACGCGCCCGCACGGGCGCAGGAGCCCTCGCCCGGCGCGAGGAGGCCCGAGAGCGTCCCGGCGAGGATGTCCCGCCCAGCGGCCCGAGCCGGGACGTCGTGCTGTCCGTTCGCGGATCTCCGTCGTGCTGCCCGCGCGTCGATCTCCGTCGTGTTGCCCGTTCGCGGATCGCCGCCGCGCGGCCCCCGGGAACGACAGGCGGAACGAACCGGCCACGTCGAGCCGGTCCGCCGCGGAGAACACCATGAGCGACCACCACGAGCGAACACCACGAGCGGCTCGCCGGGCACCGCCACGGCGATTTCTAGACGGCCGTTCTTCCGAAATCTAGATTTATCTAGATTTCTCGATCCCGGCGCGGCGGGGCGGCCCGGCGAATAGGGAAACGGTGTACGCGCGGTGTGTTTCCGCGGCCGGGCAGCTCAGCGACCTCCGGCGTATATAACGGCCGACCGCTTCTCGGCCTTCGGATAATTCGCACGGTGCGGGGCCGTGCACTCATCGTATTCTGCCGTCAGATATTGACCGGAAACAATCTAGATCGGTAGTTTCCTGTGTCGTAATCTTCTCCTCCGCCGGTGGAGGTCGGCGTGCGATTGCCGAGGGTGAAGGCCGAGCATCGGCCGTACAGATTCGGGCAGGACAGGATTCGAATCGGCGGCTCCGTCTACGGGATCGCCGCGGAGATATCGGATCCCCACGGTCACGCATGGGCCGCGTTGTCGGCGATGGACGGAACCCGCACGCCCTCTGACGTCGCCGATCATCTGTGCGGGTTGTTCCCCGGCCTGAGGCGGGCGGACGCCGCCGGCATCGTGGACCTGCTGCTGAAATCGGGCTACCTGGAGGACGCGGCGGCCCGGCCGCCGAGTGATCTCAGCGCGGCGGAGAGAGAGCGGTATTCCCGGAATCTGGCGTTCTTTCGCTGGGTGGATCTCGTCCCCCGGGCGCATGGATGGGAAGCGCAGGTCGCGCTGAAGCGCGCTCGCGTGCTGGTCCTGGGACTCGGTGGCACCGGCAGCCATGCCGCCTGGGCGTTGGCCGCCGCGGGTGTCGGGAGAATCCACTGCGTCGACCGCGACGTGGTGGAGTTGTCGAATCTCACCCGGCAGGCGCTGTTCACCGAGGCGGACATCGGGAAACCGAAGGCCGACGTGGTGGTGCGTCGTCTCGGGCGGATCAATTCGAGTGTCCACGTGACCGGGGAGACCCGGGCCGTCGAGAGCAGGGCGGATCTGTCCGCGCTGCTGGCCGGTTTCGACGCGCTCGCCCTCTGCGCGGACGAACCCCGGGGCGGGGACAGCATCCGGATCTGGGCCAACCGGGCGTGTCTGATGGCGGGGGTGCCCTGGGCCGTCGGCGGGTATCGCGGTCCCCTCGTCAGCGTGGGGGTCTTCACCGCTGACGGACCGTGTTACGAATGCCTCACCGCGACCATCGAAGCGACGTTGACGCCCGGGGTTCACGTCGACCTCGGCGGTCCCGGGGTGCTGGCACCGTCCGCCGGTATTTCCGGCCATCTCACCGCGCAGGCTGTCATCTCGATGGTGGCCGGCATTCCGGTGACGCTCCGCAGCCACGTTACCGGAATAAATCTGATTGCTCCCGAACAGCATGTGTACACACTCCATTCGGCCTCGCCGGGATGTGCCGGCTGCGCTTTGCGGCGGAGCGGAAATCGAAACGCCGGCATTGACACCTAATATGGCCCGGATTAATGTGACGAGTAATCGGACGAGAGGAGGTGGAAATGGAGCGACAGGAGCCGTTGGTGCAGGAGACCGCCGAGATCGAGGACGCGGCCGGAAAGATTTCGATCCGGCTGCTCGACAGGATCGAGACCACGCAGACCTACAGCGGGAACTCGAATAGCTGACCGACCGTGGTCCGGATGGACGATTTCCGAGTCGCCATCCGGACCACTGCACTTGCGAAAACGAATGAGGGTGAGGCATGAAAATACCCCGGCTGGAGGCCGTGCCGGGCACGATGCTGCCCATGAAGGAGTATGCGGCGGATTTCCTGGAAGTCTTCCACGACGTCGACGGCGTGATCTGGAAGCTGGAGCGCGCGCAGGAATTCGACGAAGGGCCGAATCCGAGCTGGAACGCCATGCGTGAGGGAGACTGGCAGCGGTCTCTCGAGCTGCTGGAGGCGGCACGTGAAACGATCGCCGCCGATCTTCCCGCCAGAGGGGAGCTGCGGCGCCTGCGTGTCGTCGAGACGCCGCTCACCGCGTACCTGCAGTGGGAACTTCACCTCCTCGCCCTGCGCATGCGCCTGGGAGAGCGCGGCAGGGTTCTGGATGCCCGCGAGGTGGCCGATATCGAGACGGACGGTCCCCTTCCGGAACTCGTCATATTTCCCGGAAGGCACATGTACCACGTTCAGTACGACAAGGGCGGCACGTGTGTCGGCGCGCGGAGGACGGACGATGCCGAAGCGGTCAGAGCATGGGGTTCGATCGTGTCCTCTTTGTACGAGCGAGGCGAAGACCTGCTGACCTACGTGGAGGAGCGGGTCGCGCCGCTGCCCCCGCCCGGGATCGGCGTAGAAGCGCGATGACGCGTGTCCGGCTGCGTCCTCTGGGATTCCGCGAGGACGAGGACGGATGGATCGTCGGGCGAGTCGAGACCGGTGTGTGTATCGCGGTGCCCCGTGCCGGAAAGCGCGCGATCGAACTGCTCGACAGCGGGCGGACGATTTCCGAGACACGCGAAGAGCTCAAAACCGAGCTGAGGGCGGATCTCGACGTGTCCGCGTTCGTGCACGACCTGGCGGCCGTGGGGATGGTGGCCTCGATCGGCGATCGGGTCTTCGCCGACACCGGCACCCGCGCGCCGTCGCTTCCCTGGATAACGAAGGGGATGGTGCGATGGACGCTGAGCCCGGTGCTGCACTGCCTGCTCGGCCTGCTTGTGCTCAGCGGATTCGTCGCCGCGGCGCTCCGGCCCGACGTCGTTCCCCGGTGGCGCTCCTTGCTCTGGAGCGAGCACGGCACGCTGGTCCTGCTGAGTGAAGTCGCCCTGGTGGCGATACTGGTCTCACTTCACGAGTTCGCCCACCTTCTCACCGCGCGGGCCGCGGGAGTCCCGGGGCGCATTCGCGTGGACACACGGCTTCAGTTCCTGGCCGCGCAGACCGATGTCTCCGGCATCTGGCTCGCCGAGCGGCGGATCCGCCTGACCGTCTACCTCGCGGGGATCGCGGTGGACGCGAGCGTCCTCGCCGGCTGTCTGCTGACGATGGCGCTGTCCGGCGGCAACGTGCTGCTGTCCGTCATCGCTCTCACCGAGATGACGGGGCTGGCGTTGCAGTTCTTCATCTTCATGCGCACCGACCTGTATTTCCTGGTTCAGGACCTGGCGCGGTGCCGCAACCTCTACGCCGACGCGACCGCCTTCCTCCTGCATCTGCTTCGCCGGGCCGCCCGGGTGTCCACCGCGGATCCGCTCGCCGGGCTGGAGCCACGGCAGCGCCGGTTCGTCCGGCTCTACAGCGCGCTCCTCGTCGCCGGAACGGGGCTCTGCCTCGGGGTCTTCCTGCTGATCTCCGTGCCCTTCACCGTCGCGTTGGTCGCCCGGTCGCTTGACGTGCTCGTGCGGCACGACGACGCGGTCGGCGCCGTCGACGCCCTGGCGACGCTGGGGGTCGTCATCGGCTACCAGGGTGTGTGGGTGAGGGCCTGGGTCCGCAGGCACGGGCCACGGGTGAGACGGTTCGTCGCGGGACGGGCGCGGGCTGCCCGCTCGGCGAGCCTTCCGGATATCTCCTCGCCTTACGAGTAACTTCGGCATCATGGCCACCCGTACGTCCGGACAGGGGTCCGGCAAGCGACCCGCGTCGCGCTCCGGATCCCGTACGGCTTCCCCGAAGCGATCCCCGGCGGGTTCCCGAGGCAGGGCGGCGCCCAGGCCCGCGCCCAAACGGCCGGTCGCCACCGGTCACGACCCGATCAGCTGGGTCTTCCTCATGATCGGCAAGGTCGTCGTCGGCGTGTGGATGCTGGTGGCGAACAGCGTGGGCGCGGCGGCACGGGCGCTCGGGCAGGGAGTCCGCGACCTCGACCCCATGCACCGCCGCGACGGGCAGGGGCTGTCGGTGCTCGCCGGCGCCATCGTGCTCGCCGCCCTGACCTGGCGGGACACCAAGACGGGCTTCGCCGCGTTCGTCGACGCCGTCGTGCGCGGGTCGGTGGGATCACTCACCTGGGCGGTGCCCGTGCTGCTCGCGCTGCTCGCCTGGCGGCTGCTGCGCCACCCCGACCAGAACGCCGAGACCGGCAGGATGGGCATCGGCTGGACCATGCTGCTGGCCGGGATCCTCGGGATCGTGCACGTCGCCCACGGCACGCCGTACCCCTCGGGCGGGCCCAACGACGGCATGGACAACGTGTCGGCGGCGGGCGGCATGGTCGGTTTCATCGTCTCGGCTCCGCCGTCGAGCATCCTGCCGGCGTTCATCACGATCCCGCTGCTGCTGATGCTGTCCGGCTTCGGCCTGCTCGTGATCACCGCGACCCCGATCCACCGCATCCCCGAGCGTCTCGCCGAGATCCAGCACATGCTCTTCCAGCGGCCGGAGGAGACCGGGGAGCCCCGCAAGACCCCGGCCCCGGCCAGGAAGCGCACCCGCAAGCCGCAGGGCGGCGGACGCGACGCCGAGGGCGGCGACAGCGTCAAGCCGTACGACACGCCCGTGCTGTCGGAGAAGGAGCACTCGCCGGAGATCGTCCCGGGCCTGGTGGACGACGTCGCGGACTCGGCCGAGCCCACCGAGCCGGAGATGGAGGTCCCCAAGCCGGCGCCGCAGCCCCCGCTGCCGACCCCCGCGCCGCGCAAGGTGGAGCAGCTCGTCCTGTCCAGTCAGGAGGGGCCGTACACGCTGCCGGACCTCGCGCTGCTGCGGCCGGGCAGCGCGCCCAAGCCGCAGACCAAGGCCAACAAGGTCGTCGTGGACGCGCTGAGCAGCGTGCTGGAGCAGTTCGCCATCGACGCGCAGGTGGTCGGGTTCACCCGCGGCCCGACGGTGACCAGGTACGAGATCGAGCTGGGCCCGGCGGTCAAGGTCGAGAAGGTCACGGCGCTCACCAAGAACATCGCGTACGCGGTGAAGTCGGCCGACGTGCGGATCCTGTCCCCGATCCCGGGCAAGTCGGCGATCGGCGTGGAGATCCCGAACACGGACAAGGACCTCGTCTCGCTGGGCGACGTGCTGCGCTCGCCGGTGGCCCAGGCCGACCACCACCCGATGATCGTGGGGCTCGGCAAGGACGTCGAGGGCCGCACCATCGTGGCCAACCTGGCCAAGATGCCGCACATCCTCATCGCGGGCGCCACCGGCGCGGGCAAGTCGACCTGCATCAACGGGCTGATCTCCTCGATCCTCATGCGGGCCACGCCCGACGAGGTCCGCATGGTGCTGGTCGACCCCAAGCGGGTCGAGCTCAGCTCGTACGAGGGCATCCCGCACCTCATCACGCCCATCATCACCAACCCGAAGAAGGCCGCCGAGGCCCTCGAATGGGTGGTGGGGGAGATGGACCGGCGGTACGACGACCTCGCGGCCAGCGGTTTCCGGCACGTGGACGACTTCAACAAGGCCGTGCGCGCGGGCAAGCTGGTGCCGCCGCCGGGCAGCGAGCGCGTCTACCAGCCGTACCCGTACCTGCTGGTGATCGTGGACGAGCTGGCCGACCTGATGATGGTCGCGCCGCGCGACGTGGAGGACTCGATCGTCCGCATCACGCAGCTCGCCCGGGCCGCCGGCATCCACCTGGTCATCGCCACCCAGCGGCCGTCCGTGGACGTCGTCACCGGCCTGATCAAGGCGAACGTGCCCTCGCGGCTGGCGTTCGCGACCTCCTCGCTCGCCGACTCGCGGGTCATCCTCGACCAGCCGGGAGCCGAGAAGCTCGTCGGGCAGGGCGACGCGCTGTTCCTGCCGATGGGCGCGAGCAAGCCGATGCGGCTGCAGAACGCGTTCGTCTCCGAGAAGGAGATCGCGGAGGTTGTCGCCCACTGCAAGGTTCAGATGCAGGCCGAGTACCGCGAGGACGTCGCCGCGCCCGCCGCCGCGAAGCGGGAGGTCGACGAGGAGATCGGCGACGACCTCGACCTGCTGATCCAGGCCGCCGAGCTGATCGTGTCGACCCAGTTCGGCTCCACGTCCATGCTCCAGCGCAAGCTGCGCGTCGGCTTCGCCAAGGCCGGGCGGCTGATGGACCTGCTGGAGAGCCGCAACGTGGTCGGCCCGAGTGAGGGGTCCAAGGCACGGGAGGTGCTGGTCAAGCCCGACGACCTGCCCGGCCTGCTCGCCGAGCTGCGCGGGGAGACCGGCTGAACGGGGACGGTGCGAGGACGGCCCGGTGCGGCGAGCCGCCGTCCATGATCAGGCCGGTTCGGACGCTGTGATCTCCGGTGCGCGTTCGTACCGCTGCCGCATGACCGGTCCCGCCGCGGGCCCGGCCGCGAAGACGTAGCCGGGGCCGTCGACCGCTCGCCGGTGCGGCCGTCGACGACCACCGGCTCGCCGGAAGAATCATGCCCTACCTGGGGCTCTCCCGCTGGAAGGCCGCCACGCGGTGGTCGCCGGCGGGACGAAGGGAACCGGCGCGCCGTCTGGAGATCGTCGCTCACGACGCGCACGCCGCCCGCTGAGGTCGCGTTGCTCCGCGTCCACCTATGGGTACCCTCCGTAGTCAGTTGCTGATTGAATGTGACTAACCACGCATCGTGGGGCGAGCCGGACGACGGTGCGGTTGACGACAGGGGGGCGGAACGATGAGCGTTGGTGCTGTTTTGGCCGAAGCCCGTGAGCGCGCCGGGCTGACCGTGCGTCAGCTCAGCGAGCGCACGCGGGTCCGCGAGACCGTCATCGAACGCTTCGAGCACGATGACTTCTCGGTGGGCGACTTCTACGCGCGCGGGCACATCCGGACCCTCGCCTCCGACCTCGGCCTGGACCCGGACGAGATCCTGCGGCAGTACGAGCAGGAGAACGCCGACAACGTGTCACCGGTCAGGGCGTCGGCCGTGTTCAGGGGCGACGTGGGCGAGCGGGCCCGCAGGACCCCCAGGTGGACGATGGCCGTCGCGGTCGCCCTGGCCATCGTCGCGGTCGTCGTCATCGCGCGGATCGTCGGGGGCTCCGGCGGGAAGACGGGCCCGACGGCCGCCCAGCTTCCGGTGAACGCGCCGCACGCGCACGCGCGCCACGAGAGGGGCCACGAGAAGAAGACCATCGAGGAGGCCGTCGCGCCCGGCCTCGTGGTCGTGAAGTTCACCGCGCGCAAGCCGGCCTACGTCAACGTGAAGGACGCCAAGGGCCACGAGATCTTCCAGGGGACGCTGCCCGAGGGGAAGACCACGACGTATTCGGCCAAGGACCGGATGCGGGTGACCATCGGCGACGCGGGGGCGGTCCGGCTGGAGGTCAACGGAAGGGACCTCGGCACGCCGGGCAAGGACGGACAGATGGTCCGGCGGACCTTCGAGGCGGACGGCCCGAGTCCCCGTTAATCGCCGACTGCCGATACCGTAGTTCGCATCATGTCTTCTCGCCGAACCGTATCGCTGATCACGCTGGGCTGCGCCCGCAACGAGGTCGACTCCGAGGAGCTGGCCGCGCGGCTGGAGGCCGCCGGCTGGCACACCGATGACGACGATCCCGACGTCGTCGTCGTCAACACGTGCGGCTTCATCGATTCGGCGAAGAAGGACTCGATCGACACCCTCCTCGCCGCGGCCGACTCGGGCGCGAAGGTGGTGGCGGCGGGCTGCATGGCCGAGCGATACGGCGCGCAGCTCGCCGACGCCCTGCCCGAGGCGACCGTGATCTCCTTCGACGACTACGCCGAGATCGGGGAGCGTCTCGACGACGTCCTCGCGGGCAGGCCTCTGGTCCCGCACTCGCCGCGGGACCGCCGTACGCTGCTGCCGATCACGCCGGTGGAGCGCTCGGCCGCCCGGGCGCACATCCCGGGCCACGGCCAGGACGACGCGCTCCCCGAGGGTGTGGCCCCCGCCAGCGGCCCGCGTACGCTGCGCAAGCGGCTCACCGGCGGCCCGGTCGCCTCGCTCAAGCTCGCGTCGGGCTGCGACCGGCGCTGCACGTTCTGCGCGATCCCCGCCTTCCGCGGCTCGTACGTCTCCCGCCGGCCGGAGGACCTGCTCGCCGAGGCCGCCTGGCTGGCCGGGCAGGGCGTCAAGGAGCTCGTGCTGGTCAGCGAGAACTCCACGTCGTACGGCAAGGACCTGGGCGACCTGCGCGCGCTGGAGAAGCTGCTGCCCCTCCTGGCCGCGACCGAGGGCATCGAGCGGGTCCGGGTCAGCTACCTGCAGCCCGCCGAGCTGCGGCCCGGGCTGCTCGACGTGATCGCCTCCACCGAGGGGGTCGCGCCCTACTTCGACCTGTCCTTCCAGCACGCCAGCGGAACCGTGCTGCGGCGGATGCGGCGCTTCGGCGATCCCAAGCGGTTCCTGGACCTGCTCGCGCAGATCCGCGACCGCGCGCCCGAGGCGGGCGTCAGGTCCAACTTCATCGTGGGGTTCCCGGGGGAGACCCAGGAGGAGTTCGACGAGCTGGTGGGCTTCCTCGAGGAGGCCAGGCTGGACGTCATCGGCGTCTTCGGCTACTCCGACGAGGAGGGCACCGAGGCGTACGGCTTCGAGGGCAAGCTCGACCAGGACGTGATCGACGAGCGGGTCGCGACGTTGACCGAGCTCGCCGAGGAGCTGACCACCCAGCGGGCCGAGGAGCGCATCGGCACCGAGCTGGAGGTCCTGATCGAGGAGGACCTCGGCGACGGCGGATACGAGGGCCGGGCGGCGCACCAGGGCCCCGAGGTGGACGGCGCGGTCACGGTCCAGGGAATCGGCCTGGTCCCCGGCCAGATCGTCCAGGCGGTCGCCGTCGACTCCGAGGGGGTCGACCTCATCGCCCGGATCAAGGCAGGCACATGACCGAGCGCGGTGAGCCGCCGGTGGACGTGGCGGGTCCGGGAGAGGTGACACCGGAGCCCGCGGCGCCGCCGGTCGCCGCCGTGCCCGCCGCGCCGGTGGTGACCCCTGCGCCCGCCCCGCAGGCGGGGGCCGGCGTCCACGAGGAGCCCGGCGCGACGCCGGACGGCCCGCCGGACGACGGCCTCACCGCACCCGAGCAGCCGTCCGCGGGCGTGGCCGGAGAGGGCCCGGCACACCACGTCAGCACCTGGAACATCGCGAACGTCCTGACCATCGCCCGGCTGGCGATCGTCCCCGTCTTCACCGTCTTCCTGTTCGTCGACGGGCAGGTCTGGCGGCTGGCGGCCCTCGGCGTCTTCCTGCTCGCGTCCCTCACCGACCAGCTCGACGGCTGGCTCGCCAGGAAGTACGCGCTGATCACCGACTTCGGGAAGATCGCCGACCCGATCGCGGACAAGGCGCTGATCGGCGCCGCTCTGCTCAGCCTCTCGTATCTCGGCGAGATCCCGTGGTGGGTCACCCTGGTGATCATCGCCCGCGAGGCGGGGGTGACGCTGCTGCGCTTCCTCGTGATCCGGCACGGGGTTATCCCGGCCAGTTACGGGGGCAAGGTGAAGACCGTGTTGCAGATCGTGGCCATCGCCCTCTACATCGTGCCGGGCGTGCCCGACCTGGCCAGGTGGGCGGCGATGGGGCTCGCCCTGGTGGTCACGGTGGGGACCGGCGCCGACTACGTGGTGCGGGCGGTGCGGCTGCGGCAGGTGGCGAGGAGCGCGCGAACCGGATGATGGGCGTGGCGAGCGAGGTGCTGTCCCTGCTGGTCCGCCAGGGCGCGACGGTCGCCGTGGCGGAGTCGCTCACGGGCGGCCTGATCGGGGCCACGATGACCGGTCCGATGGGCGCCTCGGCCGCCTTCCGGGGCGGGGTGATCGCCTACGCCACGGACCTCAAGGCGAGCCTCCTCGACGTGCCCTTCGATCTCCTGGAGAGGGAGGGGGCGGTGCACCCCGACGTGGCCGCGGCCATGGCCGCGGGAGTGCGCAAGCTCACAGACTCCGACTACGGCCTGGCGGTGACCGGGGTCGCCGGCCCCGATCCCCAGGACGGCAAGCCGGTCGGCACGGTCCACATCGCCCTCGCGGGGCCGCAGGAGCGCCTCTGGCACCGTGACCTGCGCTTGACCGGAAACAGGGACGCGATCAGAAACGCCACCTGTCAGGAGGCATTGAACCTGCTGGAAGGTGTGCTGAAGGCAAATTTGGGGGAACATTCGGGGTGATTACCGCGTTACGTCCCCAGCGAACATGCTCGCCTCGGTCTGCCGCGGTGTCGCCCTCTACAGGTACGGTGGAGCTGTGAGTGAGGTCCGTGAGCCATCGGCGAGGAGCAAGACAGGCGCACGCCCGGCGAAGGGGCCGAGCGAACCGATGATGACGGCGAGGCGTATGTACGAAGGGCAGATGAAGAAGGGGCGACATGAGCCCACCGCGCGAGGCGTCGTGAAGGCGCCCCCCCTGGGGAGGGAGCGACAGATGATCCTGCTGCGTCAGCTGCTCGGTGACGTGCTGCGGCGGCTGCGGGTGCGGCAGAATCGCACCCTTCGCGAGGTCTCCACGCTGGCGCGTGTCTCACTCGGCTATCTGTCCGAGGTCGAGCGCGGTCAGAAGGAAGCCTCCTCCGAGCTGCTCGCCTCGATCTGCGGCGCGCTCGGGGTCCCGCTGTCCCAGGTGTTGCGCGAGGTGTCCGATCAGTTCGCGCTGGCCGAGCTGCAGGCCGCCCCCGTGCTGGCAGAGCTGCCCGAGCACGAGCGCCTGCCCATCCCCGAGACCGTCCCCTCAGGGCCGGAATTCGAGGGTTTCCCCGAGGTCAAGGACATGGTCGCCGCCTAGGCGGCGTCTGGACGCCCCGCCGCGCCGGCGGTCGGTGTCGCCGCGACCTCGCCTGACCGTCCCCCAGGCCCCATAAGACACGGTCCCTAAAAGACACGGTCCCGATAAGACACGGCCCGACAGGACACGCCCGGTAAGAAGATCAGGCGTGGCCCCGCGCTCGCAGTCCGGGTCGACCCGGACCCGGGTGCCCTGTCCCGATCCCAGGGGCGGGCGCCTGGCCCTCGCAGGTCCGTTTCCGTTCCCGACGTGCCCGTTCGACCCGTTCCCGCTCGGCCACGTTCGTTCGTTCACCCTGTCTCTCCTGTGCCGCGGTCTCGTGGCGCCTGGTCCGTGGCGCCTGGTCAGGTGCCTCGTCTCCTCGCGGCCTGGCGGCCCCATCCCGGCCTCCGTCCCGGGGTCGCCCTCGCCCTGACCGCCGTGATCACGACGCCTGGATCTCGACCACCCTGCCGTCCGGGTCGGTCAGGAGGTGCCGGCCGGGCCCCAGCCGCGGCTGGGTGGTGGCGCCGTCCACGTGGAGACCGAGCCGTACGGCTCCGGTTCTGCGCCCGGTGGTCGCCGGGTACAACTCGAACACCGTGCCGTCGGCCAGGACGGCGGCGTAGTGCTGCGGGCCTCGGCCGTGCCGCTCCCGGGTGAATTCGACGCCGAGCGCGCCATAGAAGGCCTGGCACTCCTCCAGCCGATCGGTGTAGAGGACGAGCAGCGTCACGCGGGCGGTGGCGGCCGGCACGGGAACCCCTTCGTGTGCGAGTACTGCCCAATTGTCGATCAGGGCGGTCGCGGGGACGCCCGTCGGAGGTGTCCCGGGAGCGTTCTCAGTCTCGTTGGCAGGCGGGGCACCAGTAGATCAGCCGTTCGGACGGCTGTGGTCCCATCTCCCCGCCGCTGATCGGGCTGCCGCACCGGGGGCACGGGCGGCGTGCCCTGCCGTACACGAGCAGGGACCGCCCGGGGCGCGGATCGCCCGTCGTCACCGGGAGCGGCGCGTCCTTGCTCGCGTCCATCAGACGGTGGGCGACCGAGACCAGCGCCTCCAGTTCGTCCGGCGGGATCGACCCCACCGGACGCCAGGGGGACACCCGCGCGGCGTACAGCGTCTCGGCGCGCCAGATCGTGCCGATGCCGGCCAGGTCGCGCTGGTCGAGCAGCGCCTCCCCGATCGACCGCTGCGGGGCGCGCAGCAGGTTGCGTACGGCCAGGGCGGCGTCCCAGTCCGGGCCGAGCAGGTCCGGGCCGAGATGCCCCACGACCCGCTCCTCACGGTCGGTCGGCACGAGATCGACCATCCCCAGCCGCGTGCCGACCGCCTGCCACCGGGTGTTGGCGAGGATCAGCCGGACCACGTCGCCCCTCGGCGCCGGGCGGCCCGCCGGGCCCACCCGCCAGCTTCCCTCCATGCGCAGGTGCGTGTGGACCGTGAGCCCGCCCTCCACCCGGGTCAGGAGGTGCTTGCCGCGCGAGATCGTCGTCAGCACGGTCCTGCCGCGCAGATCGGCGGTGGCGTACCGGGGCACCCGGAAGTCGCTGCGGGTCAGCCTCAGGCCGTCGAGGGCCTGCCTGAGCCGCTTGGCGGTCCGGTAGACGGCGTCACCCTCCGGCACGGCTCTCCTCCCGGGAGGATCGGGGACGGGCGGCTCACACCGGCATGTGCGAGTCCCACGCCGCCGGGTCGGCGGCGAGCTCGGTCACCCGGGGCGGCAGCTCGCCCTTGGCGATCTGCTCCAGGTTGACCTCTTCGAGGATGGCCCGCTCACTCGCTCGCAGCGCGATCCACACCTGCTGCAGCGCCTGGGCGGCGCCCTGGTAGCCGACGTGCTCGGGCCGCTCGCCCCGCACGTTGGCCAGCGGCCCGTCCACCGCGCGGATCACGTCGGCGAGCGAGATCTGGCTGGCCGGCCGTGCCAGGACATAGCCCCCCTCTGGGCCCCGCTGCCCGCGCACCAGTCCGGCGCGGCGCATCTGCAGCAGGATGTTCTCCAGATATTTGGGGGGCATCTCCTGCTCCTTGGCCAGCTCGCCCACCGTGGTGGGTCCCTCACCCGCCGCGGCGAGTTCGGCGGCGGCACGGAGGGCGTAGTCGACACGGGCAGAAAGTCGCATGTAGTCGATTATCCCGCCTGGTTGGCATCGGTAGGACGCCCGCCTGCCAACAGGGCCCGGCCGGGCCTAATTCAGGCGCAGCCGTACGACGACCGGGAGGTGGTCGGAGAACGGCACCCGGGGCGCGTCGGCCGCCACCGCGGTGAGCCCGTCCGAGATCAGCACGTGGTCGATGCGCCGTACGGGGGCATCGGCGGGCGAGGTCGGCGGGTCGCCGAACGCCCGCAGCGGGTCGGACAGGCCCGCGGCCTCCAGCACGCGCATCTGGGGATCGGACGGCGTCGTGTTGAGGTCTCCCGCCACGATCACCGGTCGAGGATCGGCCACACCGGTGCCGGGCGGGAGGGTGTTCGCGGCGAGCCGCCGTGCGATCGCCGCCACCTCGGGCGCCTGCCCGCGCGGCTCCTGCAGGTGCGTGTTCACGATCCCCACCTCGTGGTCGCCGACGTCCAGCACGATCGACTGGGCCTGGGCGCCGGTCGGGTAGCCGTGCCGCCCCAGCCGGGTCGAGCCGATCTCGGTGACGGGCAGGTTCGTGAGCAGCGCGTCGCCCCAGAGGCGGTCCGCGGCGGGGGCGAAGTAGTAGCGCATGCCCAGGCCGCGGGCGATTCTCGCCAGGTCGTCGTGCCCGCCGTTCAGCAGCCAGCCCCGGTCCACCTCGCTGAGCAGCACCACGTCGGGACGCCGCGTCGCGGCCCAGGCGGCGATGCGGTCGAGGTCGAGCCGCCCGCCGAGCCCGAAGCCCATCCGGATGTTGTACGCCACGAGCGTGAACTCGTTCCCCGTGATCGTCCTCGTGGCGGGCGGCGACTGCCAGGTGAGGAGGCCGGTCAGCAGGGCCAGCGACACCGTGATCGATCCCCATCGCCGCGGCGCCCGCCGTGCCGCCTGTGCATCGATCCCGGCGGTCCGGTGCCGCCGGGCCGCGCGTACGGCGACGGCGGCGACCAGGACGGCGACCGCCACCGGGACCAGCGCGTTGGGGAACCCCAGGTCGGCGTCGAAGGCCGCGTAGTAGAGGAACGCCCCGACCAGGAACACGAGCATCCCGCACAGCACCGCGACGCCCCCGCGCCTGCCCGCGCTCTCCGCGGCGGCGCCCTCGTGCTGTCCGGCGGCGCCGGCGCAGGCTCCGAGGGCGACCGTCGTCACGAGGGCCGCGGGGCCCTGCTCACCTGCCTCCGCCGTCGCCACCCCGGCGACCAGGAAGAGCCCCGCCGTCCAGCCCCACGACGTCGTCCAGGCGCATACGACGGCCGCGCACAGCGCCGCGACCTGGAACGCGACCGCCAGGGCCGTGAAGGGCGCGCTGTGCTGCCCGGTGTCCTGTGCGAACGTGGCGGGGCCGCCGCAGTACATCCCCGCGAGCATGAGCATCGGTCCGAAGGCGAACCACACGGCCGCCGGGGCGGGGCCGGGCGACGCGGGCGAGAGCCGTACGGACCACAGGAAGGCGACGCAGAGCGCCACGATGGCGAGCCAGGGCAGCGGCCCGTCCCGCCAGACGAGGTCCACCCGGTCGAGGGCCAGGTGGACGATCGACGCGGCGGCCAGGCCGCCCATCAGCCCGGCCGGCACCCATGTGCCCGCCGTCGTCCGCGCGCAGCCGTAGAGGAAGACCAGGCCCGCCGTGACCCCGGCGGAGGCGAGCAGAAGCTGGGGCGTGCCCCCGTCCGCGGCCTGCAGGCCGAGCCGGGCCGCGGCGAGCGCCACCGCGCCCGCCGCCCCGACGATGCGGGGCGACAGGAGCCGCGCCGCGGGGACGGCGGCGAACGGCAGGACGAACCAGAGCGCGGCGTACATCCCCATACTCGCGGGATCGGTCTCGCCCGCCCTGCCGTACAGGGTGATGAGGGACGGCAGGAACACCCGCACCACGTCGAACAGGAGTGCGACACCTGTCACGAGCATGACCAGCGGCCACGGGGGAGCGGAAAGTCCGCGGGTCGGTGTGGTGTGCGGTTGCCCGGCCGTCTCGGTCATGGCGCTCCCTTCGGGCTCATATGAGAGCCATCCTCATGAAACATGGGAGCGTTACCAATAACGTCGACCTGGGGCGATCCCCCGCACTTGTCTGCTCGCTAAGCTTGCTTTAAACCTTGTTATTCATTCACGGGCGTGCATGACCGAAGCGCCACCGGGGGCCGAGCGAACCGGAGGGGCGTGCGTGGGCGCACCGACGGCGAGCCGGAGACTCAGACGATGGGAAGCAGGAGCATGGAGCGACGTCCTGGCGTGCCCCGGCTGCTCCGGGAGATCAACGACCGGGCCGCCCTGGAACTGCTGCTCGCCTCTGGTCCCCTGACGCGCGGCCGGATCGGGGAGCTGACCGGCCTGTCCAAGGTCACCGCGTCCCAGACGCTGGCGCGTCTGGAGGAGCGCGGCCTGGTGGAGGTCGTGGGGGAGCAGGCGGGAAACCGGGGGCCGAACGCCGCGTTGTACGGCGTGATCGCCTCCTGCGCGTACGTCGCGGGGCTCGAGGTGGGGCCCGACCGGGTGTCGGCGGCGATCGCCGACATCAACGGCGACGTGGTGGCCGAGGTGACGGCATCCCCCGAGGAACAGGACGACCCGGTCTCGCTCGTGCACACGGCCGTGGTGAAGGCCTGCAGGAGCGCGAAGGTGGCGCTGTCGCGGCTGCGCGGCGTGGTGATCGGCACGCCGGGCGTCGTCGATCCCCGCACCGGGGACGTGCGGTTCTCCTTCGACCTGCCGCAGTGGCACGAGGGCATCCACGAGGCGCTCGCACGCGACCTGCGCCGGGACGTCACGATCGAGAACGACGTCAACCTCGCCGCGATCGCCGAACGCGCGAAGGGCTCCGCCCAGGAGGTGGACGACTTCGTGCTCGTGTGGGTGGGCCGGGGCATCGGCCTTGCCGTCGTGCTGGGCGGACGGCTGCACCGGGGCCGGTCGGGGAGCGCGGGGGAGATCGGCTACCTCCCGGTGCCCGGGGTGCCGCTCGCCGACGACGTCAGGGCGGTCCCCGGGCGTCTGCCGTCGCTCGGGGGCGGCCTGCAGTCGCTGGTCAGCTCCGAGGCCGTCACCGAGCTGGCCCGCGGGCACGGCTTCGCCGGGGACACCGCCGCCGACTGCGTGACCGCGGCCGTCGCGGCCGGGGCGGCGGGCGAGCCCCTGCTCGACGAGGTCGCCTCGCGGCTCGCGCTCGGCGTGGCGTCGGTGTGCGTGGTGCTCGACCCCGGTCTCGTGGTGCTGGCGGGGGAGGTCTGCCGGGCCGGCGGGTCGGCCCTGACCACCCGGGTGGAGGAGGCGGTGGCGCGTATCTGCCCGGTCCCGCCGCAGGTCGTCACGAGCCAGGTGGAGGGCAACCCGGTGCTGCGTGGCGCCGTCCTCGCCGCGCTCGACCAGGCCAGGGAAGAGATCTTCACCTCCTGAGGAGGCTGCGCCGTCAGGCCCCCGCGGGCCGTGGCGGCGCGCCCGTCCCGGGACGGCGGCGGTGCCCGAGGCGTTCACGCGGTGAGCAGCTCGACGGCCGCCTGAGCGTTGGCGCGGGCCGCGCCGTACGTCGCGATGTAGGCCCCTGCGTCGGGCCGCCAGATCGGCAGGCCCATCTCCACCACGACGGCGTCAGGACGGGCGGCGAGCAGCGCGGAGACCAGGTCGCGGCTGCGCGCATGCCGGTGGGCGTCCTTGACGACCAGGATCAGCGAGCGATCCCGGGACCGGCCGAGCAGCGCCCCGGCGTCGGCCTCCTCCGGCTTGACCCGGACGATCTCGGCCTGCGGCAGCCACGGCGCGATCCCCCAGGGCACCTCGCCCACCGCGATCGTCGGCGGCGTGTCGATCTCGACCACGAACGGATCGACCAGCGGCCCCGCCGAGCCGGTCAGCGACACGGCGCGGCGGGCGGCGTCGAGGCCGACGACGTCGCTCTCCGCCGCCTCCCCGCGCTCGTGCGACGCGCCGAACCAGTCGCGCAGCCGTTCCACCCGCGCGGCGGCCTCCTCCAGCCGCTGGGCCGTGAGCCTGCCCTCGGCGACGGCGTCCACGATGTGGTCCACCATGCCCCGGACGTCCTCCGGCGTGGGCAGCGGCCCGAGGCACAGCAGGTCGGCGCCCGCGGCCAGGGCCATCACCGCGCCCTCCGCGAGCCCCACGCTCCTGCTGATCGCGTGCATGTCGAGGGCGTCGGTGATCACGACGCCGTCATAGCCCATCTCGCGCCGCAGCAGCCGGGTCAGCGTCTCCCAGCTCAGCGTGGCGGGCAGCGTCCCGGTCAGGTCGGGGACCGCCACGTGCGCCGACATGATGGACTTCGCGCCGGCCTCGATCGCCGCGATGAACGGGACCAGCTCGCGCTCCCTGAGCAGGTCGAACGAGGCGTCCACCAGCGGGATCTCCAGGTGGGAGTCCTGATGGGTGGCGCCGTGGCCGGGGAAGTGCTTCACACAGGCGGCGATCCCCGCCGACTGCAGGCCGCGTACGGCGGCGACGGTGTGCCGTGCCACGAGGTCAGGCGAGGAGCCGAACGACCGGGTGCCGATGATCGGGTTGTCGTCGGCGGTGTTGACGTCGGCCACCGGGCCCATGTCGAGGTTCACGCCGCACCGCGCCAGGTCCGCGGCCATCGCGTGGTAGACCCGCTCGGTCAGGGCCACGTCGTCCACCGCGCCGAGCGCCGCGTTGCCCGGGTAGGCGCTTCCGGTGTGGTAGGCCAGCCGGGTGACGTCCCCGCCCTCCTCGTCCAGGGAGACGACCGGGCGTCCCGCCTCGTTCAGGCGGGCGCTGAGCGCGGCGACCTGCTCGCCCTCGGCGACGTTGAAGCCGAAGAGGCAGACGCCGCCCAGACCGTCCTCAAGGCCGCGCAGGACCCAGTCCGGCGCGGTGGTGCCCCGGAACGAGATCAGCAGTGCGCCCGCCGCGAGCCGGTGCAGGCCCCGGTCGCCGGTACGCGTGGACATGTCGGCGGCCCCCGCCAGGGGGTCGCGGGTGGCGGACATGGTGTCTCGGCTCCTTAGGTGACAGTAGATGTGAGGGCGCGCGGGCAGGGCCCGTACGGCCACCGGGTGCGGTGGCCGTACCGGCGGCCTTCGGGAGAGCGGGGTGCCGGCGGCGGTGGGGTTATCCCTTGACCGCGCCCGCGACGAGGCCGGAGACCATCCGCCGCTGGACCAGCAGGAAGAAGACGAGGACCGGGATGGTCATCAGAGTGGAGGCGGCCATGATGCCGCCCCAGTCGGTCGACCGCTGGCCGACGAAGAACTTCAGGGCGACCGGCATCGTGTACTTGCCCTGGTCGTTGATGAGGGTCAGGGCGAAGACGAACTCGTTCCAGGTGGTGATGAAGGCGAAGATGCTCGTCGCCACCAGGCCCGGCGCGACCAGCGGGAACAGCACCCGCCAGAAGGTGGTGAACCGGCCGGCGCCGTCGATCCACGACGCCTCTTCCAGCTCCTTGGGCACGGCCGCGACGAACGTGCGCAGCATCCAGACGGAGAACGGCAGCGTCAGGCCGACGTTGATCACGATCAGGCCCAGCAGCTGGTCGTACAGGCCGATCCGCTTGACCATGGTGAACAGCGGGATCAGCAGCGCCTCGGCCGGCACCATCTGCACGATCAGCAGCAGGATCAGGAACGAGGTGCGGAAGCGGAAGCGGAAGCGCGCCACCGCCGTCGCCGCGAGCAGCGCGAAGACCGCGCCGAGCACGACGGCGCTGAGCGCCACGATCGTGCTGTTCAGCAGGTACTGCCAGATGGGGAGCTCGCCCACGCCCTTGGTGAAGACCCGCTGGACGTGGTCCAGCGACGGCGGGCTGGGGAACGGGATGAAGCTCGTGGTGAAGATCTGGTCGTTCGGCTTGAAGGCCGTGGCGACCATCCAGTAGACGGGGAAGACCGCGAAGAGGAACACCGCGATCCCGGCCGCGTTCAGCGCGACCTGCACGAGCCTCCTGCGCGCGAGCGGGTTCATCGGATGTCGTCCTCCGTCTTCACGATCTGCCGGACGTAGACGAGGGTGATCAGCAGCAGGATCACGGTCAGCACGACCGCGATGGCGGCGCCGAGGCCGAGCTTCGGCGCGCTGCCGCCGAACGCCTCGGCGTAGCTCCACAGTGAGAGGTTGAACGCGTCCCGGTTCGTGGTGCCGCCCGCCAGCAGGTAGAGCTGGGTGAACACCTTGAAGTCCCAGATGATCGACAGCACGACCAGCACCGAGAACACCGGCTTGAGCAGCGGAAGCGTGATCCTCCTGAACGTGGTGACCGCGCTGGAGCCGTCCATCTTCGCCGCCTCGTACAGCTCCGACGGGATGCTCTTCAGACCGGCGAGCACCGACACCGCGATGAACGGGAACGACGCCCACACCACGGCCACGATCAGCACGAAGTAGAGCGTGGACGTGTCGTTGAACCAGGGCTGCCCGCTCCAGTCCGAGCGGCCGAACAGCAGGTTCGACAGCCAGTCGGGCAGGAGGTTCAGTGTCCAGTTGACGACGCCGGCGTCCGAGTCGAACAGCCACTTCCACACGATGGCCTGCGCGGTCGGAGGCGTGGCCCAGGCGGCCATGATGCCGACGATCACGAACGTGGACATCTTGCTACCGAGGCGGTTCAGCAGCAGGCCGACCAGCGTTCCGAGGACGAGCGTCAGTGCGACGGTGATGAGGGCGAAGACCACCGTGTTGCGCAGCGACGTCCAGAACAGGGGCGAGCCGAGGACGCTGTTGTAGTTGTCCAGGCCGACGAAGTCGGCGGGCGCGGGGTTGACGGCCTTGATCTGCCGGAGCCCGACCTTGTGGAAGGACATCTCGACCATCTGGTACATCGGGTAGAGGAGCAGCACCGCGATGACCAGGAAGCCCGGCAGGAGCAGGACGTACGGGACGGCCTTCGGGGGGAGCCCCGACCGGCGCGTCCGCTTGCGACTGCGCCGCGACGGGGCGGAGGTGTCGGCTCCGCCCCGGGCGAGGGTTGACGTGTGAGTCATGATCTACTGGTTGAGGATCGTCTCAAGCTCGGTGTTCGCGTCCGCCAGAGCCTGGTCGACGTTCTTCTTGCCCTCGATCACCTCACGCGCCGCGTTCTGCAGGACGGCCTTGGTGTCGTTGGCCTCGGCCCAGTTGGGGCTGGCCGGGAAGCCCTTGGCGACCTTGAAGGTGTCCGTGAACGGCTTCTGTGCGGGGTCGCTGCCCATCTCGGCGAGCGCGTCGGGGTAGAGCGGGAGCAGGCCGCCCTCCTTGGCGTACCGGACGCCGAACTCCTTGCCCGCGGCGAGCTTGACGTACTCGAGGGCGAGCTCGGGGTTCTTGGCGTCCTTCCAGACGGCGATGTCGTTGCCGCCCTGGAAGGCCGGGGCCGGGCCGGAGCCGTCCTTGGCGGGCAGCGAGAAGAAGCCCATCTTCGACTCGTCGACCTTGCCCTTGCTCTGCTCCTTGATGGCGGCGATGTCCCACCCGCCGGTGACGTACATGCCGACCTTGCCGGCGGCGAAGCGCTGGGCGATGTCGACGGAGTTCTGCGTCAGGCGGCCCTTGCCGGACACGCCGTCCTTGGAGACCAGGTCCGTGTAGAACTGGAAGCCCTCCTTGAAGCCCGGCTGGGTGAGCTGGCCCACCCACTTGCCGCCCTCGAACTTGGCGAAGTCACCGCCGGCGGACCAGACGAACGGCGACAGCGACATGTTCGCGTCGGAGCCGCCGTTGAAGGCGAAGCCGTCGACGTCCTTGCCCTGCTTGTCCACGATCTTCTTGGCTGCCGCGACCAGGTCGTCCCAGGTCTTGGGGACCTCGATGCCGAGCTTGTCGAACCAGTCCTTGCGGTACAGGACGGCGCGGGTGCCGCCGCCCCACGGCACGGCGTAGATCTTGCCGTCGATGGTCTCGTAGCTCCACAGGTTCTGCGGGATCTGCTGGAGCTCGGGGTCGCTCTTCGCGGCGTCGGTGATGTCGGCGAGCGCGTCCTGGGCCACCCAGGCGGCGACCTGGTCGTTGCCGAACTCGGTGACGTCCGGGCCCTCACCGCCGGCGAGCGCGGTGGTCCACTTCTTCTGGGCGTCGGGCCAGGGGATCCACTGGACCTTCGCCTCGGCGCCCGTCTTCTCCTTGAACTTGGCGTTCAGGTCGTCCATGTATTTGGTGAAGACGTCGGTGGGGGCACCGAGTCGCCACACGGTAAGAGTCTGGCCGGCGAACTTGGGACCGCTCGCGGCGGCGGAGGACGACGGGGCTGTCGTGCTTCCGGAGTCGTCGCTCGAGCAAGCTGCGAGTCCCAGGGCCAGGGCAGCGGTCGCAGTGGTCGCGACCGCGATCTTCACGATCTTCACGATGGGTCTCTCCCTTCCCGGCTTCGCGTCGGGGGTGCGCCTCGTGGGGGGTGTCGGCGGGCCGCTCACCTGCTGGAAGGCGCTCTCCTTTCGGTCGGCGCTCTGGCGTCCCGAGGCTGATCGGTTGCCTCCGGGCTGGCTGGCGATAAACTAACAAGAAACTTTCTTATAAAAAAGACCGCGTTAGCGGATCGTGACGAGAGGGGAACCAGCCGGTGCCTCAACGACCGGGTACGCCTCGGCTGCTTCGGCAGATCAACGACCGCGCGGCATTGGAACTCCTCATCTCCAGGGGCCCGCTGACCAGGGCCGAGTTGGGAGAGCTTACCGGGCTGTCCAAGGTCACATCCGGCCAGCTCCTGGCCCGGCTGGAGACGCGCGGGCTGGTCACGGCCGCGGGGGAGCGCCCCGGCGGGCGCGGCCCCAACGCCGCGCTGTACGGGGTCAACCCCTCCAGTGCGTACGTCGCGGGGCTGGAGGTGCTGCCGGACAGCGTCACGGCCGCCGTCGCCGACATCACCGGCACGGTCGTCGCCCAGGTGACCGTGGACCCGAGCGAGGCCAGCGACCCCGTGCGCATCGTCCACGAGGCCGTCCAGCGGGCCTGCGGGACGGCCGGGATAGAGCTCACCCGGCTGCGTTGCTTCGTCATCGGCACGCGCGGGGTGGTCGATCCGCTCACCGGCGACGTGCGCTACTCGGTCGACCTGCCCACCTGGCACGTCGGCATCCTGGCCGGGCTGCGCACCCTGCTCGGCGAATGCGTGATCATCGAGAACGACGTCAACCTGGCGGCCCTCGCCGAGCAGACGTACGGCGCCGCGCGGGGCGCCGACGACTTCGTGATCCTGTGGACCGGCGTCGGCCAGGGCCTCGGCGTCATGCTCGGCGGCCGGCTGCACCGCGGCATCACCGGCGGTGCGGGCGAGATCGGCTGGCTGCCCGTCCCCGGGGAGCCGCTGCCGAGCGCGGTCACCGCGCCGCAGACCGGCTCCTTCCAGCGCCTCGTCGGAGGAGAGGCGCTGTGGAACCTGGCCCGCGCGCACGGCCTCGCCGCCGACCTCCGGGATGCCGAGGTGGCCGACCTGGTCCGTACGGCCATGAACGCCGGCAACGACGCCTTCGTCGAGGACCTGGCCGGACGTCTCGCGGTCGGGGTCGCGGCGGTCTCCGTGGTCCTCGACCCGGGCCTCGTCGTGCTCGGCGGTGACGTGGGCAGGGCCGGCGGCGTTCACCTCGCGGAGCGCGTCGAGGAGGCGGTGGCGCGGGTGTGCCCGAGCCGTCCCACGGTGGTGGCGACCGGAGTGGAGGGCAATCCCGTTCTCATGGGTGCGATCGTCGCGGCACTGGACCGAGCACGTGAAGAGGTCTTCTCGGACACTGTCTGACGGTAGGTTGATCCTCATGCCCGACTCTCCGAATGATCGCTCCACCGTGCCCGGCCTCGCCGAGGGCCCGGTGCTCATCTCCGATCCCCGCGTGACCTCCATCCAAGTGAACGAGTGCGGGGAGAAGCTGAGCGACGTACGGGGGCGGCTGCGGGTGGACGGGCGGCTCGCCGACCCCGCCGGGGCCTACGCTCACCTGCGCGAGGGCCTGCTCGCCCGTCTGGAGGAGGCCCAGGAGCGCCTGCCCGCCGGATGCAACCTGGTCGTGGTCGAGGGCTACCGCCCGCCGGCGCTGCAGAGGAAGTACTTCGAGGAGTACAAGGACGAGTTGCGGGCGGCGTTCCCCCAGATGCCGGATGCGGAGCTGCACGTCGCCGCGAGCCGGTACGTCTCGCCGATCGAGGTGGCCCCGCACACGGCGGGCGCGGCCGTCGACCTCACGCTGTGCGGCGACGACGGGGTGGAGCTCGACATGGGCACGGCGGTCAACGCGACCCCCGAGCAGAGCGGCGGCGCGTGCTACACCGCCGCCCCCGTGGGAGCCGAGGCGCGGCGCAACCGCGACGTCCTGCGTGCGGCCCTGGAGGCGGCCGGGCTGGTCAACTACCCGACCGAGTGGTGGCACTGGTCGTACGGCGACCGCTACTGGGCCATGACCCGCCGCGCCCCCGCCGCCATCTACGGCCCCGTCGAACTGTAGGGATCGGGGCGGCCTCGTCGCTGGACCTGCTGTGGCCGGTGGCGGTCGCCGGGGCCTGCCGGCCGTACCTGAACCCGTAGACATCGGCCCGCGGAGCGTCACACGGCGGATCCGGGGCGGCTGTGAAAAGCCCGGCGATACTCCATCGGAGTCACGCCGACGGACTTCGCGGGGTTCGCCGTGCACCGGCTGGGAACGGCCGCGACATTCCAGATCTTCGGCGCGGGCATCGTCGTCGTCTCCGCCGGCACCCTGGTGGCGGCCGTGGCACGGCACCGTGCCCCGACGCGGACCGACGGCGTGACGACGTCGGCCGGCCCTCGGTCAGGCGCGGATGCGCAGACCACGGGGGGTGGGGTGGAACCCGGCCGCTTCCAGGGCCTCTGCCAGGGGTGAGTCGGCGATGGCGGTGCCGTCCGCCCGCTCGACCGTCAGCTTCCCCAGCGCCCCCCGCTTCACCGCGACGGCCAGGGCCTGCACGGCCGGCCGCAGGTCCTCCTCCGGCCCGGACGAGAGCAGGGTCTTCCCACCGCGCTCGACGTAGAGGATCAGCGCACCCTCCACCAGCACCACCAGCGCGCCGGCCTTGCGGCCCGGCTTGTGGGTCACGTCGTCCGTGCGGTCCGGCCAGGGCAGGGCCGCGCCGTACGGGTTGGCCGGGTCGGTCGCCGCGAGCACGACCACACGGCGGGACGGCGGCGGGGCGGGGATCGACCACAGGTCCTCGGCCGGAGCGGGATGCGGGGAGGACATGGCGCGCATGCGATCGACCGCACCCGGCAGGGCGAACTGCGCGCCGCCCAGGCCCTCGACGAAGTAGCCCCGGCGGCACCGGCCGCTCTCCTCGAAGGCGCGCAACACCTGGTAGACGGCGGAGAACCCACCGGGCAGGCGCTCGGCCGTGACGCCGCCCCTGGTCAGCACGCCGTGCCGTTCCAGCAGGACTTCGGCCTGCGCGTGCGCTCGCTGGGTGGCGTCGGCCGACGGCGAGGGCAGCAGCCACCATCGGCCGCTCACGGTCGGCGGGCCGCTTCTCGTCGGCAGCACCGCGCGGCGGCGCCTGGTCGCCGCCGGACGGTGGGCGGGCCGTCCGGTGCCCAGCGTCGAGCGGAGCGGGGCGAGCGTGTCACCGGTGATCCGGCCCGCCCAGACGAGGTCCCACAGCGCCGCCGCGAGTGTCGTGTCGTCCGGCACCGCGCTCGCACGCGCGACGCCCGCCGCCCCCTCCGGGACACGGCCGAGGATTCTGGCCCGGCGGGCCGAGGCGGCGTCCAGGCCGGATGGGGGCGGCGCGTCGTCGCCGAGCGCCGCCGCCGCGACCCGGTTGGACAGCTCGCGGAAGAACAGCGCACCGCCCCCGCTGAGGATCTCCAGGATCTGCTCGTGCAGCGGAGTCATGGTGATCTCCGAAGGAGCGGGGAGCAGCAGAGGTGCGGTGTCGGCGAAGTAGAGACCGACCCACCCGTCGCCGCCGGGCAGGGACCCCTGGCCCACCCAGACGACCTCCCCGGACGAGGTCAGCTCGTCGAGCAGGGCGGGGGAGTATCCGGGCACTCGCGCGGGGAGCACCAGCGACTCCAGTGCGGACGCGGGGACGGCCGCTCCCTGCAACCGTTCGATCGCCGTGATGAGAGCGTCCATGGCCCGCGCCGAGCCGTGGCCCTCCTGCCGGACCGGACCCGCATGCCATCCCTCGGGCCGCGCGGGGTCGTCCTGCCGCGCCGGACGCCCCCGCCCGCCCTGAGCCCACTGCGCGTTGCCGTTCCCGCCCTGCCCATCGCCGGTCGGCGTGACGCTCTGCGGTGTGATGCCGTGCCAGGCGGGCAGGAACGCCGCCAGCGTCTCCGGGGGGACCGGTTCGACCTCCTTGCGGAGCCGCGCCAGCGACCGGCGCCGCAGCAGCCGAAGCACCCCGGCGTCGCACCACTCCTCGCCCCTGCCCCCGGGGCGGAACTCGCCCGCGACCACCCTGCCCGCCGCCGCGAGACGGCGCAGCGCCTCGTCCACCACCGCGACGCCCACGCCGAAGCGCGCGGCGGCCGTGCCGGAGGAGAACGGCCCGCGGGTGCGGGCGTGGCGCGCGACCAGGTCACCGAGCGGATCGGGAGCGGCGGCCCGGCCCGGTCCGCCGGGCCCACCGGCGAGGGGCGCTTCGAGGAACTCGTGCGGGACGCCCACCGGCAACGGCACCCCGAGCGCGTCGCGCAGGCGCCAGGCGTCCTCCACCGCGGCCCATTGCTCGTGGCCCGCCACGCGCACCCGGATGGCCCGGCGGGCCCGTTCCAGGTCGGCGAGCCAGGCGGGGTCGCCCTCGCGGATCGAGACGTCCTGGGCGAGCAGCGGGCCGTGCGAGCGCAGCAGGTCGGCCAGATCCTCGGCGTCGCGCAACGGCCTGTCCAGCCGCGCCAGCTCCCGCTCGGTCTCGGCGACGACATCCGGGTCGAGCAGCTCCCGCAGGTCGGCCTGCCCCATGAGCTCGGCGAGGAGCGCGGTGTCGAGGGCGAGTGCCTGCGCCCGCCGCTCGGCCAGCGGCGCGTCACCCTCGTACATGAACGCGCCGATGTAGTTGAACAGCAGCGACGCCGCGAACGGGGACGCCTGGGAGGTCTCCACCTCGACCACCCGCACCCGGCGGGCGGCGACGTCCCGCATGAGCTCCACCAGGCCCGGCACGTCGAAGACGTCCTGCAGGCACTCGCGCATCGTCTCCAGCACGACCGGGAACCCGGCGTACTTGCTCGCTACCCCGAGCAGGTGGGCCGCCCGCTGGCGCTGCTGCCACAGGGGACTGCGCCTGCCGGGCGAGCGGCGGGGCAGCAGGAGGGCGCGTCCGGCGCACTCCCGGAACCGGGAGGCGAACAGGGCGGAGCCCCCCAGCTCCTCGATCACGACCTGCTCGATCTCCTCGGCGTCGAACACCGCGACGTCGGTCGGCGCGTCCTCGAAGGTGTCGGGCACGCGCAGCACGATCCCGTCGTCGGAGTGGACGGCCTGGACGTCGACGCCGTACCGCTCGCGCAGCCGCCGTC
This sequence comes from Microbispora sp. NPDC046933, assembly GCF_040644635.1. Taxonomy (NCBI): domain Bacteria; kingdom Bacillati; phylum Actinomycetota; class Actinomycetes; order Streptosporangiales; family Streptosporangiaceae; genus Microbispora; species Microbispora sp. NPDC046933. Next base: position 189,128 of record NZ_JBEYWW010000004.1, on the reverse strand, counting down.
CGATGGCGAGCGCCCAGGGGGCGTGGACCCGCGCGCCGAAGGGGGAGTGGATCACCACACGCCAGTCGCCCAGCTCGTCGTGGAACCGCTCGACCACGAGCGTGCGGTCGTCGGGCACATAGCCCGTCGCCTCCCGCTGCTCGGTCAGGTAGGCGAGCAGGTTGCCGACGGCGTAGTCGTCGAGCCCCGCCGCGCGGATCCGCTCGCGCGCCGCCGCCCCGTCGCCCCGGCCGCCCGCTCCGGCGGCCGACAGCTCACGGAGGAACGCGCCGATCGCCCGGCCCAGCTCGGCGGGGCGGCCAGGTGCGTCCCCGTGCCAGAACGGCAGCTTGCCCGGTTGCCCGGGGGCGGGGGAGACCAGGACCCGGTCGGCGGTGATGTCCTCGATCCGCCACGAGGTCGCGCCCAGCACGAACACGTCGCCGACGCGGGACTCGTAGACCATCTCCTCGTCCAGCTCGCCCACGCGCGACGCCTTGTCGCCCACCAGGAACACGCCGAACAGCCCGCGGTCGGGGATGGTGCCCCCGTTCGTCACCGCCAGCCGCTGGGCCCCGGGACGGCCATGGAGGGTGCCCGTCACCCGGTCCCACACGATGCGAGGCCGCAGTTCGGCGAACTCCTCGCTCGGGTAGCGCCCGGCGAGCATGTCGAGCGTCGCCTCCAGCGCGCCGCGCGGCAGCGTGGCGTACGGCGCGGCCCGGCGCACCAGCGTCTCCAGCGAGTCGACCGTCCACTCGTCGAGCGCGGTCATCGCGACGATCTGCTGGGCCAGCACGTCGAGGGGATTGCGCGGATAGCGGATCTCCTCGATCTGCCCCGTACGCATGCGCTCGGCCACGACGGCCGTCTGGACCAGGTCGCCCCGGTACTTGGGGAAGATCACGCCTCGGGAAACGGCCCCGACCTGGTGCCCGGCGCGGCCGATGCGCTGCAGGCCGCTCGCCACGCTGGGCGGCGCCTCGACACAGGCCACCAGGTCGACCGACCCCATGTCGATGCCCAGCTCCAGGCTGGAGGTGGCGACCACCGCAGGCAGGCGGCCCGACTTCAGCGCCTCCTCGATCTGGGACCGCTCCTCCTTGGAGACGGAGCCGTGATGCGCCCGCACCACCTCGGGGATCGCGCCGCCCGAGGCTCCCGCCTGGGCCATCATCTCCGACGGCATGGCCGCCGGGCTGGTCCGCCGGGCATCCCCGCGCTGGGCATCAGGCCATAGAGCGTCCGTCCGCCCGGTGTCTTCGTGCGCGCTGTCCCCGTGCGTGCTGTCTTTGTACGTGCTGTCTTCGTGCGCGCTGTCCCCGCGCTCGGCGTCCGCGTGTTGGGTGTCAGATCCTTCGCGCCGGTCCGACCACTGCGCGTGCAACTCCTCGAAGGCCTCCGCCCAGTGGGCCGGATCCGCCTGGCCCGGACCCTCGCCCCGCGCGTGGGCGGTCCGGCGTTCCCAGGCGAGCTCGTTGAGCCGGGTGCACAGGCGCTCCGACAGACGACGCGAGTTGGCGAAGACGATCGTGGACCGATGGGCCTCGATCAGGTCGAGAAGGTGCTCCTCGACATGCGGCCAGATGCTCCTCCGGTGCTCCGGCGACTCGCCGTCAGCCCCGGGCGGAGGCGGCGCAAGCTCGGTCATGTCCTCCACCGGGACCACGACGTCGACCTCGATGACCTTCTCGGAGGGCGGCTGCACGACCGTGGCCGGGCGGGACCCGCCGAGGAACGTCGCCACCTCCTCGACCGGCCGTACGGTCGCCGACAGTCCGATGCGCTGGGCCGGAGCGGGCAGCAGGGCGTCGAGCCGCTCCAGCGTCAGCGCGAGGTGCGCCCCGCGCTTGGTCCCCGCGACGGCGTGGACCTCGTCCACGATCACGGTCTCGACGCCGCGCAGCGCCTCGCGCGCCTGCGAGGTGAGGATCAGGAACAGGGACTCGGGCGTCGTGATCAGGATGTCGGAGGGCCGGGCGGCGAAGCGGCGCCGGTCCTCGGCCGCGGTGTCTCCGGAGCGGATGGCCACCGAGATGTCAGAGGCGGGCAGTCCCATCCGCAGCGCCGTCTGCCGGATGCCCGTGAGCGGGGCCCGCAGGTTCCGCTCGACGTCCACCGCGAGGGCCTTCAGGGGGGAGACGTACACGACCCGGCACTGCCGGGGCGGATCCCCGTCCTTCCGGCCGCGTCGCGCGCCGCCGCGGCCGACGGCCCGCCCCGCCACAGGTTCGCCGTGCCGCTCCGCGCCGGTTCCGCCGTGCCGCTCCTCCTGCGCCGCCACGTTTCGCGGCGAGGCCGGGACCGCCGTGTGCTCGACGGCGAGGCGATCGATGGCCCACAGGAAGGCGGCGAGCGTCTTGCCGGACCCGGTGGGAGCGACCACGAGCGTGTTCTCGCCCCGCGCGATCGACGACCACGCGCCCTCCTGCGCGGTGGTCGGCGTCGCGAAGGCGCCGGCGAACCACTCCCTGGTCACCGGGCTGAAGCAGTCGAGCGCACCCACCTGCCCATCATGCATCGCCCCACCGACAGAAAACGCCGTGCCGCCATCCCGTCACCAGGTGAGCGGCAAGAGTGGGGCAAGGCGGCCCCGGCAGGCGTGATCCCGTGCGACGTGACGACATGGTCCGGCGGAGGGAGAACGACATGCCCGGCGGGGGAGCCGTATCGACCGGCAGGACCGCGCCCGCCAGGCCCGCCAGCCGTGGCACGAGGGCCTGCGGGCGGACCGCGCGGAACGGGTCAGCCGGCGAAGACGGCTGCTGTTCCAGGACCCGGACGGCGCCCGGCTGGAACTGCTCGCCGACCCGCTCGGCGAGATGTACGGCACCCGCGTCACGTGACGCCGCCTCCCGCCGGCGGAAGCGATCGCGGCGCAGCGGCCGGGACGGCTCATCCCGGCCGCGGCGTCATACTGAACGCATGCGCCTCACAGACTTCTGGAACAGGATGCGCCGCCACTTCGGCGAGGCGTACGCGGAGTCGTGGGCGAAGGACTACGTCATCGCCGGGCTCGGCGGGCGCACGGTCGAGCAGGCCCTCGCGGAGGGCGTGGCGGCCAAGCAGGTCTGGCAGGCCGTCTGCCAGGAGGTCGACGTGGACCCCAAGCTACGCTGACCCCCTTTCTCCGCCTGCCGGCAGACCGCGCCGGCGGCTACCGCTCGGCGGCGGTCTCCGCCGACTCCACCACGTGACCACGGCGGCGTGACCCCGTCACGTGCCGCTCCGTCCATCACCCCTGTGCTCCGTCGCCTACGGCAACCACTTGAACGTCGGTTGAGTGCTTGCTAGCGTGTTGAGCGGATGAACACGGAGGAAGCAGTGAGCGGAGACCATTTCACTCCGGATGAGGCTCTCCAGGAGATCGGGCGCGTGGGGCGGCGGGTCCGGCATTCCTCGCGCGGGCCCGGACGGGCGTACCTGTTCGTGGGACTGGCCACGATGGTCTACTGGCCGGCGATATTCCTCGGCGGCCATCCGCTGCCGTTGATCGCAGGGCTCGGGTGGATCGTGCTGACGGTCGCCCTGTGCGTGTACTGGGCCCGCCTGCGGGTCCACGACCGGCTGATGAAGCGGATCAACGGGCCGGTCTCGGCCGCGTACGTGGCGACGATGCTGGCACCGTTCGTCGTCGGTGTCTGGCTGTTGCCCGATCGGCCCACGGCGGGCTGGACGGCGGTGTTCGCCGCGCTGTCGGTGCTCGCCGGGCTGCCCCTGGTGTACGGCGGCCTCCGCGTGACGAGGAACCGATGACCGCCCACCCGCGCCACGAGCTCGACGAGATCATCCACGCGCCGGTGCGGCTTTCGATCGTGGCTGCTCTGGCCGCGGCCGACAAGGCCGACTTCCGGTTCCTCCGCGACACCATCGAGGTCAGTGACTCGCTGCTCAGCAAGCACATCCTCACGCTAGAAGAGGCCGGCTACGTCCGGGTGGAGAAGACCTTCGTCGGCAAGCGCGCGCGGACCTGGCTCTCGCTGACCGATCGGGGGCGTACGGCCTTCGACACATACATGGACGTTCTGCGACGAATTGTGGAGGCGACCCCCCGTGCTTGAGATCGACGGCCTGCGCAAACGCTATGGAGACAAGACCGCCCTCGACGGGGTCGGCTTCACCGTACGGCCGGGCGAGACGTTCGGGTTCGTCGGCGCCAACGGCGCGGGCAAGACGACGACGATGCGGATCATCATGGGCGTGCTCGACGCCGACTCCGGCGAGGTGCGCCTCGACGGGCGCCCGGTGACGTACGACGCCCGCCGCACGTTCGGCTACATGCCGGAGGAGCGCGGCCTCTACCAGAAGATGAAGGTCGCCGAGCAGATCGAATACTTCGGCAGGCTCCACGGGCTCGCCCCGGCCACCGCGCGCTCGGCCACCGCCGCCCTGATCGAACGGCTCGGCCTGGTCGAGCGGCGCGACGACGCCGTGGAGGCGCTGTCGCTCGGCAACCAGCAGCGGGTGCAGCTCGCCGTCGCGCTCGTCCACGAGCCGGCGGTCCTGATCCTCGACGAGCCGTTCTCGGGCCTCGACCCGCTGGCGGTCGACGCGCTCGCGGAGGTGCTCAAGGACCGCGCCGCCGCGGGCGTGCCGGTGATCTTCTCCAGTCACCAGCTCGACCTGGTCGAACGGCTCTGCGACTCGGTCGGCATCATCTCGTCGGGCCGCATGGTGGCGTACGGACCGGTCGGCGAGCTGCGCGAGCGGGAAGGCCGCGGGGTGCTGCGAGTCGTGGTCAGGGACGCCGCGCCCGGCTGGGCCGACGGCCTGCCCGGCGAGCTGACCCGCGAGGGCGGCCGCGACGTCCTGCTGTGCGAGGAGGGCGACGACCAGGACATCCTGCGTACGGCGATCGGGGCGGGCAGGGTGGAGCACTTCGGCCGCAGGCAGCCGACGCTGGCCGAGATCTTCAGGGAGGCGGTGGCATGAACGGGCTGTGGCTGGTGGCCCAGCGGGAGATCCGCACGCGCATCCGGACCAGGTCGTACCTGATCAGTCTGGCGGTCAGCGCGGTCCTGGTGGCGGCGCTCGCGTTCCTGCCCAAGGTGCTGGGCGGCGACGACACCTACGACGTCGGCGTGGTGGGCGACGCGCCCCCGCCCGCAGCTCAGCTCGCGTACTCGCGGTATCCGGACGAGGCGGCCGCGCGGAAGGCCGTGATCGACGGGGACCTCGACGCGGCCCTGATCAACGGGGACAAGGTCCTCGCGAACGGCGAACTCGACCAGCGGCTGGGGTTGATCCTGGAGAGCGCCCACCGCGACGCCCAGATCAAGGCGGCCGGTCTCACGATCACGCCGCTGACGGTGGAGTCGGTCGGCGCCGACGCCCGCTACCAGGGCGTGCGCACCGGCATCGCCACGCTGATCGTGATGGTGCTGTTCTTCCTGCTCATCTACTCCTCGATGTTCGTCGCCATGGGCGTGGTGGAGGAGAAGGGCAGCCGCATCGTGGAGATCCTGCTCACCTCGGTGCGTCCCTGGCAGCTCCTGGGCGGCAAGATCGTCGGACTGGGCTCGCTGGGGCTGGTCAACCTCGTCGTGGTCATCGCCGCCGGTCTGTCGGCGTCGTTCGCGACCGGCTTCACGGCCGACCTGCCGCCCGGAACAGGGGGAATCGTGGTCAGCGCGGTCGTCTGGTTCGTGCTGGGCTACGCCTTCTTCTCGGCGCTCGCCGCCGCCTTCGGCTCCCTGGTGTCACGGCAGGAGGAGCTCAACAGCGTCCTGACGCCGATGACCATGCTCATGACGCTCACCTACCTGACGGCCTACTTCGCCGCCGTCGAGCCGGCGGGCACGGTCGCGCGCGTGCTGTCGTTCGTGCCGCCGTTCTCCTCGATGGTCATGCCCGTGCGTACGGCGGCCGCCGACGTGCCGATGGGGGAGATCCTCATCGCCGGAGCGCTCATGGTCGTGGCCGTGGTGGCCGTCCTGCTGGGCGCGGCCCGGGTCTACCGGCGGGCGGTGCTCCGCACCGGCGCCAGGGTCAAGCTGGGCGAGGTCGTCCGCTGACCGGGCGGGGGCGTCAGCCGGAGGATCAGGGGTGCCGGGAGAGCGTCCGGCCGATCAGTTCGGCCGCACGGCCGGGATCGTCGGCGCTCTCCTGGCCGCCCGGGGCCCACAGGAACATCCACCCTTCCGCGGCGGGCGTCGCGAAGACGATCGTCTGCCTGCCGGTGCCCGGGTGCCAGACGGACAGGACCGGATCGTCCGTGCCGAGCAGTCGCGCGGAGAGGCCGTGCTCGGGGAGCCGCGCCGCCAGCGCCTCAAGGTGGGCCAGGCGCTGTCCGCTGTAGTCGCCGGTGCCCGTCACGTGGCCCCTCCAGCGGGAGATCCAGCTTTGCTACAAGGATCGTCCCAGGTCAGCGCGCTGACAACCATGGCAGAGTAACGCCCGGGAATGTAACGGCGCGGTTGGGGTCCCGTTCGCCCGCCGCGCGGGGCGGCGGTTCGGGCATGTGATCGAACAGTCGTTCGGCTATATTGGACTGGTCGCCGCCGGGGTGCGCGCCGTCACGGCGCCGGGGCGCGACAGACTCCCGGCCCGCCTTTCGGGGCGGCGTGCGGGAAGCTCCGGAAAATGTCGGTGGCACCCCGTAGCTTTTCGGTGACCGATGCAGACGACCACCCTCCAGGGGGCACCCAATGGCAATCAACGACCGCGAGAAGGCCCTTGAGACCGCCCTCGCGCAAATCGAGCGGCAGTTCGGCAAGGGCAGCGTCATGCGCCTCGGAGACGACGCGCGTGCCCCGGTCGAGGTCATCCCCACCGGTTCTATCGCTCTCGACGTCGCCCTCGGCATCGGCGGCTACCCCCGCGGCAGGATCGTCGAGGTGTACGGCCCCGAGTCCTCCGGTAAGACGACGGTCTCCCTGCACGCGGTGGCCAACGCCCAGAGGGGCGGCGGCATCGCCGCGTTCATCGACGCCGAGCACGCCCTCGACCCCGAGTACGCGAAGAAGCTGGGGGTCGACGTCGACGCGTTGCTCGTCTCCCAGCCGGACACCGGTGAGCAGGCACTCGAGATCGCGGACATGCTGATCCGCTCCGGCGCCGTCGACATCATCGTGATCGACTCGGTGGCGGCCCTCGTGCCGAAGGCCGAGATCGAGGGCGAGATGGGCGACAGCCACGTCGGCCTCCAGGCCCGCCTCATGTCGCAGGCCCTGCGCAAGGTCGCCGGCGCCCTGAACCAGACCCGGACGACCGCCATCTTCATCAACCAGCTCCGCGAGAAGATCGGCGTCATGTTCGGAAGCCCCGAGACCACCACGGGTGGTAAGGCGCTGAAGTTCTACGCGTCGGTGCGGCTGGACGTGCGCAGGATCGAGACGCTCAAGGACGGCACCGAGCCGGTCGGCAACCGGACCCGGGTGAAGGTCGTCAAGAACAAGATGGCCCCGCCCTTCCGTCAGGCCGACTTCGACATCCTGTACGGCATCGGCATCTCCCGCGAGGGCGGGCTGATCGACATGGGCGTCGAGCACGGGTTCGTGCGCAAGGCCGGCGCCTGGTACACGTACGAGGGCGACCAGCTCGGGCAGGGCAAGGAGAACGCCCGCAACTTCCTGAAGAACAACCCCGACATCGCCAACGAGATCGAGAAGAAGATCAAGGAGAAGCTCGGTGTCGGGCCGCGGCTCGACACGCCGAGCGAGCCGCCCGCCGCTCCGGCGGCGCCGCCCGCCCCCACGTCCGGCAGGGGAAGCAAGGCGGCCAGCGCGCCCAAGCCGGGTGACGTCTGAGCGCAGGCATGAGGCGCGACGAGCCCCCCGGCGCGGACGACGAGATCGGGCCGGGGGACTGGAACTCGGGACCCTGGGGGCCGGCCGACGAGCCGCCCGGGTCGGCCGAGGACGCGTCCGCGACGATCGCCGCCCTGCGTGCGGAGATCCGCAGACGCGAGACCCGCGTTGACGCAGGCCCCGACGACGCCGGGAAGAACAACACCTGGAAGAACGGCACCGGGAAGAACAACACCTGGGAGAACGACGCCGGGAAGAACGGCACCTGGGAGACCGGTGCCCGCGGGCCGGCACGCTCCGGCGGCGAAGGCCGCCGGGCTCGCCGAGGACGCCGTTCGGGCGAGTTCGACGCCCGGGGCCGTGCCCAGGATCCGGACCAGCCCGAGAGCTTCGGCGGGGCCGAGGGCTTCGGCGGGGCCGAGAGCTTCGATGGTGCCTTCCGCGACGAGCGCGGCTTCGGCGACTCGGACGGCTTCCGCGGCGGGCGCGGCTCGCGCGATTCCGGCGGCGCCGAGAGCTTCGGCGGTGGCGGCTTCTGGGGGCGGGACGACGCGGGTCGGGAGGCCGGCGGGGCCGGAGGGCGGCGTCGTCAGGGACGTAGCCGTCGGCGGGGCGACCGGCCAGGGCTGAGGGACCAGGGGGCGCCGGGAGAGCGGGGGACGCCGAGAGACCGGGGAGAGCGTGAGCGGTCCGGCGGATGGCTTCCCGACGGGCCGCAGGAGGGCACGGCGGCGAGCGCGGGGCCGTCGGCCGACCCCGAGGCGGTGGCCAGAGCCATCTGCCTGCGGTTGCTGACGATGGCGCCCAGGACCCGGGCCCAGCTCGCGGAGGCCCTGCGCAAGCGGGACGTGCCCGAGGACGCGGCGAACGCCGTGCTGGAGCGGTTCTCGGAGGTCGGGCTCATCGACGACGAGGCGTTCGCCGCCGCCTGGGTGAGCTCCCGGCACGCCGGTCGCGGGCTCGCCCGCCGCGCGCTCGCCCAGGAACTGCGGCAGCGCGGCGTGGCCGAGGAGACGGTCAAGGACGCCGTCGAGCGACTCGATCCGGACGAGGAGGCAGAGACCGCGCGCAGGCTGGTGGATCGAAAACTGGCCGCCACCCGCGGGGTGGAGCCGCAGGCGCGCATGCGAAGATTGGTCGGCATGCTGGCCCGCAAGGGCTACTCGCCGGGCCTTGCCTTCCGGGTGGTCCGAGAGGCGATCGAGGCCGAAGGCAGCCCGTCAGATGGGCTTCCGGATACCTTCGAGTGAGCCATAGCACCACGCAAAAGTCACTTGACAGGGCATCTTTGCTTGCTCGTTACCTCTCTGACGCTTAATCTCGACCGCAGTGAGGAGTTACTCCGCGCAGCGCGGATTGCCATAACGGTGTACCACGACGGACGAGAGACATTGACCGGCCTTCGGGCCATATCGGTCGCCCCTCGGGGTGCCCGGGCATTGCGACGATATTTGTCCTGGTGACGCCACCGGGCGCTGCCGTGCTGCGCGTGTGACCTCTGCCAAGAGTTGTCGTGAGGGGTGAGCGCGCATGGACACGATCGTGATCGTTCTTGCGGTTGCGGTGGTGCTGCTGGCTCTCGTGATGATCGCCGCCCTCGTCATAGTCATGCGCCGCACCGGCGTCGTCGCACCGTCCGGCCCCTCGCCCGAGCAGCTCGCCGAGGTGAAGGCCGAGGTCAACGAGGAACTCGACCGGGCCAGACGCGAGGCCGAGGAGATCCGCACGAAGGCGGAGCGTGACGCGGGGGAGATTCTCAGGAAGTCGGAGACACTCGCCGAGAGCGCCGCGCTGATGCGCAAGGAGGTCGAGGAGGAGGCGCGGATCCTCAAGACGGAGCTCAAGGAGCTGCGCTCCGACCTCGAACGGCGTGAGAACCGGCTGGCCGAGCGGGAGCAGCGGCTCGACGAGGAGGCGCGCAGGCAGACCGAGCGGGCCCGCAAGCTGGCCGAGACCGAGACCGAGCTGGCCGACCGTCGCGAGGAGCTGGAGCGGGTGGCCGAGCGGCGGCAGGAGATCCTGCAGCGGGTCGCCGGCCTGACGGCCGAGCAGGCCAAGGCGGAGCTGGTCAAGGAGATCGAGAACCAGGCCAAGCGCGAGGCCGCGCTGATCGTCCGGGAGATCGAGAGCGAGGCCCGGCGGGAGGGCGAGAAGCGCGCCTGCAAGATCGTGACGCTGGCCGTGCAGCGGGTCGCCACCGAGCAGACGGCCGAGTCGGTGGTGAGCGTCCTCCACCTGCCCGGCGACGAGATGAAGGGCCGCATCATCGGCCGCGAGGGCCGCAACATCAGGGCCTTCGAGTCCACCACCGGGGTCAACCTGATCATCGACGACACGCCGGAGGCGGTGCTGCTGTCGTGTTTCGACCCGGTCCGCCGGGAGACGGCCAGGCTCACGCTGGAGAAGCTCGTGCTCGACGGCCGGATCCACCCCCAGCGCATCGAGGAGGCGTACGAGCGCAGCAAGGCCGAGGTGCGGGACCTGTGCGTGCGGGCGGGAGAGGACGCGCTGGTCGAGCTGGGCATCACCGAGATGCACCCCGAGCTGGTCACCCTGCTCGGCCAGCTCCGCTACCGCACCTCCTACGGCCAGAACGTCCTGAAGCACCTGATCGAGTCGGCGCACATCGCCGGGATCATGGCCTCCGAGCTGCGGCTCGACCGTGACCTTGTCAAGCGCTGTGCGCTCCTGCACGACATCGGCAAGGCGCTCACCCACGAGGTCGAGGGCAGCCACGCGATGATCGGCGCGGAGATCGCCCGGCGGTACGGCGAGCACGAGGACGTCGTCCACGCCATCGAGGCGCACCACAACGAGGTGGAGGTCAGGACCGTCGAGGCGGTCCTCACCCAGGCCGCGGACGCGATCAGCGGCAGCCGCCCCGGCGCCCGGCGCGAGTCCCTGGAGGCGTACGTCAAGCGGCTGGAGCGCCTGGAGGAGATCGCCCAGTCGTACGAGGGGGTGGACAAGGTCTTCGCCATGCAGGCGGGCCGGGAGATCCGGGTCATGGTCCGGCCCGAGAACGTGGACGACATCCAGGCCCAGGTCATCGCCAGGGACGTCGCCAAGCAGGTGGAGGAGGAGCTGACCTACCCCGGCCAGATCCGGATCACCGTGGTCCGCGAGTCCCGCGCCACGGAGTTCGCCCGGTAAAGCCTCGCGCGGTCAAGCCTTGCGCGGTCAAGCCTCGGCCGGTAATGCCTCGCGCGGTCAAGCCTCGGCCGGTAATGCCTCATCTGGTAGAGCCCCCGCCGGCAGGTCTCGCGCCGGCAGGTCTCGCGCCGGCGGGGCCCGCCTGACCCCGGCGCTCGTGGCGAAGGGTCCCGCTGACGGCTACCGTGCGGGCGGGTGATTGAGCCACACCCCGCCGGAGCCCAGGACGGCCCCCAGAGGGCCACATGCCCGCCAAGGCAACGGGCCCCCGCCCACTGTTGGGCGGGGGCCCGTGTCGTGCGGGGACGCCCCGGTGGGACGCCCCCTCATCGGGTCGCTAAGCCTTGAGGCTGAGCGCGTCGGCGAGGTCGTTGAGCGCCTTCGCCAGCGTCGCCTGCGTGCCGACGGAGGTGTCGAGCTGGTGGGAGACGGCCCGGAGCTGCGCCACGGCGGCCTTCTTCTGCGGACCGCTCGTGAACCGCTCGGCCCGGTCGACGAACTTCCGCACGTTGGCGGCGGTGTCGGCGGGCATGGTGCCGGTGCGCAGTGCCTGCGCGTAGTACGCGCGCACCAGCGGGAAGCTCGCCGGCCACGTCACCCGGGGCTGCTGCTGTGTGTTGAACCGGTCGAAGGTGGCCGTGGCCGCCGCGTCGATCTCGGCCTGGTCCAGGTGCTCGCTCGGGGTCAGCGCGAACGCGTCGAACCCGCGGGCGATCTCGCTGCCGTACACATGGCCGTTGTAGTAGTACGCGGACCAGAAACCACCGAGGAGCAGAGAGGCCGCGCTGACCGGGCCGCGGTCGAAGTACGCGATCTCATGCGGGTTGGCCGAGTCGGTGAAGTCGAACACCGAGACGCCGCCCTGATACCAGGCCTGGACCATGATGTCCCGGCCGGGCACGGGAACGAGCGACCCGTTGTGCGCGACGCAGTTCTCCTGGTTCGTCTGCGGCACCGGCAGCTTGTAGTAGCTGCGGAACTTCAGCTTGCCGTCGACGATGTCGAAGATGGCGTCCGCGCCCCACGACGGTTCGTCCGTGACCCGGCAACGCGCCCCGCTGCCGCCGCCCCACTCGTCCGTGAAGACGACCTTGGTCCCGTCGTTGTTGAACGTGGCCGAGTGCCAGTACGCGAAGTTCGGGTCCGTCACCGCGTCGAGCCGCTTGGGGTTGGCCGGGTCGGAGATGTCGATCAGGAGCCCGTTGCCCGCGCACGCCCCGGCCGCGAGGCCGAGCTCAGGGTAGGCCGTGATGTCGTGGCAGTGGGTGGTGACGGGCGACGGAGACCAGGCCGAGCCGGACGGGTGCCGCGGCGTCTGCGGGGTGTTCTGCAGACCGTTGATCGCCCCGGTCTCCGGGTCGGTGAACAGCCGCGGCGTGGAGACGATCGCCGCGTTCTGCGGTGCGGCCACCGGCACCTTGATGACCTCGATACGCCACTGGGCCGTGTTCGGGTCGGTCGCCGCGGTGTTGGCGCAGCCCGCGAGCTCGGAACCCGAGCGGATGCTCGCCGTGCCCTGCACGTAGACGTACACGTTGCCGGGGTCGTTCTTGCTGGTGACCAGGGTGTGCGTGTGCGAGCCGCGGCAGGTCTGGACGGCCGCCACCTGGACCGGCTTGCTGATGTCACTGATGTCGAAGACCCGGACGCCGCGGAAGCGGTCCGGGTTGACGGTGCCGCTCGCGCCCTGCGTGCCGCAGTCGATCCGGCCCCGGGTCTCCTCCACCGACATGAACAGCAGGTTGCCGTACACCGACAGGTCGCCCTGGCCGCCCGGGCACACCACAGAGGTGGTCAGGACCGGGTTCGAGGGCGTGGAGACGTCGTAGATGTTGAAACCGGTGTAGTTGCCGACGAACGCGTACTTGCCGCTGAATGCCATGTCCGAGTTCGCGTACGACGAGTTGCCCGGGCTCGAGGCCTGGTAGAAGCCCTCCGGCTTGTCCCGGTGGGCCAGAAGCTCCAGCCCCTGGCTCGCCTGCTGGGCATCCAGCCATCCGGCCCCCAGGCCGGCTCGTGGATCGGTGTCGCTCGCCATGGCCGTGGCGGGCATGAGGCCCACCAGGACCGCCCCTGCGGCGACGACTCCGACCTTCCTTAATCCAGCACGCCCCCAACGTGCTGCCGCACGGCTGATTCTCAAGGGTCGCACCCCTCCTTTTCTGGTCTTGCCGGCGTGACCCATTGCGCGTGCGACAGATCCCGGGGCCCGGCCCAGCCTCCAAAAGATCTACGCGGCGTTTGGGGGACACTAACTGAATCTGGGGTGAATGTGCTATACCCCTACACATCCTCCGGTTTGGCCGGTATCCCCCCAACCGCCAAAGAAGCGAGTGCAGGCCATGATCTCCTCCACCTCGTTCCGGCAGCTTCTCGCGCTCGTGCTCGCCGCTGCCGCGATCAGCGCCTGTACGGCCGAGACCGCCGAACCGCCCAAGGTGAACGTCGTGCAGCCGGGCGCGCCGGGCCAGGGCAGCAAGGTCATGCCTGCCGACGAGGTGCCGGGCTCCGACAGCCGGGAGTACACCGACGCGGACGTGCGGTTCATGCAGGGGATGGTCCGGCATCATTCCCAGGCCCTGCGCATGACCGCGCTCGTCGCCGGCCGCAGCGCGAGCAAGGACCTCCCGCGTTTCGCGAAGCGGATCGAGATCTCCCAGCAGGACGAGATCGACCTGATGGTGCGCTGGCTCAGGACCCGGCTCCAGCAGGTGCCGAGCGTGGGCTCCGGCGCGGGGCACGACCACGGCGGCGCGGCGCTCATGCCCGGCATGCTCAGCGAGGAGCAGTTCGCCGAACTGGAGCAGGCCAAGGGGGCGCGGTTCGACCGGCTCTTCTACGAATACATGATCCAGCACCACCTGGGAGCGCTGACGATGGTGGAGCGGCTCTTCGGCGACGGGGGAGGCGAGGAGTCGGAGATCAACCAGTTCGTCACCCATGTCGACGCGGACCAGCGCATCGAGATCGACCGGATGCGCACGCTTCTCTCGGGGACGGACGGGTGACCGGCTCCGTTCACCGGAAGATCTGCAGGTAGAACGACAGCTCGGCGGCGAGCGCCGCCGCCTTGGTCTCCAGCCGCCGGAACCCGTGGGCCTCGCCCTCGAACGTCAGATAGGTGCAGGGCACGCCCCGCGCCATCAGGCGCTCGGCGAACGCCCGCGACTGGGCCGGCGGCACGACCGGGTCGGCGAGCCCCTGCATGAGCAGCATGGGACAGTTCACCTGGTCGGCCCGGGCCAGCGGCTCACGCTCGCCGTACCGGTCCTCGGGACCGACCAGCCACTCCACGTACCGCGACTCGAAGTCGTGGGTGGCCGCGACGAGCGGCGCGAGCGCACTGACGCCCGCCACCGAGACGCCGCCCGCGAAGACGTCCGACGCGCCGCAGGCGGCCATGACCGTCCACCCGCCCGCGCTCCCCCCGCGTACGGCGATCCTGCCGGGGTCGGCGAGGCCCTCGGCGACCAGCCACTTCGCCGCGGCCACCACGTCCTCCACGTCGGTCACGCCCCACCGGCCGCGCAGGCGCTCCCGGTAGGCCCGGCCGTACCCGCTGGATCCGCCGTAGTTGACGTCGATCACGCCGATGCCGCGGCTGGTGAAGAACGCCTTCTCCAGGCTGAGCTCGCTCGTCGCGTGCGCGGTCGGCCCGCCGTGCACGAACACGACGTACGGCGCGCCGCCCTCGTCCGCCTGCTGCGGCGGATACAGGTACGCGTGCACGCTCGTGCCGGACGCGGTGTCGAACTCCACGGCCCCGAACTCCACGGCCCCGAACTCCACCGCACGGGGCATCGGGAGGACTGCGGCGCCGGGAAGCTCGTCGATCTCTCGCCGCACCGCCTCCGCGCCGCCGGCGGCGGGGTCGATCCGGACGACCGAGCGCGGCGCGTCCGGCCCGTAGCCGATGCCCACGAGCACGTCGCCGTCCGCGTCCAGCACCGGCGCCCACCCCGGGTAGGGGACGTCGAGGTCGGTCAGCGTGCCCGTCTCCGGGTCGAGGACGCCCAGGCGCAGGTCGCCGCGCCCGTGCAGCACGGCGAGTCGCCCGTCGCCCAGCGCGGCGTACGGCAGGCCGCCGAGCTGCCACAGCGGCCCGGCGAACTCCTCCTCCGCCGGGCAGAGGGCCTCGCACGACGAGCCGGACATGTCGGCCCGGTAGAGGTTCCACCAGCCGGACCGGTCGGAGATGGCGTACAGGCGCCGCTCGTCGCACCACAGCGGCGCGAGGACCGACTCGGCCGGCCCGCCCATCACCGTCCACGTGGCGCCGTCGGACAGCCGCGTGACCCGCAGCTCGGTGCCGGTCCAGGGCATGCGCGGGTGGTTCCAGCAGATGTAGGCGAGGTGGCTGCCGTCGGGGGACGGCGTGGGCGACGCGTAGAAGTCGCTGCCGGCGACCCACTCGGCGATCTCGCCGGCCCCGGTCGGCTCCACGGACACGATCGAACGGGTGACCGTGGCGTCCTGGTGGTGGCGTTCCCTGACGCACCACACCCGCGGGCCGTCCGGGCCGCCCGCGCCGTCCTGGACCCGCAGGTCGGCATAGCGCAGCGCGCCCGGCTCGTCGGGCTCCGGCGTGATCGGGCGGGGCCGCTCCGTGCCCAGGCCCGGCTCGCCGCCGGCGCGGGGCCGGGCGAGATAGAGCCGCTGGTCGGGGTGGTGCGCGAAGACGATCCCGTGGCCGGGGACGACGGCATAGGACCGCCCGCCGTACTCGTGGACGCGCGTACGGGCGTCCCAGGGCGCGGGAAGCAGGTCGGTGAGGGCGCCGTCGGCGGCCCGGTGGACGACCGTACGGCGGCCGCCCTCGGCCGGGCGGTCCTCCTCCCACCACGTCTCCCGCCCCAGCACGGTCGGGAAGCCGAGCCGCAGACCGGTGCGTGCGACGTCGGTGGTGGAGATGGGCGACGGCCGTGGCGAGAACGGCCTCGGGCCAGGCGTGGGGGGCATGACCGCATCCTGCCGGACGGGCCCGCTCCCGGGGGCGGGAATGCGGCAACCCATCAGTCGAGGGACGGGGGAGTGGTGTAGCGGGTGGCGAGCGCGCCGAGCTGGTCGATGACCGTCCGCTTCCAGGTGCCGTCCTCGAACATCCGGCGCAGCGCCTCCTCGACCTGGTCGCGCAGCGCGGGCGTTCCGGTGGCGATGCCGTACTTCTCCGTGGCCAGGGGCCTGCCGCTGAACCGGAACCTGCCGGGGTACTGCGCCGAAAGCCCGGCGAGCACGGGGGCGTCGGCCACGATCGCGTCGGTCCGGCCGGAGGCCAGCAGCGGCGCACAGGCCGCGGGCAGGTTCGCCTCGGCGAGGAAGAACTGCCGCCACCGGGTGCCGAACCTCTTCACGAGCGGTTCGGCGGACTCCCGCGTGGCGCAGACGCGTTTGCGGGCGAGGTCGCGCGGGCGGCGGATGGACAGGTCGCCGGCCCGGACGAGGATGTCGGTGCTGGTGACGAGGTAGGGGCCGGCGACGTACCGGGAGCCCGGCGGGCCGGTGGCGCCGACGACGAGATCGGCCCGCGTGGGGTCGAGCGTGTAGACGACCTGGTCGTCGCGGTAGCCGAGCGCCCGGGCGACGTACTGCGCGACCTCGACGTCGAAGCCGGTGTAGCGCCCGTCGGGGAGCCGGGTGACCAGGCCCGGCTGCCCGGGACGCACGCCGACCACCAGCGTGCCGTCGTTCCCGCACCCGCCGGTCAGGAACGCGGCCGCCAGGACGCCGACCACGGCAACGCCACGCCACACGCGCTCAATATCGAGGTCGCACGCGTCCCTCCGCCAGCAGCGACACGGCAAAGATCCCTTGACCCGCGAGCCCTACAGGTCAGCGCATCAACGCGACCTCGCCGCCCGCGGCCTCCTCGGCGGCGGCCGGGTCGGCCGCGACCTTGCGGCTGCGCCTGCTGCGCCGCTCCAGCCAGGTGGCGAGGTAGCCCAGCGCCAGGTTGATCGCGATGTAGACCGCCGCGATGACGATGACCGAGGGGATCAGGTTGGCGTAGTTGGCCGGCACCACGCGGGCGCCCGCGTTCAGCAGGTCGGCGTACGCCACGACGAACCCGAGCGCCGTGTCCTTGAGCAGCACCACGAGCTGGCTGACGATCGCGGGCATCATCGCGGTGACCGCCTGCGGCAGCAGGATCAGCCGCATCACCTGGTTCTTGCGCAGGCCGATGGCGGATCCGGCCTCGGCCTGGCCGCGCGGCACGGCGAGGATGCCCGCGCGCACGATCTCGGCCAGGACCGACCCGTTGTAGACCGTGAGACCGAAGACCACGGCCGCGAACTCGGTCACGACCAGCCCGGCCAGGCTCCCGCCGTACTGGGCGAAGAAGATCAGCATGAGCACCGGGACCGCGCGGAAGGCCTCGACGACCACCGCGGCCGGGATCCGCACCCAGCGGTGATCCGACAGGCGGGCGATGCCGAACACGGCCCCGAACAGCAGCGCGAGCACCGCGGCGACCGCGGCGGCGGCCAGCGTGTTGAACAGGCCGGGCAGGATCAGCTCGGTCCAGGTGTCGGCCCGCAGGAACGGCTGCCACAGGTTGCCGTCCCACTGGCCCTTCTCGTCGAACTTCGCCCACACGAAGTACGCGACCAGCAGCAGTACGACGCCGAACGCGAGCGTCAGCACGTTGTTGCGCAGGCGGGCCCGCGGGCCCGGGACGTCGTAGAGGACGCTGGCGCCGCGCTCGGTCATCGGACCACCGCCAGGCGGCGGGCCAGCCGGCCGGACAGCAGGTTCATGGGAAGGGTCAGCACGACGAACCCGGCGGCGAAGCCGAGGAAGATGGGGATGATCGCGTCTCCGTGGGCGTCGAACAGGTTCTTCATCCGCAGCGCCGCCTCCATGACGCCGATCGCGGCCGCGACCGTCGTGTTCTTGACCAGCGCGTTCAGCAGGCTTCCGAGCGGCGCGATGACCGTGCGCACCGCCTGGGGGAGGATCACCAGGCGGAGCGTCTGCAGGAACGTCAGCCCGATCGCCCGGGCCGCCTCCGCCTGCCCGAGCGGCACGGTGTTGATCCCGGACCGCACGACCTCGCACACGAAGGCGGAGGTGTAGGCCGACAACCCGATGATCGACAGCCAGAAGCTGTTGAGCGACAGGTCGTCCCGGGAGAACTGGACGTTCATCACCGTGCCCAGGCCGAGACCGCAGAACACGATGATCAGTGTGAGGGGCGTGTTGCGCAGCACGTTGACGTACAGCGCGCCCGCCCCTCGCAGCACCGGCAGCGGACTGACGCGCATGGCCGCCAGCACGATCCCCCAGACCAGCGAGATCACCCCGCTGACCACCGTGAGCTTCACCGTCAGCCAGAACGCGCCGAGGATGACGGGAAGCTCGTCGACGACGGCCTCCACCGCCGGCCTCCTTCCAGTGCCGCTATCGGTGCTCTAGTACCTTTCGACGGACGGCGGCGAGGTGAAGTACTTGCCGAACTCGCCGAGGTTGGCGTCGAGGGCCTTGCGCCAGCTGCCGTCCTTGAAGAACTTCTCGATCGCGTTGTTGATCGCGTCGCGGCCGGCCTTGTCGTCCAGCTTGATGCCGATGCCGTACTTCTCCTCGCTGAACGGCTGGCCGATCAGCTTGAACTGGCCGGGGAACTGGGCGGCGAAGCCGGCGAGGATCGTCGCGTCGGTGGAGATGGCGTCGACCTGCTTGTTCTGCAGCAGCGGCAGGCACGCGCCGTAGCCCTGCTGCTGGGTGAGGTTCTTGGACTCCCACTCCGCGCCGAACTTCTCGGCGAGCCGCTTCGGCGACGACGAGCCCTGGGCGCCGCAGACCTTCTTGTCCTTGAGGGAGTCGACCCCGGTGATCGAGGTGTCGTCGGCACGGACGAGGATGTCCTGCCCGGTGACCAGGTACGGCCCGGCGAAGGAGATCTTCTTCTTGCGCTCGTCGGTGATGGAGTAGGTCGCCACGACCATGTCCACCTGGCCCTGCTGGATGAACGGCTCACGGTTGGCCGACTGGGCCTCCTTGAACGTGATCCCGCTCTCCGGCACGCCGAGTTCCTTGGCGACGTACTTCGCCACGTCGACGTCGAACCCGCCGTAGCTGCCGTCGGGCTTCTTCAGCCCCCAGCCCGGCTGGTCGATCTTGATGCCGATCACGAGCTTCTTGTCGTTCTTGGCCTTGTCGGCTATCGAGTCCGCACCGGAGTTGCCGCAGGCTGTCAGGCCTGTGGCCAGGGCGGCCAGCGCGAGCAGGCCGGCTCCGAATCGCATCCGCGTCACCTTTCGCTTCTTGTGGAGCTTGTCGTGAGCTGGGATCAGTGAGCTGGGATCAGTGAGCTGAGGATCAGTGAGTGAGGATCTTGGAGAGGAAGTCGCGGGCGCGCTCGGTGCTCGGCTGGGTGAAGAACTCCGAGGGCGTCCCCTCCTCGACGATCTGGCCGTCGGCCATGAACACGATCCGGTTGGCCGCCCGGCGGGCGAAGCCCATCTCGTGGGTGACGACCATCATCGTCATGCCGTCCCTGGCCAGGCCGGTCATCACGTCGAGCACCTCCTGGACCATCTCGGGGTCGAGGGCCGAGGTGGGCTCGTCGAAAAGGATCATCTTGGGGTCCATGGCCAGCGCGCGGGCGATGGCCGCGCGCTGCTGCTGGCCGCCGGACAACTGGGCGGGATACTTGCCCGCCTGTGAGGCGATGCCGACCCGTTCGAGCAGTTCCATGCCCCGCTGCTCGGCCTGCTGCCGGGAGATCTTCCGGACCCTGGTCGGGCCGAGCGTGACGTTCTCCAGGATCGTCTTGTGGGAGAAGAGGTTGAAGGACTGGAACACCATCCCGACCTCGGAGCGCAGGCGGGCCAGAGCCCTGCCCTCCGCGGGCAGCTCCCGCCCGTCGAAGACGATGGTCCCGGTGTCGATGGTCTCCAGGCGGTTGATCACCCGGCACAGCGTCGACTTGCCGCTGCCGGACGGGCCGATGACGACGACCACCTCGCCCCGGCCCACGCTCAGGTCGATGTCCCTGAGCACATGCAGGGGACCGAAATGCTTGTTGACTCCCTCCAGCCTGACAAGCGGGTCGGAACCACTGATCTCCGTCATGGTCAACAACGTAGGGGGGTCAAGGCTGCAGAGTCACTAACGGGCCGGTACCGAATAGATCACATCCCGGCTGCTCAGGACATCACTCCCGGTTTGTCCGTACGCCCGCCCATGCGGCCCGGGACGCGGTTCCGCTTGGCTCCTGCCGACCTCTCGTCGTGCAGGAGCACAGATGCTGAAAAATCCCGATCTGTTCCGTAAGACCGTCGCGGGAACCGCCATGCTGGCGTGGCCCGTCCTGCTGGGCCTGGCCTTCCTGACCTCGCCGCCGGGCACCGAGCACGATCCCGCGGTGTTCCGCGCCGGCCCCGTGCAGGTGCAGGCCAGCGCGCTGCTGTTCCAGTGGGCGACCGTCTGCCTGGTCCCGGTGATCCTCGGACTCGCCCATCTGCTGCGCCGCCGCGCGCCGCGTACCGGCAACATCGGCGCGGCGGTCGGACTGACCGGCGCGGTCACCGCCGCCTGCCTGTTCATGACCGACTTCTACGACCTGGCGCTGGCGCTCAGCCTCCCGGACGCCACGGCCGTCCGGGTGACCGAGGTGGCCGGCGCGCTCGGCGGGTTCGTGTACGGCGTCCTCCTGCCGGGCTTCCTCACCCACGTGGGCCTGCTGGTGCTCCTGGCGGGCCTGGCGGCGGTGCGGCGGGCGTCGTGGTGGGTGCCGGTGGCGGCGCTCGCGGGCGTCTGCGGGCCGTTCCTCACGATGGAGCAGCCGCCGGCCGTTCAGGCCATCGGGTCGCTGTTCCATCTCGCCGCTTTCGGCGCGGTCGCCCTGAAGGTTCTGCGCATGCCCCTGGATGAGTGGCGCGCCTCGTGAGCCGGTTCTCGTCCTCCGGCGCTGAGGTCCTCGCGACTCAGCGCGAAAGCCACGCGAAGAAGCCAGAATCCAAGCAGGCCGCCGGCCCACGTCCACGACGCGCAGGTTGACGGTCAAGCTAGAGGCCCGAATCCCTGGCCCGCATGATCGCCTCGGCGCGGTCGGCCACGCGCAGCTTCGCGAAGATGCTGGACACGTGGTTGCGCACGGTCTTCTGGCTCAGCCCGAGCCGGGCCGCGATCTGGACGTTCGTCAGGTGGCCCGCGACCAGGCCCAGGATCTCCCGCTCACGCGGGGTGAGTTCGGGAAAGCTCGGCTCCGGCTCCCTGCCGAGGCCGGAGAAGTAGCCCATCAGCCGTCCGGCGAGGGCGGGGCCGAAGATCGCCTCGCCCTCGGCCACGGCCCGGATCGCACGCACGAGTTCGGCCCGCCGGGCACCCTTGAGCACGTACCCGCGCGCTCCTGCGCGCAGCGCCGCGAAGACCGCGTCGTCGTCGTCCGCCATGCTGAGCACGAGGACCCGCACGTGCGGGTTGTCCCTCGTGATCCGCTCCGTCGCGGCCACCCCGCCCATGCCGGGCATGGCGAGGTCCATCAGCACGACGTCGGGCTGCACGCGGGGAAGGAGGGCGAGGGCCTGCTCGCCGCTCGCCGCCTCGTCGGCGACCTCCATCTCCTCCACCGGCCGCAGGAGCGCGCGGAGCCCCGCACGGAAGGCCGCGTGGTCGTCAACCAGCAGCACGCGGATCGGCTCCATCGCCCGCCTCCCGTCTCGTGTCCCGCACCGTTCTCTGCGCCGTGTCGTGGGCCGTGTCCCGCACCGTGTCCCGCGCCCTGTCCTGCACGGCGTCGTGGGCCGTGGTCTGGCCCGTGTCGTGGGCCGTGTCGTGGGCCGGGAGGCGGGCCAGCACCCGCGTCCCGCCCCCGGGCCGCGGGCCGATCACGCAGGTGCCGCCGAGCTCGGCCGCCCGCTCGCGCATCGACGCCGTGCCGACCCCCGACCGGGTGGGCGCCGCTCCGCCGTCCGCGTACGGCTCGCCGCCCTCGTCGGCGACCTCCACTTCGAGCACGCCGTCGCCGGTCATGCCGAGCCGTACGCGCACCCGCCCGGCCCCCGCGTGGCGGCGCGCGTTCGCCAGCGCCTCGGCCACGATCCGGTACGCCGCCACCTCCACGGCCGCGGGCAGCACCGGGAGAGCCCCGTCGATCTCGGCGTCGACCTCGACGCCGGGCAGCCGGGCCGCGTGCGACCTGATCGCCCCGGCCAGGCCCAGCGTGTCGAGGGCCGGTGGCCGCAGCCCCTCCACCAGCGTCCGCACGTCGGCCATCGCCGTGCGGGCGTCCGTCATGATCTCTTCGAGCATCGCCAGGGCGTCCGGATCGCGCACGATGTCCTGCACGGCCTCCGCCCGCATGGTCAACGCCGCCAGGGTCGGCCCGAGGCCGTCGTGCAGGTCGCGGCGTAGCCGCCGCCGCTCCTCCTCGCGGGCCGTCACCAGCCGTTCGCGCGAGCGCTGCAGGTCCGCCGACAGCCGTACGGCGTGCACGGCGATCCCCGTCTGCCGGGCGAGGTCGGCGAGAACCCGGCGGTCCCTGGCGCCGAGACCGCTCTCACCCGGGCGCGGGGACAGGACCAGCTCGCCCACCGGCTCGCTCCGGTGCAGGAGCGGCAGCCGTACTGTGCCGGAGGAGGGCATGCCGTACGCGTGGGTCGGTCCACCGGCGACCTCGACCGCGACGTGCGGCAGGCGCAGCGCCTCCGCCACCGACCTGGCCGCCGCGGCGAGCACCGCACCCGGCTCCGCCGCCTCCTCCAGGCGCCTGCCCAGCAGGGCCAGCGCCGCGTACGGGTCGTCGCGTCTGCCGTACATCACCAGGTTGACGGCGCGTTGCAGCCGCTCGCGCAGCGGCGCGAAGACCAGGGCGACCACCCCGGCGGCGGCCACCGACACCGGCAGCCCGTCCGCCGCGCGGAACACGGCCCCGAGATAGGTGACCACGAGCACGTAGCCGCCGAACACGCACGCCGACAGCAGCACGTAGACGAGCGTGCGGTTGATGACGAGGTCGATGTCGAACAGGCCGTGCCGCAGCACCGCCACCGCGGCGGCGGCCGGGAGCAGGCAGGCCGCGAACGTCCCGAGGAGCTCCCAGAAGGGGCTGGTGACGGGCCAGATGGAGCGGGGGTCGCCGTCGGACAGCCCCGCGGCCAGCCGCCCCGCGACGATCAGTCCGGCGAGTCCTGCGGCGTAGGCGAGCCACTTGAGCTGGACCCGTTCGTCGGCGTCTCCGCGCCGGGCCCGCCGTACGAGACCGGCCGCGCCCGCCACGAACAGGGCGCCCATGAGCCCGGTCGTCAGCGGCTCGACGAACGGGGAGACGGCGGCGAGCGCGGGAACCGCGAGCGGGTTGGGAAGCGGGGTGCCCCAGCCGAGCTGGTGGCTGGGGCCGGGCAGCAGGGCGCTCAGCGCGGTCATCAGCGCGGCGACCGCGGCGAGCACCCACAGGGCCGCCCGCCACCCGGGCGAGGCCGGCCGTCCCGACGGGAAGAACGCCGGCACGGCGGCGACCGACAGGTTGGCGGGGACCCACAGCCACGTCTGCGGCCAGGCCATCGGGGTCGCGAGCGGCAGCCCGGCCAGCGCGTAGTGCCCGGTCGCGTCCAGCAGCGCGAAGCACAGGCCGCAGGCCGCCATCAGCCACCCGACGACGTTGCCCGGACGTGCGGCCGTGATCAGGCCGCCGACCAGCGCGCAGGCGGCGACGAAGAGGAGGTGGCTCTGGGCGAACAGCCCGGCGCCGTTGCGGTGGCCGAGCACCAGGGCCGCGACGACCAGGAGCAGGCTGAGCACGCACACCGCCCATCCCGTACGCCGCACCGCCTGTTCCTTCCCGCCCGCCTCCGGCGCGCCGCCTTTCCGCGCGCCTCAGGGGTCGGGGCCAGGCTAACGACCGATATGCCCGGACGGACAGGACGATGTCCCAGGACATTCCCGTACGAGCCGGGCGGGACCGCACGGCGGCGGCCGGAGAACCCCCGGTGTCACACTCGCGCGAGCGCCTCGGGGTCGACGGTCACCTTGAACGGCTCGGCCACCGCGACCGCCTCGCCGGCCCCGACCCGGTGGGTCAGCTGGTATTGGCCGTTCTCGTCGAGCCGATGAGTGAGCACCACGGGGAGACGATCGGCGGCCTGCCCGCGGAAGGGGTGGGTCTCGACCCGCCAGAAACAGGGGATGCCGGCCTCGGCGTACTTGGCGGGCTTCACCACTCGATCGGTCATGGTGGTGGACCGCGAGACGATCTCCACGACCAGGCGCACCCACTCAGGCCGGACGACCGACGCGCCCTCGCGGATCGGCTGTCTTTCCACGGCCATGACGTCAGGGATGACCCCGGGTCTGCCGTCGAGAAGCAGTCCGGTCGCCGTGATCACCACCAGATCCCGGGGCGCGGCCTCCTGGAGGGCCGCACGCAGGTTGTCGCCGATCCACTGGTGCATCGGGAGCGGTGCGGGGGACACGATGAGACTCCCGTCGATGAGCTCGTAGCGGCTGCCGTCGTCCGCCTGCGCGTTGAGCTCGAACCACTCCTCGACACCCAGCTCACCTGGGACCCGCCAAGGGCTCCTGGCCGCCCGCGCCTCGTGGGCCTGCATCGGCGCCTCCGTGGATCGTGCGGGCATCGCCATCGAGGCTCACCTCTCAGCAATAGGTCCGTTCTCAGTGTCGCATGCGTTCGTCGTCGCACTCTATCGTCACTCTGTGTGCTTCGTTGAATGCGCAATGCTGCCGGTACGGGTGGGGGTGGGGAAGCGCCTACCCTTGTAGTGCGATGACTGCGACCACACAGACTGTGACGACACAGGGCGCCGAAGGCGCGACGACGACACAGGGCGCCGAGGGCGCGACCCGGACCTACGAGGTGCGGACCTACGGCTGCCAGATGAACGTGCACGACTCGGAGCGGCTGTCCGGGCTGCTGGAGGACGCGGGATACGTCCGCGCGGCCGAGGGGGAGACGCCGGACGTCGTCGTGTTCAACACCTGCGCCGTACGCGAGAACGCCGACAACCGGCTCTACGGCAACCTGGGCCATCTGCGGCCGATCAAGATGGCCCGCAAGGGCATGCAGATCGCGGTCGGCGGGTGCCTGGCGCAGAAGGACCAGGGCGAGATCGTCCGCCGCGCCCCCTGGGTGGACGTCGTCTTCGGCACCCACAACATCGGGTCGCTGCCGGTGCTGCTGGAGCGGGCCCGGATCGCCGAAGAGGCCCAGGTCGAGATCAAGGAGTCCCTGGAGACCTTCCCCTCCACGCTGCCGAGCCGCCGCGAGTCGGCCTACGCGGCCTGGGTGGCGATCTCGGTCGGGTGCAACAACACCTGCACGTTCTGCATCGTGCCGTCGCTGCGCGGCAAGGAGAAGGACCGCCGTCCCGGCGACATCCTCAACGAGGTGCGCACGCTCGTCGACCAGGGCGTCCTGGAGATCACCCTGCTCGGCCAGAACGTCAACACCTACGGCGTGGAGTTCGGCGACCGGCTGGCGTTCGGCAAGCTGCTGCGGGCCTGCGGGGATATCGAGGGCCTGGAGCGGGTCCGCTTCACCTCGCCCCACCCGGCCGCCTTCACCGACGACGTGATCGCCGCCATGGCCGAGACGCCGAACGTGATGCACCAGCTGCACATGCCGCTGCAGTCCGGCTCCGACCACGTCCTCAAGGCCATGCGCCGGTCGTACCGGTCCGAGCGCTACCTCGGGATCATCGAGCGGGTCCGGGCCGCCATGCCGGACGCCGCGATCTCGACCGACATCATCGTGGGCTTCCCCGGCGAGACCGAGGAGGACTTCCAGCAGACCCTCGACGTCGTGCGGCAGTCGCGCTTCGCCAACGCGTTCACGTTCCAGTACTCCATCCGCCCCGGCACCCCGGCCGCGACGATGGAGGACCAGGTGCCCAAGGCCGTCGTCCAGGAGCGGTACGAGCGGCTGGTGGCCCTCCAGGAGGAGATCTCCTGGGAGGAGAACAGGAAGCAGGTCGGGCGCACCCTGGAGGTGCTGGTCGCCGAGGGTGAGGGCCGCAAGGACGACGCGACCCACCGCCTGTCCGGCCGCGCGGCGGACAACCGCCTCGTCCACCTCGCCGCCGCCGATGCCGCGGCCGACGCCCGTCCCGGCGACATGGTCACGGTCGAGGTGACCTACGCCGCGCCGCACCACCTGGTGGCCGACAAGGTCCTGTCCGTACGGCGGACCCGCGCGGGCGACGCCTGGGAGGCCCGGCAGGCCGCCCCGCAGCGGGGCAACGCGGTCAGCCTGGGAATGCCCACCATCGGCCGTCCCGCTCCGCTCCCCGCAGAGCCGCCCGCCTGCTCGGCCGTCTGATCTGCCGCGGGCCGAGCGCCTGACCGCGACGCCCGCCGGAGGAACGGTGCCCGACCTCGGCTCGGAGGGGCCGGCGGTCCCGCACCGCTTCCGGCGAGGGCACGGTTCGGCGGTTTTGCGTTGCTTCCGGCGACGGCAGGTTCGCCGTTTCCGGAGGCGACGGCCGGTTCTCCCGGATCACCGGGCGAGGCGGCGCAGAACCTCGTAGCAGTAGTCGCGCCGCAGGTCGTCGAACCGCAGGCAGGGGTCCTGGATCCGGGCGCGGGTCGTGCCGTCCGCCTCGGCGCGGGGCACGCCCGCGTTCCGCGCGCCGGTGTCCCGTGCAGCCGAGTTCGGGGTCGCGGAGTTCCGGGCCGCCGTGTCCTTGGCCACGGTGTCCTTCGCCGCCGTGTTCTTGCCCGCCGTGTTCGTGCCCGCTGTGTTCCCGGCCGCCGGGTCGCCGGTCACGGAGCCACGTGCGGCCGGCTTCGGGGTGTCCGGCGGCGCCATCCGGGCGGGTCGCGGCCGGTGCGCTTCCCCCGTCCCGGAGCGGGCCGCCGTACCGGTTGAGCCGCCTCCGCCGCGCCGCGCCGACGAGATCGGCGAGGGCGGCGAGGGTGGCGAGGGTGGCCGGGATCGCGAGGAGGGGTTCGCCGCCCGCGGACGGCGTTCGGGCGATCGCGCCGCTCCGGTCTCGTGCCCGGGCGATCGCGCCGCTCCCGCCTCGTGACCGGGCGGCAGCGCGCCGCGCTCACCAGCCGCCCGGTCTCGCTCCGGGCCGTCTCGTGTCGCCGCTTCTTCCGCCGTCTCCTCCCGGCGCTCCGGCGCGGGATCTCCGGAGGTGCGCGGCGCGGCGTGGGGCGGCGGGTAGAAGGGGCCCGCGGCGGGGAGTCCCGGTGCCGGCCGAGAGCGGGCGTCCAGGGGCTGATGTCGTCCGAGACGCAGATCGGCGGCCACCGGCCTGCCGGTAGGGGACGCCGGGTTCTGGCCGGGCAGGACGGCCAGCACGACGCCGAGTCCGGCGATCGCGGTCACGCCGACCACGCCCGTCAGGGCGAGGACGGGATGACCGTCGCGCCGGTGCCGTGGAGTGGGGGAGAAATCCGGCAAGGTCGTATTCTTCCATGCGGCGGTCTGTCGCTTCCGATTTCCCCAGTCTGCCTGTCGCGTATGAATTTCAGCGCCGGTTTTCCCGATTTCTGGGAACTCCAGATATGTCATCTCGGGAAGAATCCGGTGAAATATCCGTGTTATGTGTTTGCCCTGACCAAGTCGTGCCGATCAAGCCTTTCACATGCCGATCGCGTCAGACGGGAATCGTGAAACCGGACGCCCTCCAGCGAAGGCGGTGGCCCTCTCGTATTCGTCTCGGGTGCTCGGACTGTTGTCCGTATTCGAGGAGCGGTCGCCGTTCTGTGTCGCCTCGTGTGAACCGGACGGTGACCGGACGCGGCGTCCGGGCGGACGGTGGTGTCCGGCCACCGAGTCCGCCGGCCCGACTCGACACTTAGCCCTTGCGCTAACTATCCTCTCGCCTGGATACTTAGCCTCATGGCACAGCATTCGGCGCAACTCGACGGCGTGTTCGTCGCCCTCGCCGACCCGACCCGGCGAGCCGTCGTCCGGCGCCTCGGCCGCGGGCCCGCGAGTGTCGGCGACCTCGCCCGGGAGTTCCCGATGACCCTCCCCTCGTTCATGAAGCACGTACGGACGCTCGAATCGAGCGGGCTCATCCGCACCGTCAAGTCCGGACGGGTGCGCACCTGCATGCTCAACCGCGAGCGACTCGCCCTCGTCGGCGATTGGCTCGCGGAGCAGCGCCGGATCTGGGAGGAGCGCACCGACCGCCTCGAGCGGTTCGTCACCGACCCGAAGGAGAACAGTCAGTGAATCCCGACCTCGACCTCGGCCTGGAGCGGATCATCCGCGCGCCGCGCGCGAGCGTGTGGAGCGCCTGGACCGACCCGTCCCGGCTCGAGCAGTGGTGGGTCCCGGCTCCGACGCGCTGCCGGGTGGACCGCCTGGACCTACGGCCCGGCGGGGCGTTCGTGACGCGGCTGAGCGACGACGGAGCGGCGTTCGTCCCGCACCTGGACGCGTGTTTCCTCGCCGTCGACGAACTCGAGCGGATCGTGTTCACCAACGCGGTCGACAGCACATGGCGTCCCGCGAATCCCGCCCCGGTCGTGATGACCGCCACGATCACTATGAACGACCACCCGGACGGCACGGACTACCGGGTGGTCGTCCGGCACGGCGACCCGGAGAGCCGCGCTCATCACGAGAAGCTCGGCTTCGCCGAGGGCTGGGGTTCGGTCACCGGCCAGCTGGCCGCTTTCGCCGAGAGCATGAACGGGAGCTGAAGATCACCCTGGTGCGGCGGTCGCCTCCTCTCGTGGGAGCGAGAGCGGGGCGAACGCCTAGCATCGGCGGTGTGTCCGTTCGTGAACTGGTCGTCCTCGGCACCTCCAGCGCGGTGCCCACCCGCCACCGCAACCACAACGGTTACCTGCTGCGCTGGGACGGTGAGGGCTTCCTGTTCGATCCGGGCGAGGGCACGCAGCGGCAGATGCTGCACGCCGGCGTGAGCGCCCATGACGTCACCTGGATCTGCGTCACCCACTTCCACGGCGACCACTGTCTGGGGGTGCCCGGCGTGGTGCAGCGGATCGCCAGGGACAAGGTGAACCACGAGGTGCGGGCGGCCTACCCGGCGAGCGGGGAGATCTACTGGCGCAGGCTGCGCAACGCGTCGGCCTTCGCCGACACCGATGTGATCATGCCGCGGCCGGTCTCCGGCGAGGTGGTCCGCTGGCCGTCGGGGCCCGTGACGCTGACCGCCCGGCCGCTGTCGCATCCCGTCCAGTCGTACGGCTATCGGGTGGACGAGCCGGGCGGGCGCCGCATGCTGCCCGGGGAACTGGCCAGGCGGGGCGTGCGCGGACCGATGATCGGGGAGCTGCAGCGGCGCGGGTCGCTCACGATGCCGGACGGCTCCGTCGTGACGCTGGACGAGTGCAGCGCTCCCAGGCCTGGCCAGAGCGCCGCCTTCGTGATGGACACCCGCCTGTGCGACGGCGCGTTCGCCCTGGCCGACGGTGTGGACCTGCTGGTGATCGAGTCGACGTTCCTGTCGGAGGAGAGCGCGATGGCCGCGCAGTACGGGCACCTGACGGCGGCCCAGGCGGGCCGGATCGCGGCGGCCTGCGGGGTGCGGCGGCTGGTGCTCACGCACTTCTCCGAGCGGTACACGACGGCGGACGAGCCGCGCTTCGTGGACGAGGTGCGCAAGTCCTACGCGGGGGACATCGTGACGGCGCGCGACCTCATGCGCGTCCCCGTGCCGAAGCGTGCGGACTACCAGGTCCAGCAGGCGACGAAGTAGCCCACACCGTACGGCGCGCCGTCGTACGGCAGCTCGGAGGCGGCAGGCGGGGGCGCCCCCCGCGCCGCGCCGCCGAGCACCTGGAAGGCCGCCCGGCCCGCCGCCCACATCTCCCGCGCCTCGCCCGGGTCGAGGCCCAGCAGACGATCGGCGTCGCCGGAGGCGAACGCGCCGGCGAGCATGCGGTCGTACGGCACGGCGCCAGGGTGCACGTAGCCGGGCGCCTTCTCGGTGAGCCTGGCCGAGCCGTCACCCATGACCAGCAGCGCGACCCGACGTGCCGAGTCCGCCAGGCGCCGGCCCAGCGCGGCGCACTCGGCCGGCGACGCGTCGAACCCGACCGCCTCGAACCGCAGGACGGGAAGCCCGGCCGGTGCCGTGCCGCCCGGCGCCGGGCCATCCGGAGCGGCGTCCGGGGAGGCCCCGCCGGCCGGCAGCGGACCGGCCGCGGCGTCGGAATCCGCGCCGCACGCCCGCTCCACCAGCCAGCGGCCGATCGTGAGCGACAGGGGCAGGACCGGCTCTCCCTCGCCCACCCGCACGCCGGGGCCCCACGGGCGCAGCGACCCCGCCGCGTCACCGGGGAAGGACGCGGTGACGTCCGCGCCGCCGATCACGGCCAGCACGTCGGGGCGGGCGTCCACGAGCGAGCCGACCGCGGCGGCACAGGCCGAGCGCAGGTCGTCGAGTTCGGGTGCGGCGGCCCCGGCGACCTGCGGGACGAGCAGCGGAGGATGCGGGCAGACGGCAGCGGCGACCAGCACCCGATCACCCTACCTCGCCCGGTCACGCGCAGAATGGGACGCATGGACAGCAGCACGGTGGCGTTCGCGGCCGTACCGACCCGGCTGGGCGACGTGCTCGCCGCCGTCACCGAGGACGGGGTCGCCGCGACGCACTTCCGGGACGGGCCCCAGCTCAGGGAGCGCATCGCCGACCGCCTCGGGATGGCCGTCGCCGACGACCCGGTCCGTACGGCCGTCGCGAGGCAGGAGCTGGCGGCGTACTTCCGGGGCGAGCTGAAGGATTTCCGCGTCCCGGTCGACTGGCGGCTCATGTCGCCGCTCCAGCGGCAGGTCCTCGGCACGTTGTTCGCCACCGTCCCGTACGGCGAGGTGGTGACGTACGGGGAGCTGGCGGAGCGGAGCGGCACGGGGGTCCCGGCGCGGGCCATCGGCTCGATCATGGGCGCCAACCCGATCCCGATCATCGTGCCGTGCCACCGGGTCGTCGCGAGCAACGGGCTCGGCGGCTTCAGCGGCGGCGAGGGGGTGGAGTCCAAGCGGTGGCTGCTCACCCTCGAAGGCCACCTGCCGCCCACCCTCGACTGGGACATGTGACCTCCCCGCCGCTGGGACACTGGAGGGTGTGGGGCAACTACCTGTGATCGCCGTCGTGGGCGCGACCGCGGCGGGCAAGTCCGACCTGGCGGTCGAGCTCGCGCTCCGCCTGGGCGGCGAGGTGATCAACACCGACTCCATGCAGCTCTACGAGGGCATGGACATCGGCACGGCCAAGCTCTCGGCGCGGGAGCGGCGCGGCGTGCCCCATCACCTGCTGGACATCTGGCCGGTGACGCGGACCGCCAGCGTGGCCGAGTATCAACGGCTCGTCCGCCCCCTGATCGAGGACCTGCGCTCCCGCGGCCGGGTGCCCGTGCTCGCGGGCGGCTCCGGTCTCTACGTCCGCGCCGCCATCGACGACCTGGAGTTCCCGGGGACCGACCCGGACGTGCGGGCCCGGCTGGAGAAGGAGCTCGCCGCGACCGGCCCGGCGCCCTTGTACGAACGGCTCAAGGGCCTCGACCCGGTGGCCGCGGAGAACATCCTGCCGAGCAACGGCCGCAGGATCGTCCGGGCGCTGGAGGTCATCGAGCTGTCCGGGCGGCCGTTCTCGGCCACGATGCCGTCGTACGACGCGGTCTACGACAGCGTGCAGATCGGCGTCGAGGTGCCGCGGCCGGTTCTGGACGAGCGGATCGAGCGCAGGGTCGCCCTCATGTGGGAGGCCGGGCTGGTGGACGAGGTGCGCGCGCTCGCCGCGCGCGGCCTCGCCGAGGGCAGGACCGCCAGCCGGGCGCTCGGCTACGCGCAGGTGCTGCGCTTCCTCTCCGGGGAGTGGACCGAGGAGCAGGCACGGGAGGAGACGGTGCGCGCCACCCGCAGGTTCGCCCGGCGGCAGGAGTCGTGGTTCCGCCGCGACCCCCGGGTGGTGTGGCTGCCGTTCGACGCGCCCGACCTGGCCGACCGCGCGATCGGCGTGATCACCGGCGCCTCCTAGACTTCTGCCATGCGGTTTGTGAAGGGCCACGGCACCGAGAACGACTTCGTCATCCTGCCGGACGCCGACGGCACGCTGGACCTGTCCGCGCGGGACGTCGCGGCGCTGTGCGACCGGCGCGCGGGCATCGGCGCCGACGGGGTGCTGCGCGTCGTGCGCACCAAGCTCTGCCCGGAGGTGGCCGGGCAGGCCGGCGAGGCCGAGTGGTTCATGGACTACCGCAACGCGGACGGCGGCATCGCCGAGATGTGCGGCAACGGCGTCCGGGTCTTCGCCCGCTACCTCGTGGACGCGGGCCTCGCGGCGCCCGGCGAGTTCGCCGTCGCCACCCGCGGGGGCGTCAAGCGCGTACGGCTCGGCGCGTCGGGCGACGTGACCGTGGACATGGGCAGGCCGCGGGTGCTGGGGGAGAGCCGCGCCGTCATCGACGGGCGCGAGTGTCGCGGCGTGAACGTGAACATGGGCAACCCCCACCTGGCCTGCGTGGTGGAGGAGCCGGTGGCCGGGTTCGACCTCGGCCGCGAGCCGGACTTCGACCGCGAGGTCTACCCCCAGGGTGTCAACGTCGAGATCTTCAACGCCGTGGGCGACCACAAGGTGTCCATGCGGGTGCACGAGCGGGGCTCGGGGGAGACGCGCTCGTGCGGCACCGGGGCCGTCGCGACGGCCGTCGCCGCCGCCCGCGCCGCGGGGGAGACCACCGGCACCTGGGAGGTCCGGGTCCTCGGCGGCACGGTCACCGTCACGCTGGAGGAGGACACGAGCTACCTGTCCGGGCCCGCCGTCCTCGTCGCCTCGGGCGAGTGGCCCGCCGTCCTCTGATCGTTTCAGGAACTTGCAGAACCTTGTTCTGATCCGCCACCCTGGGTCTGGAGATTAGACCGAGGAGGGCGCATGGACCCGCGTGACGCGGTGGTGGAGACGAAGGCGGCCATCGGGGCCCTCGGCGGGGGCTTCATGCTCTCCCGGGAGGTCAAGGCGCTCTGCGAGCGCCACGGCCTCGGTCCACGGGAGATGTACTTCCGGGGCAGGTGCGGCGTCCTCGGCGAGGTGGACGCCGATGTCGTGCTCGCGGCGGTCGTCTTCTTCCCGGCCGGGCACGTCCGCGAGTCGTGGGAGGGCGGGCGCGAGCTCCCGGCCGAGGAGGCCGCCGCGCTCTACGCCGGGGCCTGTCACGACTGGGGGCGGCGCAGGCTCGCCGGGCTCGGGAAGGCCGACCGGCTGGCGGAGCTGCTCGCCGCCGTCGCCGACGGCGCGGACCCGTTGTGCGCGCCGCTGTTCGCCGGATGGCGGGCCATGCCGCGGCCAGGCGGCGGGCCTGCCCTGGCCGCCCACCTGCTCCACGTCGTACGGGAACTGCGCGGCGCCCGGCATGCGACGGGCGTGGTGGCGCTCGGTCTCGACCCGCTGGAGGCCACCCTCGTCGGCGCGGACAACACCGGGACTCCGATCCCGTACGACCGCACCTCCGACGTGGCCCGTTTCCTCGCCTGGCCCGAGCCGTACCCGGAGCCGCCGGCGGAGGCGGCGGAGCGCAGGGCCAGGGCGGAGGAGCTGACCGACGATCTCGTCGCCCGCGCGTACGCGGCGCTCGGCCCGGCGGAGCTCGCCGAGCTCTGCGGCCTGCTGCGGGAGGCGTCCCAGGCGGCCCGCGCACGCTGACGCGCCCGTACGCCGAAGGCCGCCTGCTGTTTCGGGCCGGCGTGTTGTTTCGGGCTGGCGTGTTGTTTCGGGCCGGTGTGCTGTTCGGGTCGGCGTGCTGTTTGGGTCAAGGTCGGCGACCTGGCAGACTGACTGCTCATGGACGTGGACATCTGGGCCTGGGTCGGTGGCACCCAGCGTGAACTGCACGAGGCGGGCAACACGGGGCTGGCCATGGCGCTGGGTGACGTGCCCGCGCAGGCGCTGGAGGGCCGTTTCACCCAGCTCGACGTCGTGGCGCCGGCGATCGCGCAGCACGCCGAGACCCTGGAGAAGCCGTGGCTGGAGTTCTTCGCGCGCTACTGGCACCTGATCGGCCGGGTCGGCGACCGGGCGATCGGCGCGGTCGCGCTCGACGACGCCGCCGCGCTGACGGAATTCGCCCAGCGTGACGACGTCCGCGACTGTCCGGCCGCCCCCGGCGCCGTGGAGGCCCTGGCGATGGCCCAGGCCAACACCGACGGCCCCGGCTACGCCGAGACCCGGCTGGCCGCCCTCGGCGCGGCCCTCGACGGCGTCGGCCCGGACTCCCTCGCCTTCTCCGGCCTGGCCACGCAGTACGTCACGGCCCTGATCGACGCGGGCCAGGCGGCCGAGGCCGTCGCGTACGCCGAGGCGGCGGTCGAGCGCCTGCGCGGCCGGGAACGCGAGGCGAGCTGGGAGCTGGGCGCCGCCTCCGCGCGGGCGCTGCTCGCCGCCGGACGCCCTGACGACGCCTTGGCCGCGCTCGACGCCTCGACCGGCTTCAAGCCGGACGACCCGGTCGCGAAGGGCCGCCGTGAGGCCCTGCTCAGGTCGCAGGTGCTGGCGACCCTCGGCCGTCTGCAGGAGGCCGTGGACGCCCTGCCCGACCTCGACGTGGTGGGCGACCACGCGCGTGAATGGGTGGAGTGGGCGCGCACCGTCCGCATGCTCGTCTCCGGCGGCTCGATCGCCAACACCTGGCAGCTCGGCCGCATCCTGCGCCAGTGGATCGCCTACTTCGAGAGCGTCGGCGGCCACCGCGCCCGGTTCGAGCTCGCACTGACCGCCGGACACCTGGCGGTGGCCCGGCAGGGCCTGTGGCAGGCCCGCCTGCTGGCCGACTACGCCGAGGCCGCGATCGCCGACCTCCGCGTCACCGAGGGACTGGCCGAGCGGGTGGCCGAGCTGCGCGCCGCGGCCGACGCCGCCAAGGAGCTGCCGCCGCCCGGCCCCCGCGACGAGCTGGTGGCCTACTTCGACGCCGCCGACGGCCGCACGGCCGACCCCGAGCGGTGGGTGGGCTGGCTGTGGCCGCTGTCCGGCACCGATCTCGAGGCCACCCGGCGTCACACCACGACGCTCGGGTTCCTCGGGTACGCCCCGGTGGGCGCCGACATCTACTGGAAGACGATCGTCGAGGACGGCGACCCGGCCGCCGCCGACGACGAGGACATCTCCTACCTCACCGGCCTGCTCATCGAGGCCCAGCAGGACGAGCGGGTGGAAACCCTGGCGGCCCGGCTGCCGGAGACCCGTTCGCACCTCGCGCTCGCCCGGCTCCACCGCGCGCGCGAGCGGTGGGAGGAGACGGCGGCCGAGGCCGAGCAGGCGGTCGCCCACGAGGGCGGGCTGGAGGCGCGCCGCCTGTGGTCGGGCGCCGTCCAGCAGCTCGGCGACAACGCCAAGGCGGCAGAGATCCTCAGGCCGCTGCTCGACTCCGGCGAGGGCGAGGAGGAGG
The DNA here is from genome assembly GCF_040644635.1 of Microbispora sp. NPDC046933. Taxonomy (NCBI): domain Bacteria; kingdom Bacillati; phylum Actinomycetota; class Actinomycetes; order Streptosporangiales; family Streptosporangiaceae; genus Microbispora; species Microbispora sp. NPDC046933. The sequence goes on along the minus strand of NZ_JBEYWW010000004.1, from coordinate 153,927 downwards.
ACGTCTGGCGGCTCATCGTCCTGTCCACCGCCGTGGAGGACTGGGCGACCGTGCGCGCCGCGGGCGCCAAGCTCGGCATGCCGATCGAGCCGGGAGAGGGCCCGATCGAGGAGGAGTGGCACCTGGTCCGGGTGATCCTCCCCGCCCCCGACGGCACCCAGCGGGAGGTGCTCGCCGTACGGACCGGCCCGGCCACCGCCCGCCTGGCGATCCCGCAGCCGCGCGGCATGGAGTACAACGCGGGCGACGTCGTCGTGATCGACCCCCGGCCGCTGGAGCCGATCCCGGAGAACGAGCAGGAGCGGGAGAGCTTCGTCATCCCGTTCGCCGGGGTGACGATGCTGCGCCCGGGCGGCTACACGAGCTGGTTCTTCGACGGCGCGGCGCCCTCCGAGGACGAGTGGGCCGAGTTCAACGAGGTCCTCGCCGAGCGAGGCTGGCCGATGTGGGTCTACAGCGACGAGAACTACCGCGTGACCCACCCGGCCACCGGTGAGCAGCTTCCCGGCGTGTTCGGCTGGATCGCGATCCCGCCCAGCGTGCGGCCGGCGGAGCTGGACGCCGTTCTCGACGACGTCACGGAGCAGTGGTCCCACCCGCTGGCGTGGCTCGACCTCGCCCGCGAGGTGGGCATCGAGGCCGAGCGGCATGAGCGTATCTCCAAGGAGTACGGCCTCTGATCCGCCCGCCCCACAACCTGGCGAAACCTTGCTCTAGAGTCGGGTTCGATTCTTGAGCGAGGAGGCGGCGTGATCCTGGACCGGTTCCGTCTTGACGGCAAGGTGGCCATCGTGACGGGGGCCTCGTCGGGGCTTGGCGTCGCCTTCGCCAGGGGCCTGGCGGAGGCGGGCGCCGACGTGGTGATCGGGGCCCGCCGTGCCGAGGGCCTGGAGCGGACCCGGCGGCTGGTCGAGGAGACCGGCCGCCGCTGCCTGGCGGTCCTGACCGACGTGTCGGTCCCCGAGGAGTGCCAGGCCCTGGTCGACGCGGCCATGGCCGAGTTCGGCCGCGTCGACGTGCTGATCAACAACGCGGGCGTCGGCACGGCCGTGCCCGCCCTGCGGGAGACGCCCGGCGAGTTCCGCCGCGTGCTCGACGTCAACCTGAACGGCACGTACTGGATGGCCCAGGCCTGCGCCCGGGTCATGCGGCCGGGCTCGTCGATCGTCAACATCGGAAGCGTGCTCGGCGAGACCACGGCCGGGCTGCCGCAGGCGGCCTACAGCGCGTCGAAGGCCGCCGTCGCCGGGCTCACCCGCGACCTCGCCCAGCAGTGGACCTCGCGCCGGGGCATCCGGGTCAACTGCCTGGAGCCGGGCTTCTTCGACTCGGAGATGACCGAGCAGTATCCTGGAGGCTACCTCGACCGCATGCGGGAGCAGCGGGTCCTGATGAAGCGCTCGGGCGACCCGGAGGAGCTCGCCGCCGCCGCCGTCTTCCTCGCCTCCGACGCCGGTTCGTACGTCACGGGTGCGGTCATCCCGGTGGACGGCGGAATCCTCGTCACCTGACACCGCCGCCCGGCGGACCGGCCCTCCTCACCTGACACCGCCGCGCCCTCACCGCCCGGTACGCCCCCCGGACGGGGATGCGCCATGCCTACTTGTTCTAACGCTGCGTAGTCGCCGATCAACCGATGGTAAAACCATGACGTGCGGCTCCGGTGTGACCTCCGCCTCTGCCCGGCCTCCGGCCGGCGGGCCGTGCCGGCCGAGGCGTTCGGGTGCGCGCGGGTGGTGTTCAACGACGGGCTGCGCGCACGAACCGACGCCCACGTGGCCGGGCCGCCGGGCCCCGCCGCTCACGTTCGCCGCCCGTACGACATCAGGTGAGGTCAGATATGAGGATCCGTGTCCTTGCCGGCGTGCTGACGCTCGCGCTGGCCATGACCGCCTGCGGTGGCGGGAGTTCGGACGGCGCCGCCGGGGCGGGCGCCGGGGGCGGTACGAAGACCGTGCGACTGGCGATCAACGCCTGGACCGGCTACGAGGCCAGCGCCGCGGTCGTCGCCTATCTCCTGGAGCACGAGCTCGGCTACAAGGTCGAGAGGATCGAGAGCGGCGAGGCGGACTCCTGGAAGGGCTTCGAGAAGGGGACGGTCGACGTCGTCCTGGAGAACTGGAACCACCCAGAGCTGAAAAAGGAGTACATCGAAGACAAGAAGGTCGCGATCACCGCGGGTGAGAACGGCAACAAGGGCGTCATCGGGTGGTACGTCCCCGAGTGGATGGTCCAGAAATATCCAGACATTACGGACTGGCGCAACCTGGTCAAGTACAAGGACCTGTTCAAGACCGACAAGAGCGACGGCCTGGGCCAGTTCCTCGCCGGCGACAAGTCCTTCGTGACGAACGACGAGGCGCTCATCAAGAACCTGAAACTGCCGTACAAGGTGGTCTACTCCGGCAGCGAGGACGCGCTGATCGCGGCGGCCCGCAAGGCCACCGAGGACGAGACCCCGCTGCTGATGTACTTCTACGAGCCGCAGTGGCTGTTCAACCAGCTCAAGCTCGTCAAGATCAACCTTCCGCCGTACGCGATCGGGTGTGACGACGACGTCAAGACGATCAAGTGCGACTACCCGCCGTACCTGCTCGACAAGGTCGTCAGCGTGAGGTTCGCCCAGACCGGCGGCAAGGCGTACGAACTGATCAAGAACTTCGCCTGGACCAACGACGACCAGAACGCCGTGGCCTACGACATGGCCGAGAACAAGATGAGCGCGGAGAACGCCGCCCGCAAGTGGGTCGAGGCCAACAAGATCGTCTGGCAGGACTGGATCCCGGCCATCTGATCCACCGGGCCTGGTCGAGGGGCGTGGCGCGCACGGCGTGCCACGCCCTTCGCCTTTCCCGCGGCTCTCCGCCGCCGGCGACTGCGAGACGTCCACCGGTCCGCTCGCGGGCGCGCGTGCGCGCCTCCTTTGCCATCTTTTTGCACTTTGCTATATCTGGGGGGGATATTTCATTACCTAGGGGTGGCAGTGGGCGGGCGTGGTATCCGGTTGATCGCCGGAATGTCGGTTGTGGTGGCCGTACTGGCGGGTTGCGGACCGGCGCTGGATCCCAGTGGCGACCTCACGGACCTGGGCAGCGGCACGAGCGGCGGCGCGAAGGGCGGTTCGGGGACGGGGCAGGGCGTCAATCCGCTTGACAACCCCGACGGCACCGGCCCCGGCCTGAAGGCCATCACGTCGGACAAGGACCGGGCGAAGGCCCGCGAACTGATCGACAAGGTGGCGACGAAGGGCCGGGGGTCGAAGACCGGCTACGACCGCGACAAGTTCGGCTACGCCTGGGCCGACAACGTGGACGACGTCCCGTGGGGGCGCAACGGCTGCGACACCCGCAACGACCTGCTCAAGCGGGACGGCCGGGACCTCAAGTATCGCAGCGGGTCGAACTGCGTCATCGTCTCCATGACCCTGTACGACCCGTACACCGGCAAGACCATCGACTGGAGCAAGTCGCACGCGGCGGAGGTCCAGATCGACCACGTCATGCCCCTGTCGTACGACTGGCAGATGGGCGCGTCGCGGTGGAGCGAGAGCAAGCGCAAGCAGATCGCGAACGACCCGCTCAACCTGATCCCCGTGGACGGCTCCACGAACGGCTCCAAGGGCGACTCGGGCCCGGCCACCTGGCTGCCGCCCAGCCGTGACATCCGCTGCTCCTACGCCGTGCGGTTCGCCCAGGTCGCCCTCAAGTACGACCTTCCGGTGACCTCCGCCGACAAGGCGGCCATGCTGGAGCAGTGCACGTAGGTCGCCGGGTCACCGGTAGGAGATCTTCCTGACCGCCCGGCCGGGGAAGGCGACGACCAGGTGCTCCTCGACGCTGCCTTCGAGCCCCCGGGCGTAGACGCGCAGCCGGTAGCGTCCGGGGCCCTTCACCGCCAGGTTCGGCAGCCGGGCCCCGGCGCCCTCGTCGCCGCCGTCGGCGTACGAGGGCACCTCCAGGCGGCCGCTGCGGCTGACCACGCCGACCTCGGCCACCTGGTCCCAGCCCTTCAGCCGCAGCGGGGGAGCGGAGCCGAACGCCTTCACGGTCAGGCACATCGGCTCGTTCTCGCCGTACGTCATCACGACCGCGGAGCTGCCCGCAGCGCCGAGGAACCCGTCGTCCACGGCCGCATAGGGGTCCTCACCCTCGGTGGTGTCGCCGGGGTCGTGGACGTAGTAGCCGCCGCCCTCGAACAGGAAGTACGCGGCCGTGCCCTGCCGCCGGGCCCGCAGCCGTGGCCAGGGGTCCCGGCAGCGGGCGTTGGCCTCCGCGACGTCGCTCCCGGTGTCCGCGCGTGCCCCCTTTTCGGACAGCGGGGCCTCGGACAGCGGGGCCTCCGGCCGCGGCGGTCCGGGCTCCCAGGCGCCGTACCACCCGTCGCCGTAGGTGTGGTGCACGGTCTGCTCCGGCCCGACCAGCACGAGGAACGGCAGCAGGACGGCCGCCAGCACGACCGGCCGGGGCGGCCCGGGCGGGCGGAGCGGCGTACGCTCGGGGGACGTGCCGCGCGGGCCGGCGAGTTCGCGGGCGGAGCGGGCCAGCCACACCGCAAGGAAGACGTCGAACTCCTCCAGCATGGCCGTCAGCGGTTCGGCGTCGTAGACGAACGCCCAGTTGACGCCGATGGCGGCGAGGGGGATCGCGAGCGTCACGGTGACGTGGCGCCAGCCGGCCGTGACGGTGTCGCGGCTCCATCGGCCGTCGCGGTGCTGGCCGAACAGGACGGCCACCTGCCAGACCGCCGCCATGACCAGGCAGGCGAGCAGGAGGATCCGGGGCGCCCGCACCCCGGGAACCTCGTCCATCGCGATCACCGCCAGGCCCGCGGACCCCGGCCAGGCGGAGACGAGCGCGAACACCCGGGGCCATCCGCGGAGGGTCAGCGCGAACAGCACCTGCAGCGGGCACCACAGGCCCACGGTGAGCGCCTCGGCGAGGACGCCGGGGAGCAGCGCGGCCGGCAGCCGGAGGATCAGGGTGTGGGCCACGGCCAGGTACAGCAGGCGCCGCAGCCAGACCGTCCGCCTGTCGGCCGGCCGGGGCGCGCGCGGGGAGAAGGTGAAGACCTGGCGGAGCATCCAGGTCTTGAGCGCGAGGATCGCGAAGAGCCCCACCGCCGCCGCCATGCCGGCGGTGGGCGAGTCGGTGAGGCCGTTCGAGGAGTAGCCGTCGAGCGGATACCACAGGACGGCCGCCCAGAGGGCGTCGAGACGCCCGGTGACGGCCGTGACCACGGCGCCGACGGCCGACACCGCGAGGTAGACCCCGGCCGCGATCCAGCCCGCACGCCGACGGAACACTTCGCGCCCCTCCCGTGACAAGGAAGACGATCTTAGGGGAGATCGCTTCCGGTGGCAGCGCCCGGCGTCATCCGGCGAGCAGGTCACGCAGGCGCCCGCATTCGCGGGCGAAGCGGCTTCTCCTGCCGGTGGCGGCGTGCGCCGACACGACCGGGATCTCACCGCGGGCACCCGCCCAGGTCGCCACGTCGGCGGCGAGCGCCACCGCCTCGGTATGAGTGACGTTCGGCCGCTCTCCGCCGGAGGGCAGCAGATCCGGCAGCAGGGTCCTCAAGATCTCCCACACCTGCTCGTGCGCTCCCTGATGCGCGGCCTCCCGCAGCGATGCCAGCACCGGCCGGGTCTCGAACCAGGTGCGGCGGATCAGCAGCGCGAGCTGACGGCCGACCGCCTCGGCGGGCAGGTCTCCCCGGCTCGTCATCCGCAGCAGCAACGGGACCGGGTCCGGGCGACGCTCGGCCAGGAAGTAGGCCACGATGAGCGCGGTCGCGTCCCCGAGCGGGCCCTCGGCGTCCGCCACTGCCTCCAGGTACGCCGGATAGACCCCGGGGTGGTTCCACTGGTAGAGCAGGTGGGGCAGATAGTTGACGGAGACGACCTCACGGTGCGACGGGAGGATCGACGGCCACCAGCTCATGACCTCGCCGTGGTTGTCCCACCGCCACTTCGACGGCTCGCGCAGCAACTCGTCGATGAGGTCGTGCCCGGTGGGCTCGGCTCGCAGCACCGGCACCAGCCGTATCTGGTCGACGCGCCCCGGAGCACGCTCCTCGAACAGGTGCTCGTGCGCGCCCTCGATGTAGGCCCACTTCAGCCCCGCCTCCGGGTCGGGCAGGCCGCCCCGGGCGAGCCAGGCGGCGACGGCCGACGCCGCCCTCGATCCCACGCGCCCGGCGCGTTCGGCGGCGAGGGGGTGGTTTCCCCTCGGCAGCCGCAGCAGCGCCTGCTGCAGATCGGCGGGCAGCGGTTCCGCTCCCGCGGCGGCGCACAGCTCCAGCCGGTCCACCAGCACTCCGGGGTCGAGGTGCCCGGTCATCACCGTCGGCGTCGCCAGCAGCACGGGTGGCAACGTCCCTTCTCGCAGCGCCCTGTAGATCTCGCTGAGCCGGTGCAGCAGGAACATGTGCGGCGGGGAGACGTGCGCGGGTTCCGGCAGCCGGTTGCGGCGGCGGAACTCCACCGCGGGGTCCGGCTCCCGGGGCTTGCCGAACAGGGGCCGCAAACCCGAATACATGATCCCCACGCGGAACCTCGGCTCGCCGGGATCGCGCGGAGGCACGGGCAGGCCGTCGCGCATCGCCGCCACCCGTTCGGCGGAGACGCCGAGCTCCAGGATCTGGCGGAAGATCTCCTCCCGGACGTGCTCCGGCAGGTTGCCGAAAGCCGGCTCGGGCGCGGCCCCGTCCTCCGATCCGTGCTCGTGCTCATGCTCGGATTCGTCGTCCTCCTCGGGCGGCGCCGGCCTGACGTGTACGGAGAAGCTCGACCCCGCCCAGGGATCGACGGGCTCCGGATCGGGCACGCCGGGATCGGTACCGGGAGCGATCACCTCCTTCGCCAGGGCGGCGGTCCAGGCGTCCGGATCGAGCCAGCGCTCCCTTCCGTACAGGTGGGGAAAGAAACTCTGGAAGGCGGGGACGAGCCTGTCTCGCAGGGCCGCACGATCCCTGCCCACCCCCTCGACGAAGCCGGCGAGCCACTGCTCGAACGGCACCCACCCGTGGAGTTCCCTCGGGGCCCGGTCCACGGTCGGTGCGGGGAACGGGCCGGGCGTGGGGAGGACAGGCAGCGGCGCGGGGGTGAACGGCTCCGTCGTCTCCTCGGCCGCGACTTCGCCCCCGAACACGGCGGCCAGCTCCCGGCCGAGATCGGACGGAAGGTGCGGGACGGCATCGGCGACCAGCTTCGCGTCCGCGCCGAACGCGGCGGCGTGCCTGAGCGCGATCCGGACGGCTCGCCGCCGCACCTCGTCGGAGGTGTGCGCGAGCGCGGTGACGAGCGCGGGAGCCAGTCTCCCCGCGCGTGCGGGCTCCTGCCGCACCTCCTGGTCCAGCCAGGTCAGGCCGGCACGGGCCAGCTTGGCCTCGGGCCGGAAGGTCAGCGCCTCGATCGCCTCCTCGACGTCGGCGTCGTCGTGGGGGCCGGTGCTGCGGATCTGGGTCAGGGCCAGCTCGGCGACCGGACCGGGGGAGGCGGGCAGCAGCCGCAGGTAGTCGCGGGCCCGTTCGGCCGCCTCGTGCGGCGCCGGGTCGATCAGCTCGTGCAGGCGCACGAAGAAGCGCAGGTCGGCGGCGTCGCCGCCACGCAGGAACCGGCTCACGCAGCCGTCCAGGAGCTCCGCCCGCGACACCCGTCCGCCGCGCAGGAGCCGCCGGACCAGGGAGAGCCACGGGGTGGGCGAGGGTGTGAGCCGCTCCTCGCGCAGGGCGCGGCCCGCGCCCTCGGCCTCGAAGATCCGCGGCAGCAGCGTGCCGAGCAGCGGATCGTCGTCTCGCGGTCCGAAGGTCAGCCACGCGACCACGAGCGGGTCGTGCGCGGGCGGCTCGGAGCCGGATGCCCGCAGCAGTGCCAGCGCGAGCGGGGCGACACGGTCGTCCGCCGTACGGATCTTCCGGCAGAGCCGGTCCGCCACGTCGGCCTGCCACGCGGCGGGGCGGGCGGCCAGCACGCGGACCACCTGGGCCGGGTCAGGCGCCTGTGCCCACCGCTGGTAGAGCTCGCGGCGGGTGAGCCAGGCGACGGCGGCGGCCGGGCCGGAGATCGTGCCGGCGCCCGCGATCCGCAGCGCCTCTCCGAACTGGGGGAGCGCCTCGCGCGCGGCCATGCGGCGCTCCCAGGCCACCCATTCGTCCTCCTCGGCGAGGTCGTCGCCCGGCAGCTCTTCCCGGCCCGTCCGGATGGCGGTCTCGCGCAGTTCCTCGAGCAACCCCGGCAGCCTGCCGGCCACCTCGGCGCGCTCGGTGTCGCCGAGCGCGATCACCCGGTCGGCCAGCTCCCTCGTCCTGCGGTCCGTGACCAGGCCGCGCACCTCCTGCCAGACGCTCACAGGGACCCCTCCACGCCGGTCTCGACGCCGTTCCCCGCGCCGTTCCCCGCGCCGTTCCCTGCGCCGTTCCCTGGGGCGCTCACGGTCGTGGCGCGGGCGGCGATCCTCGCGGCGAGGACGTGTTTGCAGGGCCCTCGTGAGCCGCGGTGGTCCCACCACCAGGGGCAGGTGCACGACCCGTCGGCCAGGCCGACCTCCCGCACCCCGCCGTCGGTCCGTACGCGCGCCGTGGCGCCCGTGATCTCCACGGCGCCGGCCTCGGCCAGCGCCCGCGCGGCCGTCAGCCGGGGGTTGAGGTGCTGCACGTGCTCCCTGTCGTAGGGCAGCTCGCGGTGGAAGTACGCCGCCTCCGACAGGTCGTAGCCGACACGGCCGGCCGTGCCGAGCTGCGTGAGGGCGGCCCGCACGCGCGTGGAGGACAGCCCTGCGCGGTCGGCCAGCAGGCCGATCTCCACCTCGGGCTCGAAGTTGAGCAGCATGCCCACCACGTCGGCGTCGGCCTCCGCCTCGTCGGTCGCGAGGTCGGCCAGCACCGCGCCCTCTCCGGAGAAGCCGCGCCAGCGCTCCGGCGACAGCACGAGCGTGTAGCGCATTCCGGGCAGCTCCAGCTCCCACGCGCTCGACGCCGGGCCGTCCGGCGCCGCCGGGCCGTACACCTTGAGGCTCCTGGCGAAACGGAGCAGGGGCAGCAGTGTCGCCAGGCGGCCCACGCCGGACAGGCACACCGCGCCCGCGCCGGGCCGGTCGGCGACGCGCAGCTCGCGGCCCACGGGAGCGACCCACAGGTCGGCCGTCGCCCGCTTGGGCAGGGACCGCAGGAACCGCACCGCGCTCATGCCGGGCAGCTCGGCCCGCAGGTCCATGCGCGCCGCGATCACCTGCACCTCGGCGAACCCCCGCAGCCACCGCTCGGGCAGCGGCACCTTCTTCTCCACGACCGCGCCGTCGAGCGTGGTCACGGTCAGCTCGTCCGCGCCGACCCCGAGGTGGAGCGGGTCACGTGCGCCCACCCTGGCCAGCGCCTCCCGCAGCGGGCCGTTGACGTCGACGTTCGTCGTCCCCCGGTCGAACACCTCGCCGTCAAGGGCGTCCCCCAGCAGGTCGAGCCTGGCGTACACGCCGCCGCAGGCGGAGAACGACTCGAAGCGCAGCCGATCGCCCCCGCAGGTGACGACCGGGTCCCTGGTCCACCCGGGACGCGGCTGGTGATAGCGGGTGAGGGCCACGTCGGCCACACCCAGCAGGCAGGCCGCCGCGGGCGCCGCCTGAGCGACGACCCCGCTGAAGAACCTCGGCGCGACGGCGGGACCGCTCAGGGCCCTGCCTCCGGACGTCGACAGCCCGAGACGTCCGTCCACCAGCATCGAAGGCGCGGCGTAGCTGTACGCCTGCGTCGCGTTTGTCATGTGCCGGAGGCTAGAGATCACCACCGACAAATCGCCGCTCGTACGGCCCACCGGGCGGCGGGCCGTACGAGCGGGGGATCAGAGGCAGCCGGAGTGGGGGTCCTTCACCTCGGGCGCGGCGTCGTCGACCGTGACCTCCAGCTGGGCGGTCGAGGCCACCAGGCTGCCGGTGGGCGCCTTCGCCTCCTTCTCGTCCACCACGATGCCGCGCTCCCCGAGCAGCTCGTAGGTGGACGGGTCGAAGATGATCTCCTCACGCACCCCGCCGGAGACCCGGCCGACGCCGATGCCGGTCCGTCCCGCCGCGTCCTCGGCGTTCTCGGTCACCGTGACCCCGGGGATCGTGGCGGCGGCCTTGAACAGCGCCGCGCGCTGGGGCGCCGGCACGTACGTCTCCCGCAGCAGGTCGCCGACGGCCGTCCACGCCCCCGTGTCGGGCGGATTGTCACCGTGCGGCCGGTCGTACAGGTAGGCGCGCATCTTCTCCGGGTCGGCCGGCAGCTTCTTCAGGCTCGTGTAGGCGGTGTCCCGCACGCTGTTGCAGGCGGGGAGCAGCATCCACTCGGTGCCCTTCTCCTTGTAGGCATCCGGCGGGATCGGCCAGCCGGGGTAGGCGTGGGGCTCCAGATATTCGATCTTCAGCGCGCCGTCCCTCGTGCCGTCGGCGGACAACCAGATCGTCCGCTTCGTCCGGTAGAGGTAGCGGGACTCCTTCTCGTCCTCGCCGAACACGTCGGCCTCGTACATCGTCTGCGAGCCGACCTTGACGAACTGGTCGTCGCGCGGCGACAGGTCGGTCACCGCGCGGGCCGCCCTGCCCAGCACCTCCTCGGCCGACATGGCCGACACCTTCGGCAGCGTCACGACTCCCGGGCTCACCTTCGCCGGCCGGGCCGCCGGTTCCGTCAGCACGGTGGTGACGGCGGCGACGCCCGCCGCGGCGAGCAGCGCCGTCCCGCCCGCCAGAAGCAGGTACGGACGCGGGCGCGGGCGGGCGGGACGGCCCGCGGGGCCGGTCAGCCGCCGCCGTACGGCCGCCTTGGCCGCCGGGGAGTAGGGCGCGACGTCGGGCCGCTGCCGCGCCACCAGGTCGATCTCGTCGGTCATCACACGTTCTCCTCGGGAAGGTCGAGATGGCGGCGCAGCTTCGCGCGCACGCGGTGCAGGCGCGAGCGGACCGTGCCGATGGGGATCTTCAGCGCCTCGGCCGCCTCCTCGTAGGAGAGGTCGGCCCAGGCGACCAGCAGGAGCAGGTCGCGCTCGGCGGCCGACAGCCTGGCCAGCGCGGCGGCGAGGGCGGGCCGCAGGGCGGCGGCGCTCGCCCGCTCCGCCCCGCGCTCCTCCTCGTGTGAGCCCCGCTCACGGGCGTCGTGCGGTGCGCGGGCGAGCGCCCGCAGCCGGCGCACCTCCGACCGGCGGTGCCCGGAGATGAGGTTGCCGGCGATGCCGTACAGCCAGGGCCGGGCGTCCGGCCGGGAGGTGTCGTAGCGGTGCCGCTTGCGGAACGCCACGAGGAACGTCTCCGCCGTCACGTCGTCGGCGTGCTCGGGGCCGAGACGGCGACCGGCGTAGGCGTGGATCTCGTCCGCGTGCCGGTCGAAGACGCCGGCGAACCGCTCCGGCGCGGTCAGCGACGCCTCGATCAACCCCGCGTCGCTCGGCTCGGCGTCGTCGGGCCCGGTGTCGCTCGGCTCGGTGTCGTCGGGCCGTGTGGCATTCAGCCCGGTGCCGTTCGGCCCGGCGTCGCATGCCTCGGTCCGGTTCCGGGAGGTTTGCTCCGAGGCGTCGCGAGAGCCGCCGGGTTCGCGATCCGCGGCGACCGTGGGGAAGCGCGTGTCGCCGGAGACCGTCCTCACCACCCGTTTCGTCCGTTCATAGGGGATTCCTTCCGTGGGCGCCGTCGCGCCCTCCGCCCCTACTCCGCCGGACGCGGCGAGCCGGTTCCACCCGACGTGCTCAGCCGGTGATGAGGAACCCGTTGTGGTCGCGGGCCACCCCACCCGTGCGCTCGGCTATCGCGAGCGCGGCCCGCCGGGCGGTGGCGGGAACGTCCCTGCCGTAACCGCCGTCCGCGGACAGCTCGTACGTCACGTCGTCGGCGTCCCATTCGGTGACGAAGACCTCGATCGGGCTCTCGGCGCTGGTGAGCAGCGTGGTGCCGGCGTCGGTCACCGTCGCGACGGCCAGGCCGGGCACGTCGTCCGCGAGCACGCCGATCACCTCGTCAACGGGGATGAGCCGCCCGCCGGTGACCTCGGCCAGGTCCTCCGGCGGCTCCTGGCACTCCGGGTGCTCCCGGCCGCCGAGCCGCTCGGCCAGGCCCCGCACGAGCAGGCTCGGCCGCGAGAAGTCGCCGCCCGCCTCGCTGTCGATGTTGCGGGCGAAGAACGCGGTCGCCCAGCCCGCGGGGAGACCCGCCCTGGCCGCCAGCTCCGGGGTCAGCTCGACCGGCCCGCGCAGCTCCACGTTCTCGCCGATCTTGAAGCCCCGCCCGTACGGCCTGGCCTGCGGGTCGTGCAGGCGCACCGTCTCCAGCAGGGTCGCGGGATCGGGCGCGTACGGCAGCAGCAGCGTGGGCCCTTTGCGCAGCCGCCGGGCCACGAGGAAGTCGGAGATCAGTCCCATGCGGCCACTGTCCCGCCCGGCACTTGTGGTTCGCTTGGACCCCCCGCTTGGATCCCCGTGCTACCGGGCGGCCGAGCCGCGGACCTGGAGGGAGGCCAGCAGCGCCGTGCTGGCCCGCGTGATCTCCTCGACCGCGCCGTCGAACGCCTCGGCGTTGTGCGCGGCGGGGGCGCGGAAGCCGGAGATCTTGCGGACGTACTGCAGGGCCGCCGCCCGGATGTCCTCCTCGGTCACCTCGTCGGTGAACGGCGGGCGCAGGGTCTTGATGCTTCGGCACATGACCCCATACTGGCCGATCCGTGACGCGCTCAGGAGCGGAAGACGGCGGCGCCGAAGTCCTCGGCCACCTTGCGCAGCATCGCGGCCAGCTCCTCGCGGTCGACCGCGTCGATGCGCTCGGCCGGTCCGGACACCGACATCGCCGCGAAGGTCCGCCCGCCGTCGTGAACGGGCACGGCCATGCAATGGACCCCGCTCTCCTCCTCGCCCAGGTCGAGCGCGTATCCCCGGGCGCGCACCCGGCCGAGCTCCTCCAGCAGCTCGCCGACCGCCGTGATCGTCCGGTCCGTACGGCGGGGCAGCCCGGTGCGCCGGAACACCGCCTCCGCGTCGTCCCGCCCGGCGAGCAGGGCCTTGCCGACGGCCGTGCTGTGCGGCAGCACCCGGCGGCCGACCTCGGCGAACATCCGCAGCCTGCGCGGCGAGGGCACCTGGGCCACGTAGACGACGTAGTCGCCCTCCAGAACGGCGAGGTTGGCGGTCTCGCCGGACAGCTCCACCAGCCTCGCGAGGTAGGGCTCGGCCCAGACCGCGAGCATCCGCTCGGCCACGCCGCCGATCCGCACGAGCGCGCCGCCGAGGGCGTAGCGCCGGTCGGACTCCTGCCGGACGTACCCCCGGGCCAGCAGCGTCTGTAACAGCCGGTGGATCGTCCCGTACGGCAGGCCGGTCCTGGCGGCGATCTCCGACAGGCCGGCCTGGCCGCCGTGCTCGGACAGTGCTTCGAGCACGTCCAGCGCCCGGTCGACGCTCTGCACGCTCAACGCGCCCTCCTCCTCGGCGGTGCCATCCTTAAAGCGGGAACCGTCCCAGCATGCCGGGTTCGAGGCCGCGCAGCGAGGCGTCGAGCACCTCGGCCGTGTGGGCGACCCGGATCTCCCCCTTGCCCGCCCTGCGGACGGCGGCCGCGATCTGCATCGTGCATCCCGGGTTGGCCGACACCAGCAGGCTCGCACCGGTGGCGAGCACCCGCTCGGCCTTGCGGTCGCCCAGCTCCCGGGCCGCCTCCGGCTGGAAGAGGTTGTAGGTGCCGGCCGACCCGCAGCAGATCGCGGACTCCTCGACCTCCCGCAGCTCCAGCTCGGGGATCGCGCGCAGCAGCTCACGCGGCTGGGCGCGCACGCCCTGGGCGTGGGCCAGGTGGCAGGCGTCGTGGTAGGCGACCGTGACCGGCAGCGGGTGGCGCTCGGCGGCCGGTCCCAGCTCGGTCAGGAACTCCGCCAGGTCGCGAGTCCGCAGCGCCTTGGCGCGGGCCGCCCAGGCGGGCTCGCCGGCCAGCACCTCGGCGTAGTCCTTCATGCTCGACCCGCAGCCCGCCGCGTTCACCACCACGGCGTCCACGCCGGCCCGCTCGAAGACGGCGATCGTGCGGCGGGCGAACCTCCGCGCCTCTGCCTCGCGGCCCGAGTGCAGCGACAGCGCCCCGCAGCAGCCCTGCCGGGGCGGGATCACCACGTCGCAGCCCTCCAGCGCGAGCACCCGGGCCGTCGCCGCGTTGACCTGCGGGAAGAACTCGCCCTGCACGCAGCCGGTGAGCAGGCCGACCCGCGCCCTGCGCCGTCGCCTTGCCCGCACCAGCGGCGGCAGCCGTACGGGCCGGGGGACGGCGGGCGCCAGCTCGGCCATCGCGCCGAGTGAGGGGTTCACCCGTTCGAGGAACGGCCGCAGGCGCCTGCTCAGCCGCATGGGCAGCCGCATCGCCCGCAGCCTGCGCCGGTAGGGGAACAGCGCGAACACCAGCGCCCGGATCGCGCGCTCGTCCGGGCGGCGCACGTGCTCACGCTCGACGACGGCACGCGTCTGCTCGATCAGCCGGTCGTACCGCACCCCGGACGGGCACGCGGTGACGCACGCCATGCAGCCCAGGCAGGCGTCGAAGTGGCCGGCCATCGCGTCGGTGAGCGGCGTTCCCTCGACGTGCTGGCCCATGAGGTGGATGCGCCCGCGCGGCGAGTCCATCTCCTCGCCCCACAGCACGTACGTCGGGCAGGTGGGCAGGCAGAACCCGCAGTGCACGCAGTCCTTGATCAGCTCCGGATCCATCAGATGCCTCCGACGAAACGACCGGGGGACAGCCGGCGATCGGGATCGAACCGCTCCTTGACCCGCCGCATCAGCGGCAGCGCGCCGACATGTCCCCACCGGTCGAGGCGACGCGCGGCCTCCCGCGGCGCGGCCAGCACGACGACGCGGCCCTCGCCGTCCGCCTCCATGTCGTCGCGCAACACGCCGGTGAAGCCGGCGACACGGCCGGGTTCGGTGTCCGGCGGCAGCGCGACGTGGAACACGTGCGAGGCCAGGGAACCGCGCACCGCCGCGCGCACGTCCGCCGTGCGGGCCGCGCAGAAGGGCTCGACGAAGCTCCCGGCCAGCCGATAGGGGGTGTTCCTGACCTCCAGCAGGATCTCCCCGCCGTCCGCGTCTCGGCCCTCATGGCCCGGCGGCTCGTCCGGGCCCGGCGGCTCGGGCAGGCGTCCCCACCACGGCGGCGGCTCCTCGCTCACCTGGACCACCCCGCCCGTGGCGTCGCCGACGAGGCTGCACAGCGCCTTGGCGCGCTCGGCCGCGGCGGCGCCCTCCACCAGGACCGCCACGGTGCAGGGGCCCGCCACGTCGGGCCAGTCCACTTCCACCGCGCTCGGCTCCAGTGGTGACTCGGTCACCGCCGGGATCACGGCGTGCAGGGCCGCGGCCGCGTCGATGCTCGTGGTGTCCAACGTCCTGCCCTCGTACACGTAGGGCTCGACGGTCTCCGTCACCGGACGTTCGACGGCGAACGTCACCCAGGCGCGGGCGGCGGGCAGGGGATGGAGGCGGAAGGTGGCGTCCGCGATGATCCCGAGTGTGCCGAACGAGCCGGTGAACAGCTTGCCGAGGTCGTATCCTGCGACGTTCTTGACGACCTTCCCGCCCGACTTGGCGATGGTGCCGTCGGCGAGCACGACCGTGACGCCGATGAGCAGGTCGCGGGCCGTGCCGTGGCGGAACCTGCGCGGCCCGGCGATGCCGGTGGCCAGCAGCCCGCCGACCGTGGTGCCCGGCACGGGCACGTCGAGCGCGAGCTCCTGACCTCCCTCGGCGAGGGTCCGCGCCAGCGCCTCGACGGTCACCCCGGCCTGCGCCCGGACGACCAGGTCGCCCGCCGCGTGCTCAAGCACCCGGTTCATGCAGCACAGGTCCACGAGCACGTCGCATCGGGTGGGCCGCGCGCCCCAGTGCAGCTTGGTCCCGCCGCCCGTCGCGACGGCGGCCAGGTCGTGCGCGGCGCACACCCGCATCACGGCCGCGATCTCCTCGGCCGACTCGGGCAGCGCCACCCAGCGCGGCCGCACACCCGCGACCTCGTCCCCGTCGCCGGCCGTGCGCACGGCCACACCGGTCGCCTCCAGCGCGTCCCGGACGTCCCGCGCGGCCATCAGAACTGCTCCGCCAGACCGGCCTCGACCAGGGGATGCGCGCCCCTGCGCACTCCCGGCGCCTCCCCGCACAGGCGCGGGGTGGGGAAGACCTTGCCGGGGTTGGCCAGCCCCCGGGGGTCGAACGCGCACCGCACGAGTTGCATGGTGTCGAGGTCGTCCTCGGTGAACATCCGGGGCATGTAACGGGCCTTGTCCACGCCGACGCCGTGCTCCCCGGTGATCGACCCGCCGTGCTCGACGCACAGGTCGAGGATGCGCCCGCTGACGGCCTCGGCGCGCTCGGCCTCGCCGGGCACGGAGTCGTCGAACAGCACGAGGGGGTGGAGGTTGCCGTCGCCCGCGTGGAAGACGTTGGCCACGCGGATGCCGTACTCCTCCTGCAGCCGGTCGATCCCCGCGAGCACGCGCGGCAGCGCGGTCCGCGGCACCACGCCGTCCTGCACGATGTACGCCGGGCTGATCCGGCCCACGGCGGCGAACGCCGACTTGCGGCCCTTCCAGATGGCCGCCCGCTCCTCGGCGGAGGCGGCCACCCGGATCTCGAAGGCGCCGCTGTCGCGGCAGATCCGCTCCACTTCGGCGAACTGATGCTCGACCTCGGCACGGGGGCCGTCCAGCTCCACCACGAGTACGGCTCCCGCACCGGCGGGGTAGCGGCAGTGGACGGCGGCCTCGGCCGCCTCGATCGCCAGCGCGTCCATCATCTCGATGGCGGCCGGCACGACGCCCGCCGCGATGATCGCCGACACCGCGTGCCCGCCGGCCTCGATGCCGGTGAAGGCGGCGAGCAGGGTCGTGACCGCCTCGGGCGCCCGCGACAGCCGTACGGTGATCTTGGTGGCGATGCCCAGCGTGCCCTCCGAGCCGATGAACGCGCCGAGCAGGTCGTAGCCGGGGTCCTGGGCCGACAGCTCCACGATCTCCCCGTCCGGCGTGACGATCTCGGCGGCGAGCACGTGGTTGACCGTGAAGCCGTACTTGAGGCAGTGCGCGCCGCCCGAGTTCTCCGCCACGTTGCCGCCGATCGAGCAGACCTGCTGGCTGGAGGGGTCGGGGGCGTAGTAATAGCCCCGGTCGCGCACCGCCTCGGTGATCGCCAGGTTCGTCACCCCGGGCTCCACCACGGCCCGGCGGTTCGGGATGTCGATCTCGACGATCCGCCGCATGCGGGAGGTGACGATCAGCACGCCGTCCGTGCGGGGGAGGGCGCCGCCCGACAGGCCGGTGCCCGACCCGCGGGCGACGAACGGCACGCCGTGCTCGCCGCACAGCCGTACGACCGCCGCGACCTGCTCGGCCGTCCCGGGCAGCACGACCACCCCGGGGGTCGCCCGGTGGACGGTCAGCCCGTCGCACTCGTAGGTGCGCAGCCGTACGGGGTCGGTGATGACGGCGTCCGGCGGGAGCACGGCCGCCAGCCGTGCCGTCAGCCGTTCGAGCTCGGACATCGGCTCCCGCTTCCCCTCACATCGTCACGGCATTCGCTCGTACGCAGGAAGCGTAAGGAACTCCGCGAAGTCGTCGTCAAGGGCGACCTCCTTGAACAGCGCCGTTGCCTGCGCGTAGAGCTTCTCGTCGTAGCCCGGCCCGGCGGCGATCCCGGCCAGCTCCTCCTCGATGATCCGCTCGACGAGCTCCCGTGTCACCACCGCGCCGGTGTCGGCCAGCGTGATGTCGTTGTGGATCCACTGCCAGACCTGCGAGCGGGAGATCTCGGCGGTCGCCGCGTCCTCCATCAGGTTGTGGATCGCCGCCGCGCCGTTGCCGCCCATCCAGGCCGCCAGGTAGCGCAGGCCGACGTCCACGTTGTTGCGCAGCCCGGCCTCGGTGATCTCGCCCGGGGTCTTGGACACCGACAACAGGTCCTCGGCCGTGACGTGGACGTCCTCACGCAGCCGGTCGAGCTGGTTGGGCCGGTCGCCGAGCACGCCGTCGAACACCTCGCGGCAGATCGGCACGAGGTCGGGGTGGGCCACCCAGGAGCCGTCGAAGCCGTCGCCCGACTCGCGGGTCTTGTCGGCCCGCACCTTTTCCAGCGCCACCTTGTTGACCTCGGGGTCGCGGCGGGAGGGGATGAAGGCCGCCATGCCGCCGATCGCGTGCGCGCCGCGCTTGTGACAGGTGCGCACCAGCAGTTCGGTGTAGGCCCGCATGAACGGCGCGGTCATCGTCACCGCGTTGCGCTCGGGCAGCAGGAACTCCCGCCCCCGGGTGCGGAACTTCTTGATGACGCTGAACAAGTAGTCCCAGCGGCCGGCGTTGAGGCCCGCGGAGTGCTCGCGCAGCTCGTAGAGGATCTCCTCCATCTCGAACGCGGCCGGGTAGGTCTCGATCAGCACGGTCGCCCGGATCGTCCCCCGGGGAACGCCGAGTAGCTCCTGGGCCCGGAGGAACACGTCGTTCCAGAGCCGCGCCTCCAGGTGAGACTCCATCTTCGGCAGGTAGAAGTACGGCCCGCGGCCCTTGCCGATCTGCCGCTGCGCGCAGTGGAAGAAGTAGAGGCCGAAGTCGAGCAGCGACCCCGACATCCGGGCGCCGTCCACCAGGATGTGCTTTTCCGGCAGGTGCCAGCCGCGCGGCCGGACCACGATCGTGGCCAGCTCCTCGTCCGGCCGCAGCGCGTACGTCTTGCCGCCGGACTCGAAGTCGATCGTACGGTCGAGGGCGTCGCGCAGGTTGAGCTGCCCGTTGATCGTGTTCTCCCATGTCGGGGAGTTGGCGTCCTCGAAGTCGGCCAGCCAGACCTTGGCGCCGGAGTTGAGCGCGTTGATCGTCATCTTGCGGTCGACAGGACCGGTGATCTCGACCCGGCGGTCCTCCAGCCCCGGCGCGGGCGGGGCGACCCGCCACTCCGACTCGCGGACGTGGGCGGTCTCGGGAAGGAAGTCGAGCATGCCGCCCGCGGACAGCTCCTCCTGCCGCGCCTGACGGGCGGCCAGCAGTTCCCTGCGCCTGGGGTCGAACTCGCGCTGCAAGGTGGCCACGAAGCCGAGGGCCTCGGGAGTGAGGATCTCGTCGAACCGGTCCAGCAGGGGGCCTGTGATCTCGACGCCTTCCGTCATTTTCCACCTTCCGGAAAAATAGTTCTGAATGGTGGAATCGACGCTACTTCAGGGGATAGCCGGGGGTCAACGCCAGGGCATTCCTCAGGGGGCGCTCGGGGGATTCCCTGATGGGAGACGCCGCACGCATGGACGAAGATCGAGGACATGAGACACAAGACGATGGCCGTCGCGGGGGCCGTCCTGGGAATGAGCCTCGTCGTGACGGCATGCGACGTGCGGATCGGCTTCGGCGGGCAGCAGGCCGTGGAGTCCTACGACGTGACGGACAAGGTGGCCGTCCTCGACGCCCACACCGGGTCGGGCGACGTGGTGGTGAACGAGAGCGACAGGTCGGGCGTCCACGTCACCGAGACCCTGCACTGGCGCGGGGACAAGCCCGCGAACGGCCATTCCGTCGACGGTGACACGCTCACGCTGGCGTACAAGTGCGGCGACTGCTCGGTGGACTACAAGGTGGAGGTGCCGCGCGGTCTCACCATGAAGATCGACACCGCGTCGGGAGACATCACGCTGCGCGACCTGACCGGCCAGGTGAACGCCTCCACCGGCTCGGGCGACGTCGACGCGCGGGGGCTCGCCGCCAAGCAGGTCAACACCCGCACGGGCTCGGGGGACATCACGCTGCGGTTCACCGCCGTACCCGACCAGGTGCAGGCCGTGACCGGATCGGGCGACGGCCGGCTCTGGGTGCCGAACGGCGCCTACAACGTCAACGCGTCGACCGGGAGCGGCGACCGCACGGTCGAGGTGGCGCACGACGACTCGGCGCCGCACACGATCACGGTCAGGACCGGATCGGGCGACGCCGAGGTGCGCAAGCTGTGATCGCCGTCAGGCGAGCACCGGCTGGTTGGCGCGGAAGACGCCGTCGGGGTCGCGGCGGCGCTTGATCTCGCGCAGCCGGGCCAGCGTGTCCGCGTCGAACGCGGAGGCGGCCTTCTCGCCGCCGTTCAGGTAGGTGAACGGCTTGCGGCCGGTCGTGTGCGGCGCCATCGCCCGCGCGATCTCCGTCAGCCGCGCGGCGACCGCCTGCCCGCCCTCAGGCGAAAGGACCGGCCCGATCATGCTCAGCAGGTACGGTTCGGCGATGTGCCCGCACGCCCCGCCGCCGTCGGCGGGCCTGCTCAGCGCGCCGCCCAGGTGGCGCACCTGCACCGTGGCGAGGGGAGCGATGCCGCCCACGGCCGCGAGCAGGTCGTCGGCCACGGCGTCGCCGAGCCCGGTCAGCAGTTCGGCGCGGCCCGCCCCGGGCACCGGCTGGGTCGGCTCGGCGCAGATGCCGCCCAGGGCGTCCAGCGGCATGGCCGCGCGGGTGTCGCGCATCAGGCCCGGGATGTCCTCGATCCGCCGGAGCAGGTCACGCCCCTCCTCCTCACCGCCGAGGAACGTCGAGTCCACCGCGACCGCGGCGAGCCCGCGCAGCGGCTCGGGCACCTGGGGCACCGGCGGGAACTTCACCATCGCGAACCAGACGGTCAGCTCCGCGGGCGCCGCCGCGGTCACCTCCCGGTAGGCGGCGAGCACCTCCGCCGCCCGGTCGGCGGGCCACAGCATGCGCCCGCCGTACAGCAGCGGCGCCGGGTGCAGGTCCAGCTCCATCGCCGTCACCAGCGCGAAGTCGCCTCCGCCGCCGCGCAGCGCCCAGAAGAGGTCGGGGTCGGAGTCGGCCGTCACGCGGGCCTGCGTGCCGTCCGCGCCGACCACGTCGAAGGCGCGTACGGCGCCGGCCGCCCAGCCGTGCCTGCGGGCGAACCACCCGAGCCCGCCGCCGAGCGTGTAGCCGGTGACGCTGACGACGGGGGAGCTGCCGGGCAGGCCGGTCAGCCCGTGCTTGCCGGTCGCGGTCAGCAGCTCGCCCCACTGCACGCCGGCCTCGACGCGGGCGGTCCGCCGCTCCGGCAGGACCTCCACGTCGCGCAGCCGTCCGGTGCGGACCAGGATCGTCCCGTCGAGCCGGGTGGTGGCGCCGTGCCCGCTCGGCTGCGCCGCGACGGCGAGGCCGGCCAGCCTGGCGTAACGGACCACCGCGGCGGCGTCCGCCGCGTCCTCGACCTCCACGACCGCGGCCACCCGCTGGTCGACCGCCCGATTCCACGGCAGCCGGGCGGCCTCGAAGCCGTCGTCGCCGGGGACGAGGACCTGCCCGCGCACCGTACGGCGAAGGTCGGTTCCCAGGGTTGTCACGCTCTCCTCCTGCTGCGTCCGGCGGCGCCGGGCGGCCCCGCTCGCGATCAACCCTGCTACATCCCGTTTGTCGATGATTAGGAATCGGCTCGGAATCCTCTGGCCCTACGGTAGGAATCTGATTTCCGGTACATGTCTCGCGATGGGGAACCATGGACTTTCGGCTGTTCGGCCCGCTCGAGGTCACCGACGGCACCGGGCGGGCCGTCGATTTGGGCACGCCCAAGCAGCGGGCCGTGCTGGCCGTGCTCGCGCTGGAGCCGGGCCGCGTGGTCTCCCTCGACCGCCTCATCGACGAGCTGTGGTCGGGCGAGGCGCCGTCGAGCGCGACCGGGACCCTGCAGGGGTACGTCTCCCAGCTCCGCCGGGCGCTCGAACCGGACCGGCCGCCGCGCACGCCGCCGAAGGTGCTGGTCACCCGCGAGCCCGGCTACCTGCTGGCGGTGGCGCCCGGCCAGGTGGACCTGGTCCGCTTCACCGCGCTGGCCGAGGAGGGCGGGCGCGTGCTCGCCCGGGGTGAGCACGCGGCCGCGGCCGAGTCGCTGCGCGCCGCGCTGGAGACGTGGCGGGGCGAGCCGCTCGCCGAGTTCACCGCTTACGAGTTCGCCCAGCCGGTCGTGGCGCGGCTGACCGAGCTGCGCGCCACGGCCACGGAGCACTGGTTCGAGGCCCGGCTGGCGCTCGGTGACGCGGGATCGTGCGTGCCCGACCTCGAACGCCTGGTGGAGGACCACCCCTACCGGGAGCGGCTGTGGAGCCTGCTCGTGCTCGCCCTCTACCGGTCCGGACGGCAGGCCGACGCCCTCGCCGCGCTGCGCAGGGTCAGGGCGCTGCTCGCCGGGGAACTCGGCCTGGAACCCGGCCCCGAGCTGCGGCGGCTCGAGCAGGCCGTCTTCGGCCAGTCGCCGGACCTCGACGGCCCCGGGATCGTCCTGCTCGCCCCCGCCGCCGCGCCGGTGGCGGCCGTTCCACCCGGGACCGCGCCGGGACCGGTCGTCCACGACGGGCTCGTCGCCCGGCGCGAGCAGCTCGGACGCGTGGCCGCCCGCCTGGCCGAGGCCCGGCGCGGCCGGGGCGGCGTGCTGCTGGTCGCCGGGGAGGCGGGCATCGGCAAGACCCGCCTGGCGGAGGCGGCGGCCGACGAGGCGGCCGCCCTGGGGATGGCGGTCGCCTGGGGCCGCTGCGCCGAGGACACCGGCGCCCCCGCCTTCTGGCCGTGGCTGCGGGTGCTGCGCGACCTCGGCCCGGAGGCGGCGGACGCGCTGGCCGCCCTGTCCGGGGGCACGCCGGGACAGGCACCCGGCGGCGACCCCGGCGCCGCGCTGTTCGAGCTGCACGAGCGGGTGGCCGCCGCCCTGCGGGCGGCGGGGCCGGCGCTCGTCGTCCTTGACGACCTCCACTGGGCCGACGCGTCGTCCCTGCGCCTGCTCGCGTTCGCGGCCGGGGAGCTGCACCGGTCGCCGGTGCTGGTGCTGGCGACGATCCGTCCGGAGCCGGGCGGCGACCCCGAGCAACTGCGCGACACGCTGGCCGCGCTCGCCCGCGAACGCGGCGCGGAGCGTCTCACGCTGCCGCCGTTCACCCCTGAGGACGTGGCCGCCTACCTGGCCGGACGCCACCTGCCGGACACGCGGCTCGCCGCGCTGCTGCACGAGCGCACCGGGGGCAACCCCTTCTATCTGGGCGAGCTGATCCGGCTGCTGGGCAGCGAGCACCGGCTCGACGCCGCCTCGGTCGGCGTGCCCGAGGGGGTGCGCGAGGTCATCGGCCGCCGCGTCGCACGGCTGCCGGAGGAGACCCGTGCGCTGCTGGAGGCGGCCGCCGTACTCGGCCGCGAGGTGAGCCTCGACGCGCTGGAGGCCGCCTGCGGCGTGGGCGCGGAGGAGGTGATGCCACGGCTCGAACCGGCCGTGGCGACGGGGCTGCTCGTCGAGGCGCCCGGCTTCGATTACCGGTTCTCGCACGCCCTCGTCCGCGACGCCCTCTACGCCGGTCTCGGCCGGGTGCGCGCGGCGCGGCTGCACCTGCGCGCGGGGGAGGCGCTGGAGACGCTTGCGGGGGTCGAGGCGTCCGTGCTCGCCCACCACTTCGTGGCGGCCGCCCGGGCGGGCGGCGCCGCCAAGGCGGTGGAGTACGCGGCCCTGGCCGCCCGGCAGGCCGCCGCCGGCTGTGCGTACGACGAGGCGGTGGACTGGTGGGGCAGGGCCCTTGCCGCCCTCGGTCCGGCGGACCCCGCCCGGCGCTGCGCGCTGCTGGTGCGCCGCGGCGAGGCGCTGCGCGCGGTCGGCGACGTCGCCGGGGCGAGGTCGGCCCTGGAGGAGGCGATCGGCCTCGCCGCCGGGATCGGCGAACGCGCGACGCTGATCGAGGCCGTCACCGTGTTCGGCGGCATGTCGGTGTGGAACTGGCGCCACTACGGCGTCGTGGACGACGAGTCGGTCGCCCTGCTGGAGGGCCTGCTGAAGGAGCCGCTCGGCGACGCGGAGCGGGCCACCCTGCTGGGCACCCTGGGCCTGGAGCTGTACTACTCGCCGCGCAGGGCCGAGGGGGAGCGGCTGGCGGCCGACGGCGTGCGGTTGGCCCGGCGCACCGGCGACCCCCGCCTGCTGGCCCGCTCGCTCAACAACTACGTGATGGCCGCCTGGGTCTCCGAGCGGGAGGACGAACGCCGCGGGGCGGTCGAGGAGATGCTCGCCCTTCCCCTGGACGCGCCGGCGGAGGCCGTCGCCCGCGTCTTCCACATGGCGCATCTGCTGCGGGCGGGCGAGCTCGCGGAGTGGGACCGCGACCTGGCCCGCTGCACGCGGCTGGCCGACGAGATCAGGCGTCCCGAGATGACCGGGATGGTGCGGATCGCCGAGACCGCCGGCCGGACGATGCGTGGCGACTGGGCGGAGGCCGAACGCCTCGCCGAGGAGTTCACCGCGCTGATCGCCGGGTTCAGCATGTGGGGCCTCGACTACCCCGGCCTGATCACCCTCTACACCTGCCGCCGTGGGCAGGGCCGGGTGGACGAGATCGCCGACCGGCTCGTGTCCCGGGCGCACGACCCCGACATGGTGCCGCTGCGCCCGGCCGCCGCGCTGGCCGCCCTCGACGCGGGCGACACCGCGCTCGCCCGGCGGCTGGCCGAGCGCTGGAGCGGCGAGATCCGCGACGACTGGACCGCCGAGTTCATCGTCGTCGTGTGGGGCCACGTCGCCGCCCGGCTCGGCGTGCCCGACCCCGCCGCCCTCTACCGCAGGCTCGCGCCGTACGGGGAACGACTCGTGGTCAGCGGCATGGGCGGCGCCGGCTGGGGCTCCACCCACCTGGTCCTGGCCGGGCTGGCGGACGCCATGGGCGAGCGCGGCCTCGCCCTGCGCCACGCGCGCCGGGCCCACGAGACCCACCTGCGCCTGGGACTCGACCACTGGGCGGGGGAGAGCACGCGGCTCCTGGCGGAACTGGAGGGATGAGCCGCCGTCACCCGAGGACGGGGTGGTTGGCGAGGAGCACGCCCTGCGGGTCGCGGCGGCGCTTGATCTCCCGGAGGCGGGTCAGGATCTCGGCGGGGAAGGCGGACGCCGCCGGCTCCCCGTGGCCGAGGAAGGTGTAGGGCGTGCGGCCGCTCGCGACCCCCGCCACCGCGTCCGCGACGGCCGACTGCCGCCCCCGGATCGCCTCCTCCATGCCGGGCGCCGCGAGCACGCCGAGCGTGCTCAGCAGGTAAGGCTCCGCGATGTGGCCGCAGGCTCCGCCCTTCTCGTCCACCCGGGCGAGCGCACCGCCGAGGTGGCGGATCTGCACGTAGGCGAGCGGCGCGATGGAGCCGGGCCCCGCGGCGGCCAGCATCGCCGCCGCGTCGGCGTCGCCGAGCCCGGTGAGCAGCTCGGAGCGCAGCCGCGCGGGCGTCGGGTCGGTGGGCTCCGCGCAGATGTCCGCCAGGTTCGCCACCGGCATCCGGCCGCGCGTGTCGAAGACGGGCTCGGGAATCCGGTCGAACCGGTGCAGCAGGGCCCGCGCCTCGTCCGGGTCGCCCAGGTAGGTGACGTCGATCGTCACGGCCGACAGGCCGCGCAGCGGCTCGGGCAGCTCGGGCAGCGGCGGGAACTGCAGCAGGTGGAACCAGACCGTCAGCTCCTCGGGCGCCTCGGCCGTGGTGGCGCGGAAGGCGGCCAGCACCTCCGCGGCCCGCTTGGCCGGCCACAGGATCCGCCCGCCGTACAGCACCGGCGCCGGGTGCAGGTCGAACTCCATCGCGGTGACCACCGCGAAGTCGCCCCCGCCGCCGCGCAGCGCCCAGAACAGCTCGGGGTCGCTGCCGGCCGTGACGGTCGCGTGCTCGCCGGAGGCGTCCACGACCTCGAACGCGCGTACGCTGTCGGCGGCGAAGCCGTACTTGCGCCCGAACCAGCTCAGGCCCCCGCCCAGGGTGAAGCCGGTGGCGCTGACGGCCCCCGTGCTGCCCGCCAGCGGCGTCAGCCCGTGCTCACCCGCCGCCGTGAGCACCTCGCCCCAGGAGACGCCGGCCTCCACCCGGGCCACCCGCTCCTCCGGCCGTACGGTCAGGCCGCGCATCGCCGTGGTGCGCAGCAGGATCGCGTCGTCGAAGGCGGCCGGGGCGTGCCCGTTCGGCTGGGTGGCGACGCGCAGCCCGGCGAGGCCCGCGTAGCCGACCACGGCCGCGACGTCGTGCGCGTCCCGCGCCTCGACGACCGCCGCGACCCGCTGGTCGACGGCCAGGTCCCAGGGGCGCCGGCTCTCGTCGAAGCCCTCGTCGCCGTGCACCAGCACCCGGCCGCGCACCACCCGGCGGAGATCGGCGCCGAGCGCCTTCATCTGGTTCATCTCTTCCCCTCCACATCGTGGGCTTCCTCGTGTGGGACCACCGTGGAGCACGGCGATCGGAGCGGGCATGGGCGTGGCTTGGAGACCGTCCAAGTCGCCCCCAAGTGGACCGTTCCGGTGGGGGTCGTCCCGGCTCTACGCTTGCCGCAGCGATCAGAGGGGTTTTTGGTCATGAACTCGCTGTCCTTCCGGCTGCTCGGCCCCTTCGAGGTCACCGGCGGCGACGGCCGCGTCCTCGACCTCGGTCCGCGCAAGCAGCGGGCGGTGCTCGCCGTCCTCGCCCTGGAACCCGGCAGGATCGTCTCCCTCGACCGGCTGATCGACGAGCTGTGGGCGGACGAGCCGCCCTCCAGTGCCACCGCGACGCTGCAGTCGTACGTCTCGAACCTGCGCAAGGTGCTGGAGCCGGGACGCCGGCCGCGCACGCCCCCGGCCGTGCTGCTCACGCGCGAGCCCGGCTACCTGCTGTCCGTCGCGCCCGGCCAAGTCGACCTCGTACGCTTCGTCTCCTGGGTGGAGGACGGCCGCAGGGCGCTCGCCCGGCGCGAGTACGCCGCGGTGCTCGGGGTGATCGACAGGGCGCTGGAGACGTGGCGGGGCGAACCGCTCGCCGAGTTCGCGGCCTACGAGTTCGCCGAGCCCGTCATCGCGCGCCTGACCGAGCTGCGGGCGGTGGCGGTCGAGGACCGGTTCGAGGCCAGGCTCGCCCTGGGCGACGGGCCCTCGTGCGTGGCCGACCTGGAGCGGCTGGTCGAGGCGTACCCGTACCGCGAGCGGCTGTGGAGCCTGCTCGTCCTCGCCCTCTACCGGTCGGGCAGGCAGACCGACGCGCTCGGCGCGCTGCGCCGGGTGCGCGCCCTGCTCGACGAGGAGATGGGCCTGCAACCCGGCCCGGAGCTGCGGCGACTGGAGCAGGCCGTGCTGGAGCAGTCGCCGGCCCTGGACGCGCCCGCGCCCCTGGAAGCGCCCGCCGACGCGCGGCCGGCCGCCGCGCCGCGGGTGGACACGCCGGTGGACGCGCCGGAGGAGACGCCGTCCCTCCCGGCCGCCGAGCCGCCGTCGCCGTCCGCGGCCCTCGTCGCGCGCAGGCACGAGCTCGCCCGTCTCGGCGAACGGCTCGGCGCCGTACGGCGGGGCCGCGGCGGGGTGCTGCTGGTGACCGGCGAGGCGGGGATCGGCAAGACCAGGCTGGCCCAGCTCGCCGCCGAGGAGGCCGAGGCGCGCGGTGTCGCGGTCGTGTGGGGCCGCTGCATGGAGGCCGAGGCGGCCCCGCCGTTCTGGCCCTGGCTGCAGGCGCTGCGCGAGCTGGGGGAGCGGGGCCGTGCCGCGGCGCGGCTCCTCGCGGGCGAGGGCGGGGCCGCCGCCGATCCGGAGGCCGCGCTCTTCGAGCTGTACGAGGGCGTGCTGGCCGCGCTCGCCCAGTCCGGCACGCCGACGCTGGTGGTGCTGGACGACCTCCACGCGGCGGACGCCGCCTCCCTGCGGCTGCTCGCCTTCCTCGCGGCCGAGCTGCACCGCAGGCCCGTGCTGGTGCTGGCCACCGTACGGCCGGAGCCCGGCAGGGAGCCCGAGCGGCTGCGCGACACCCTCGCCGCCCTCACCCGCGAGCCCGGCACCGAGCGCCTCGCCCTCGCGCCGTTCACCGCGGAGGAGGTCGCCGCGTTCCTGCGGCGGCACGACCTGACCGACCCCGCGCTCGCCGAGGTGCTCTACCGGCGCACCGGCGGCAACCCCTTCTACCTCGGCGAGCTGCTGCGGCTGCTCGGCAGCGAGCACCGGCTCGACGCCGCGTCGCTGGGCGTGCCGGAAGGCGTCATGGAGGTCATCGAGCGGAGGGTCGCGCGGCTGCCCGACCTCACCAGGGACCTGCTGCGCCGCGCCGCCGTCCTGGGCCGCGACGTCAGCCTCGACGTGCTGGAGGCGAGCACGGGAACCCCCGCCGAGGAGGTGATGTCGCTGCTGGAACCCGCCGTCGCCGTCGGCATCCTGGCCGAGGCGCCGGGCGGCTTCGACTACCGCTTCTCCCACGCCCTGGTGCGCGACGCGCTCTACGCGGGGCTCGGCCGCCTGGAGAAGGCCAGGTTCCACCTGAGCGTGGCGGAGGCCCTGGAGTCCCTGCCGGCGCCGCTGCCGGGTGGCGACGGGGCGGCGCGCCTGCCCGTCCTCGCCCACCACTTCGCCACGGCCGCGCGGGTCGGGGGAGCCGGCAAGGCCGTCGACTACGCCGCCAGGGCGGCCAGGCAGGCGACCGCGCAGCGCGCGTACGACGAGGCGGTCGAGCTGTGGGACAAGGCGCTGCTCGCCCTCGGCAGGCGCGACCCGGCCAGGCGGTGCCGCCTGCTGATCGAACTGGGCCGGTCGCTGCGCGTCGTCGGGGACGCCGTGCGGGCGCAGGGGGCACTCGAGGAGGCCATCGCACTGGCGGAGGACACGGGCGACCGGGTGGCCCTGGTGGAGGCCTTGACCGTGTTCGGCACTCTCAGCGTCTGGAACTGGCGGTCGTACGGAGTGGTCGACGAGCACACGGTCGCCCTCCTCGAAAACCTGCTGGCGGGCCCGCTGGACGACGCTCACCGGGCGGCACTGCTCGGCACCCTCGGCATCGAGCTCAACTACGGGCCTCGCCGGGCGGAGGGCGAGGCGATGGTGGTGGAGGCCGTGGAGATCGCCCGGAGGATAGGCGACCCCGCCCTGCTCCTCCAGGTGCTCAACAACTACATGATCGCTTCCTGGGTGCCGGAGCGGGAGAACGAGCGCCGCCGGGCCGCCGATGAGATGCTCGCGGTGCCCGATCTTCCCGCCGCGGCTGAGATCGTGGCCCGGGTGCGCCGGATGTCGTGCCTGTTCAGGGCGGGAGAGCTGGCCGAATGGGACCGGGATCTGGCCCGCGCCAAGTATCTGCTGCAGGAGGTCAGAAGCTCTGAGCTGACGGCCATGGTGCGCATCGCCGAGGCCGCGCGGCTGACCCTGGAGGGCCGCTGGGACGAGGTCGAAGACCTCGTCGGCGAGCTCGGCGAGGTCTTCGGCGACAGCAGCATGTGGGGCCTGGGCGTCGTGCGGCCGACCATGCTCTACACCTGCCGGCGGGGACAGGGCAGGGTCGCCGAGATCCTCGAGGAGGTCATCACGGCGGCGTCGCAGCCGCAGAACGACCCGCTGCGTCCCATAGCCGTGCTCGCGGCGCTCGACGTGGGCGATCGCGAGCTGGCCAGGAGCCTGATCGCCCGATGGGGGACGACGGTCCCCGACGACTGGTCGGGGGAGTTCGTCGCCGTCATCTGGTCGTACGTGGCGGCTCAGCTCGGGGTCCCCGACCCCTCGGGCCTGTACGACATGCTGGCGCCGTACGCGGACCGGCTGGCCCTGCACGGCCACGGCACGGCCGGCTGGGGCTCCATCCACCAGGCGCTGGCGATGCTGTCGGTGGCGAGGGGCGACCGGGAACGGGCCCTCGACCACGCCCGCCGGGCCCACGAGATCCATCTCCGCCTGGGGCTGGGCTACTGGGCGGAGCAGAGCGCGCGACTCCTGGAAGAGCTGGGCGCATAAGGGAGTGCGTACGTCCCGGGGGTCGTGTCACCATCGACGGGAGGCATCCGGGGGCCGGGAAGGCATCGGGGTGTCCGACTGTTCTGTCTAGTAGAGATGACATATATGCGAAACGAGCCCGAAGACCTCGCCGTGGGCGATTACGAACTGGAAGAGCGCCAGGCGCTCCGCCGCGTCGTGGGTCTGTCGACAGAGCTCGAAGACATCACCGAAGTCGAGTACCGGCAGCTCCGGCTGGAGCGTGTCGTGCTGGTCGGCGTCTGGGCGGGCGGCACCGCGCTGGACGCGGAGAACTCGCTGCAGGAGCTGAAGCTCCTGGCCGAGACCGCCGGATCGCAGGTGCTGGAGGGCCTGATCCAGCGCCGCGACCGGCCCGACCCCGCCACCTACATCGGATCGGGCAAGGCGATCGAGCTGCGGGACATCGTGGCCGCCGGCGGCGCCGACACCGTGATCTGCGACGGCGAGCTGACCCCCGGCCAGCTCCGTCAGCTCGAAGAGGTCGTGAAGGTCAAGGTCATCGACCGGACCGCGCTGATCCTCGACATCTTCGCGCAGCACGCCAAGAGCCGCGAGGGCAAGGCGCAGGTCGAGCTGGCGCAGCTGCAGTACCTGCTGCCGCGCCTGCGAGGCTGGGGCGGCAACCTGTCCCGCCAGGTCGGCGGTCGCGCCGCCGGCGGCGTCGGCATCGGCGGCCGCGGCCCCGGTGAGACCAAGATCGAGCTGGACCGGCGGCGGATCCGCGAGCGGATGGCCAAGCTGCGGCGGCAGATCAAGGAGATGTCGACCGCGCGGCAGACCATGCGGCACCGCCGGCAGGCCCGCGAGGTGCCGGCCGTGGCGATCGCCGGATACACCAACGCCGGCAAGTCGTCGCTGCTCAACCGGCTGACCGGGGCGGGCGTGCTGGTCGAGGACGCGCTGTTCGCGACCCTCGACCCGACGGTGCGCAAGGCCCGCACGCCCGAGGGCCGCCTGTTCACGCTGGCCGACACGGTCGGCTTCGTACGGCACCTGCCCCACCAGCTCGTCGAGGCGTTCCGCTCGACGCTGGAGGAGGTGGCGGACGCCGACCTGATCCTCCACGTGGTGGACGGGTCGCACCCCGACCCCGAGTCGCAGATCGCGGCCGTCCGCGAGGTGCTGGCCGAGATCGAGGGCGCGCGGGACATCCCGGAGATCGTGGTCGTCAACAAGGCCGACGCCGCCGACCCGGTCGTGCTGACCCGGCTGACGATGAAGGAGCGGCACAGCGTCGTCGTGTCGGCCCGCACCGGGACGGGGATCGGCGAGCTGATGTCCGTGATCGAGCGCGAGCTTCCCCGCCTCGACCACGAGGTCAGGCTGCTGGTGCCGTACGACAGGGGCGACCTGATCGCACGGGCGCACAGCGAGGGCGAGGTCCTGTCGCTGGAGCACACCGGCGACGGCACGATCCTGCATGCCCGGGTCTTCGCCGACCTGTACGCGGAGCTGGACCGGGTGGCCAAGCCCGTCGAGACCGTCTGACGCCTCTCATCGGCGGGTCACCTCCGGCGTGTCGGTGGCCCGCCAGCGGTTGCCCTTGCTACGATAAGGAAAGCCTAATGGGACCTTATGGCGTGGGTAACAACATGACTCCAGGCAGTGTGGTCACCCTATCCAAGGCGTTCGCGGACATCGGATCGGATTCGTCGATCCTGACCTCGCCGCAGCGTGTGAGACGAATGATGCGCTGCGATGCGCATGAGGCCGACGGGCGTTTCTGTCGCTAACCCTGTACATCGAGCCCACCCGTGAAATACCGTAACTGAACTGAATCGCCCGGGTTCGAGATCCCGGCGGTAGGGTCATCGCACAACATCGGTGCGCGATGAGGCAGGAGACCCCCCAATGACGTCCGGACACGAAGCGGACCCGGCGGGCCAGGCGCCCGCAGGCGGGGGCCTTTCGTCGTCCGGGTGTGCCCGGCAGGTGGTCCGATGACCGTTCGCCTTCTCACCAACATCGGCCGGCTCTGGACCGGGCACGATGTGTGCAGCAACGCCGCGATCCTGGTGCACAACGACCGGATCGCGTGGGTCGGCCGCGCCGCCGACCTCCCGCAGAGCGTCCCGGGAGTCGTGGACGACATCGTCGACGTCGACCACGTGGAGAACCTCGGCGGAGCGCTCGTCACGCCCGGCCTCATCGACGCGCACACCCACCCCGTGTACGCCGGCAACCGGTACGCCGAGATGGCGATGCGTTCGGGAGGGTCCAGCTCCTCGGCCATCGCGGCGGCGGGCGGCGGCATCGGCTCGACCGTCACCGTGACGCGCGGCACCGACCCCTGGACGCTGTGCAACGGAGTCCGTGAGCGGCTGCGCGAGTGGCTGCTCGGCGGCACCACGACCGTCGAGGCCAAGACCGGCTACCACCTGACCCGCGACGGCGAGCTGGCCGACGTGCGGCTGCTGCGCGAGCTCGAGAAAGAGCCGATGATGCCGCGGGTCCACGTCACGTTCCTGGCCGCCCACGTGGTGCCGCCGGAATACTTCGGCCGCCAGCGCGACTACGTCGAGGCCGTGGCCTCGTGGTGCGCGGACGCCGCCGGCGCCGGGGCCGACAGCGTGGACGTCTACTGCGACGACGGCCACTTCACCGCGGAGGAGGCCCGCTGGGTGCTGGCCTCCGGCCGCAACGTCGGGCTGCTGCCGCGCATCCACGCGGGCGCCTACAACCGGCGCGGCGCCGTCCAGCTCGCGGCCGAGATGGGCTGCGCCTCCGCCGACCTGCTCCACCACGCCTCGGACGAGGACGTCGCCCTGATGGCGAGGTACGGCGTGCCCGCCGTCGTCTGCCCGGGCGCGGCCCTGCAGGTGGGCCACCTTCCGCCGGTGCGCCGCATGCTGGCCCAAGGCGTCCCGGTGGCGCTCGGCAGCGACCACAACCCCGGCCACTGCGGCATCACCTCGATGTCCCTGGTCATCAGCCTCGCCGTGGCGGCGTTCGGGATGAGCGTCGGAGACGCCCTGCGGGCCGCCACGCTGGGCGGCGCCCAGGTCCTCGGCGCTCCCGACCGCGGCATCCTCGCTCCCGGCCGCCTGGCCGACATCGTCCAGTGGGACGCCGACCACGAGGGCGCGTTCGCCTGGTCGTTCGGTCTCAAGCCGCGCCGCGTCTGGCGGGGCGGCGTACCGGTCCAGTAACCCCGTGGCCTGAACGTTCACGAAGAGGTTGCCAGGCGATCATCGCTGGGTAATCTCGCGATATGTCACCATCTGTCGCTGTCGTCACGGACTCCACGGCGTACCTCGGCGCCGAGGCGACCGGCAGATGGAACATCACCGTCGTACCGGTGCAGGTGATCCTGGGGGATCGCGAGATCGACGACGTCACCCCGTTCGACGCCGGTCTTCTCGCGCACGCCCTCAAAGGCCGCTCGCCGATCGTCACCTCGCGGCCGGCCCCCGAGCGCTTCGCGGACGCCTACCGGCGGGCCGCCGCGAACGGCGCAGCCGCGGTCGTCTCCGTTCACCTGTCCGGCGGGCTGTCCGGCACCGCGGATTCCGCACGTCTCGCCGCGCGTGACGCCCCTGTGCCGGTCGAGGTCGTCGACAGCGGGTCGATCGCCATGGGCCTCGGCTTCGCGGTGCTGGCCGCCGCGCGGGCGGCCGTGGCGGGAGCCCCGGCCGCCGAGGTGGCCGGCGTGGCCCGGCGGCGGGCCGCTGCCGCCAGCACGTTCTTCTACGTGGAGACGCTCGACTACCTGCGGCACGGCGGCCGCATCGGCCGGGTGACCAACCTCCTGGGGTCGGCGCTGTCGATCAAACCGCTGCTGCGCATGGCCGACGGCGAGATCGGCGTCCTGGAGAAGGTCCGCACCGCGAGCCGTGCCCTGGCCCGCCTGGAGGACCTGGCCGTCGATGTGGCCGGGGACCGGCCGGTCGACGTGGCCGTGCAGCACCTGATGGCGGCCGAGCGGGCCGAGGCGCTCACCAAGGGCCTGACGGCACGGCTGCCCAGGCTCGTACGGATGTGGGTGGCCGAGATCGGTCCCGTCCTCGGCGCCCACGTCGGCCCCGGCATGCTCGGCGTCACGGTGGCCCCCGCCGCGGCGGACTGAGCCTTCCAGGCAGATCAGCAGATTCCACCCGCACCGCCGCGCGCCTCGCCCCCCGCCGCGCGTGCCGTGCCGCCCACCCGCACCGCCGCGCCCTCGCCCACCCGCGCCGCGCGTGCCGCGCCAGGTCGTGGGCAGGCCGCCACGCCCGTTCGCGGTTGTCCACAGAATCGCGTTCGGCGCCGGGCGGGTCCTGAGATCTGCCTACCGTCCTTGGCGTGCGAAGCAAGGAGTCTCGCGGGGCCGTAGGCGGCGTCGTCGTCGGCGAGTCCCGCCTGCGCGGGCTGTTGCGTCCGCTCGATCCGGTTCCTCCGTCCGGCCGCCTGCGGTCGACGCCGTCCCCGCCCGGACCGCCGCCCTCGTTCGGCGCTCCCCACATCGTCCGTACGGAGACCCGCGTGCCGGATCCTCCGATGGAGGCCGAGGACGGCCTTTACCGGGAGGAGACCTCCGACCTGCCCGAGGAGGTCACGGATCGGTGGGAAGGAGGCGTGGACGGGCCGGGGACGTCCGCGCGGGACCTGCGGACGCTCGGACGGGCGGCTCTCGGCCGTGCCCTGCCACGGCTCGACCCGGGCATGCCCGGGCTGCGGGTGCTGGTGGCCGCCGGGCTGCTCGCCGCGATCGTCACCGGGGTCCTGGCCTGGCGGTCGAGGCCGGTGGCCGAGCCGATCGCCCCGCCGCTCCCGGCCGCCGCGGTTCGCGAGCTCCGCCCTGCCGCCGACCCCGCCGGCCCGGGAGCGGCATCAGGCGCGGCCTCGCGCTCGACGTCGGACCCCGGAGCCGGCGCCGGGGCGGGCGCGACGGCCTACCTCGCGGGTTCCGGTGGCACCACGGCCGCCACACCCGGCGTATCGGCACGAGTCGTGGTTTACGTGACGGGCAAGGTGCGCAAGCCCGGCGTGTTCGTCCTCGCGTCCGGCTCGCGGGTCGCCGACGCGATCGAGGCCGCGGGAGGTCTCCGGAAGGGCGCGAACCCAGGCGGGATCAACCTGGCCCGGCGTCTGGTGGACGGTGAGCAGATCGTCGCCGGAGGCCCGGCGACAGCCGGTGCGGGCCCCGTTTCGGGCCCTGATCCGAGCATGGTGCCGGGTGCCGGGGTGGTGAACCTCAACACCGCCACCGCCGAGCAACTCGACGCGCTGCCGGGGATCGGTGGCGTGATCGCGCAGCGGATCGTCGACTACCGGGACGCCCACGGAGGTTTCCGGAGCGTCGACCAGTTGAAGGACGTCCCTGGCATCGGAGACAGGAAGTTCGCCGAGATGCGCGACAAGGTCTCCGTGTGACCGCCGGTGATGCCCTCGGGACCCGGGCGGGGACGGGGATCAGGGCCGGTGCCGGAGGTTCAGGCGAGACGGGCCACGACCGGCCGGGGCATGACGGGTGGGGCCGCGACCGGCTGCCCCACGGCCGGTCACGGCATGACGGGTCGGGGCATGACGGGCAAGGCCACGACCGGCTCCCCCGCGACGGGTCGGGGCATGACGGGCCGGAGCGCGGCAGGACGGGCTCCGGTCCGGTGGCTCTGGCCGCTCCGGCGGTGGCCGCGTGGCTCACGGCGCTCGTGCTGCTCGGCTGCCCCGCCGTCGCCGGAGCCGCCGTGGCGCTCGCCGCCGCTGTCGCGGGCGCCGTCACGTGGGCGGCGGCGCGGCGCAGGAACAGCGCGGCGGACCCCACGGGAGCACCGGCGGCCGCCAGGGTCGCGCTGGCGGTGCTCGCGTCCGTGGCCGTGACCGCCACGGTGACGGCGTTCACCGTCCACGGGGTGACGACCGGGCCGGTGCCGGACCTCGCCCGCCGGGGCGTCACGGTGACCGGCGAGGCCGAGATCACCGACGACCCGCGCATCCGGCCGCACCAGGGCGGGGTCGCCCGGCGGGAGACGGCGGTCGTCCGGGCCCGGATGCTGCTCGTGTCGGCCGCTCAGGAGCGGTACGCCGTGGACGTGCCCGTCGTGCTGCTCGGTCCCGCCGACGGGTGGCGTCCGCTGTTGCCGAGCCAGCGGGTCAGGGTCCGCGGGCGGTTGAGCCCGGCCGAGCCGGGTGAACCGGTCGCGGCCGTGGTGCTCGTCCGGGGCCCGCCGGAGCCGATCGGCGCGCCCTCGGCCGTGCAGCGTGCGGCCGGAGCGCTGCGCGCGGGCCTGCGCGAGGCGAGCGACGTGCTGCCGGACGACCAGCGCGGGCTGTTGCCCGGCCTGGTCGTCGGCGACGTGTCACGCCTGGACGAGGAGGTGCGGCTCGACCTGGCGACGGCGGGGCTCGGCCACCTCACGGCCGTGTCCGGCACCAACCTCGCGATCGTGGCGGGCGCCGTGCTGGTGCTCGGGCGCTTCGCCGGCCTGCCCCTGGCCCTGCGGGCCGCCGTCGCGGTCGTCGCGATGATCGCGTTCTCGGTCGTGGCGAGACCGTCGCCGAGCGTGCTGCGAGCCCTCGTCATGGGAACGGTCGCCGCCGTGGCCCTCGGCACGGGTCGCACCCGGGACGGCGTCGCCGCCCTGTCGGCGACCGTGCTCGGGCTGGTCGTGTTCGATCCCGGGCTGGCCCGGCAGTGGGGCTTCGCCCTGTCGGTGTTCGCGACCGGCGGCATCCTGGTCCTCGCACCCCGGTGGCGTGACCGTCTGACGGCGCGCCGGGTGCCCCGCCTGCTCGCCGAGGCCCTGGCCGTGACCACCGCGGCCCAGGCGGCCGTCACGCCGCTGCTGGTGCTGATGTCCGGGCGCCTCGACCTGGCCGCGATCCCGGCCAACCTGCTCGCGGAGCCCGCGGTGG
This sequence comes from Microbispora sp. NPDC046933, assembly GCF_040644635.1. Classification (NCBI taxonomy): domain Bacteria; kingdom Bacillati; phylum Actinomycetota; class Actinomycetes; order Streptosporangiales; family Streptosporangiaceae; genus Microbispora; species Microbispora sp. NPDC046933. Next base: position 117,367 of record NZ_JBEYWW010000004.1, on the reverse strand, counting down.
CGCCCGCGACGGTGCTGGGGTTCGGGGCCGCCGTGATCGCCCCGGTGAGCATCGACCTGGCCCGGTTGCTGGTGCGCCCCGCCGGGTGGGCCGTGGGCTGGATCATCGCGGTGGCGCAGCGGGCGGCGGACCTTCCGTTCGCCTCGGCCGAGTGGCTCGGAGGAGCGGCGGGCGTCGCCGCGCTCGCGGCGGCGGGCGTCACCGGATGGCTCGTCCTGCGGGGCCGTGCGCGCAGGCGTCTGGTGGCGGCGCTCACGGCGGGAGCCTTGCTCGCCGCTCTCGTGGCGATGCCGGTGGTGTCGCCGTGGCCGCCGCCGGGGTGGCTGCTGGTCGTCTGCGACGTCGGCCAGGGGGACGCCCTGGTGCTGGCGGCCGGTCCAGGCCGGGCCGTGGTGGTCGACGCCGGGCCGCAGCCGGGTGCCGCCGATCGATGCCTGCGTGCTCTCGGGGTGCGGAAGGTGCCGCTCGTCGTCCTCACCCACCCCCACCTCGATCACGTCGGCGGGCTGCCGGGGGTGCTGCGCCGCCGTGCGGTGGGGGCGGTGGTCGTGAGCCCGGGCCGCGTGCCGGAGGGTGAGGCCGGCCGCGTCTCCGCGCAACTCAGGACGGCCAGGATTCCGGAATGGCAGGCCGTCCCCGGGATGCGCTGGCGGTTCGGGCCCAGCGAGATCACCGTGCTCGCCCCCGAGGCCGGCGTCGCGCCGCGAGGGCAGGGCGAGGGGACGACGGCCAACAACGCCAGCGTCGTGCTGCTGGTCCGCTGGTCCGAGCAGCCCGCGGCACCACACGGCCCGGCTCCGGCACACGGCGCGCCCGCAGCGCCGGGAGGGCCCGGAACGCAACCGGCGTCGGGGCCGCTTCTGGGGGCGGCCCTGCTCGCCGGAGACCTGGAGACGGAGGCGCAGGAAGCCCTGTTGCGCCACGGCCTGCCACGGGTCGACGTGCTGAAAGTGCCTCACCACGGGTCGTCCCGGCAGGCACCGGCCTTTCTCGCCGCCACCGGCGCGCGGGCCGCCCTGATCAGCGTCGGCGCGGTGAACGACTACGGGCATCCCGCCCCGCTGACGCTGCGGCGCCTGCGCTGGCTCGGCATGCGGCCCTACCGTACGGACCTGTCGGGGGACATCGCCGTCGTCGCCGCCCACGGGCGCCTGGCCGTGGTCGTGCGAGGCAAGTGACGAACGACGCGTGAGGCGCCTGCGCGGCTCCCACGGCGTTGGCCGGCCTCCGTCGCATGCATGGGAGGGCGGCGGATGTGCCGTGGCCGCGCGGGCGTGGCATGCTGCGTCACATGGCGAATCCAGCACCCGTGACCCTGGTCGTCGGCGACGAGGAGTTCCTGGCCGATCGCGCCGTCGGCTCCATCGTGGCGGCGGTACGCGCCGAGGACCCGGGGGCGGAGCTGAACGACCTGCAGGGGAGCAAGGTGGAGCCGGGGGAGCTGACCGGCCTCGCTTCCCCCTCCTTGTTCGGTGACCGGTCGGTCATCGTGATCCGCGGGGCTCAGGACCTCTCGAAGGACGTCATCGCGGAGATCGTGAAATACACCGCTCATCCGGCCGACGACACGGTGCTCGTGCTGGCCCATCCCGGCGGCGTCAAGGGGAAGGCCCTGGTGGACGGCGTGAAGAAGGCGGGCGCCGACGTCGTCACCGTGGCCAAGCCGACCAAGGCGGGAGAGCGGCTCGACTTCATCAAGGCCGAGGTCCGCAGAGAGGGCCGCTCGATCTCGCCCGCCGCCGCCCAGGCGCTGCTCGACGCCGTGGGCAGCGACCTGCGCGAACTGGCGGCCGCGTGCAACCAGCTCGCCTTCGACACCGAGGGCAAGAACATCGACGAGGCGGCGGTCGCGAAGTACTACCGGGGACGCGCAGAGGTGAGCGGCTTCACCATCGCCGACCTGGCGATCGAGGGCCGCCTGGGGGAGGCGCTGGAACAGGTCCGGTGGGCGCTCGCCACGGGCGTGGCGCCGGTGCTGATCGTCAGCGCGCTGGCGGGAGGCCTGCGCTCGCTCGCCAAGGTGGGCGGCGCGCCCCGCAACCTGCGCGGCGGCCAGCTCGCGAGCCACGTGGGCATGCCGCCCTGGAAGATCGACCGGGTGAAGCGCCAGCTGGCCGGCTGGGGGCCGGAGGGGATCTCCGCCGCCCTGCAGGCCGTGGCCGCCGCCGACGAGCAGGTCAAGGGCGGCGGCACCGACCCGGCGTACGCGCTGGAGAAGGCCGTCCACACGATCGTGGCCAGTCGCGGCACCCGCTGAGCCGCTCTGGCCACATCGGTTCCATCGGCCTGGTCTTCCCGCCGACCGGCCGTTCCCGCCGGGCCGGTCCGGGTGCGGCCGTCGTCGCGCCGCACGGTGCCGCCTGCCGAGCCGCTCCCGTCGATCGGCTCAGGTGGTGCCCGGGTTCTCCATGCGCAGCAGCATCCGCTTGAGCAGCGCCGCGAGGACGTCCTGGTCGTCCGGCCCCAGCACGCCCACCATCGCGTCCTCGACCTCGCCCCGCAGGTCCATCGCCTTGAGCCAGAGCGCGCGGCCCTCGCTCGTCAGCTCCACATCCACCCGGCGGCGGTCTTCCGCACTGCGGACGCGCCGGACGAGCCCCGCCTTCTCCAGGGTGTCCAGGCGGCCCGTCATACCGGCGGGAGAGACCTTCAGCTCGGCGGCGAGCTCCGACGGAGTGGCCCGGCCGCCTTCTCCCCGGGCGCCGAGCCAATGCAGGGTCTCGTACTCGAAGTCCTGCAGGCCAACCGCGGCGAGCGCCGTGTCCTTCGCCTGGGCCAGGTGCTTCACCAGGAACTGCATGCGCGTGACGATCGCCTCCACGCGTTCGTCGAAGGGCGCCCTCCCGCGCCACCGCGCGATGTGCCGGTCCACCGAGTCGTCCACAGGAGAACCATACGTCGAACAAAAATACGTTGACGAAAGCTTCGCTGGCGAAATACCTTTCCCGCTCATGATTGCACGTCTGATCGCCGGGCGGACGGTCGCGTCGCTCGCCACCGCCCTCGTCCCCACCGGGCTCACCCTCGCCGTCATCAGGGTGACCGGCTCCGCGCTCGATCTCGGCGTCGTCCTCGCCGCCGAGATGCTGCCCATGCTCCTGCTGCTCCCGATCGGCGGAGTGGTGGCGGATCGCTTCACGCCAAGGCGCGTGATCCTCGTGGCCGACCTGGCCCGCTGCGTCGCCCAGGTGGCGCTGGGGTCGCTGCTCCTCCTCGGACGTCCCAGCGTGGCCGTCATCGCGGGCTTCGCGGCGCTCACCGGAGCGGCGGTGGCCTTCGGGGTCCCGGCGGTGTCGCCGCTGGTCACCGGTGTGGTCCCAGCTGAGCGCAGGCTGCGGGTGAACGCCCACATCGGAGTAGCCGGCGGCCTCGCCCAGATCGCGGGCCCCGCGCTCGCCGGAGGTCTGACGCTGTGGCTCGGGCCGGGCTGGTCCTTCCTGCTGACCGGGGCCCTGTTCGCCGGGTCCGCGGTCACGCTGGGCGGCCTGGTCACTGCTCCCCGTCCGGTGACCCGCCGCGACCACTTCCTGGGCGACCTGCGGGAAGGATGGCGGGAGGCGAGGCGGCACCGCTGGTTCCTGATCAGCGTGGCCGGGCACGGCGTCTGGCATCTCGGAGCGGGCGTCCTGCTGACCCTCGGCCCGGTCATCGCCGTACGCGACCTGGGTGGGGAGGCCGTCTGGGTGGTCGTCGCGCAGGCGGGAACGGCGGCGACGATGCTCGGGGTGTTCGTGGCCCCCAGGCTGCCGATCCGGCGGCCTCTCGCCGTCGCGGCGGTCGGGGCGGCGGTCTACGCGTGCCCGCTCGTCGCCTTCGCGTTCCCCGCGGCGCTCCCCGCACCGGCCGTGGTCGTCACCGCCGCGTACGTCGTCGCCATGCTGGGCGTGGGGATGCTGGCGCCGCTGTGGGAGACGGTCGTGCAGCAGCGTGTGGAGCCCCAGGCCCTCGGCCGGGTGGACTCGTTCGACGCGCTCATCTCCTACGCGGCCCGGCCCCTCGGGCTCGCCGCGGCCGCCCCGCTCGCCGCCTGGGCCGGGGCCGCGCTTCCGCTGATCACGGCGGCGGTGCTGGTGGCCGCGGTCAACCTGGCCGTGCTCGCGCTGCCCGAGGTCAGGCGGCGTACGACGGAGGAGGCGGCCCAGCCGCCCGTGCCGGCCTGACGTCCGGCGCCGGGCACGCGAAAACGCCGCATCCCCCCGAGGGGAGATGCGGCGTGCGCTCGGTGTGAGCTACTTGGCGGCCTGCAGGGTGGCGGCGCGCTTGGCGATCGCCGACTTCCGGTTGGCGGCCTGGTTCTTGTGAATGACGCCCTTGCTGACGGCCTTGTCGAGCTGCCGGGACGCGGCCTTGAGCGCGACGAGGGCGTCGTCGACGTTGCCCTGGTCGGCGGCCTCGCGGAACTTGCGGACCGCGGTCTTCAGGGACGACTTGACGGCCTTGTTGCGCAGCCGGCGCTTCTCGTTCTGCCGGTTGCGCTTGATCTGGGACTTGATGTTCGCCACGAAGAAAGCCTCAGTGTTAAGTCTCGGTCGGATGGGGCGCGCGGGCTGGTGAGAGGGCGCGCCACACGCAGTTGGACAGGATACCAACAGCCCGGGTCGCCGCTCAAATTCACGACGACGGGCCGCCCCGCTCATGCTATCGCGGCACGGCCGCAGTCGACCGCACATCGGCCCGCCCCCGCGACTCGACGGCCCCTCCGGCGCCGCCGCGCACCCAGACCCTCTCGTACTCCGCCCAGTCCTGCTCCGTGGCCGCGAAGTCGACGTACAGGGCGAGGCCGAACTCGGCGCGGGGGCCGTGCTCGCTGAGCGCGAGCCGCGCGCCCTCGGCCGCGGCCTCGACGCTCTCGGCCCAGTCGCCGTACGCCACGCCGTGGTCGTGGTACGCCGGAGCCCCGATGAGGAGGGTCTTGTCCTCGGGCACGAGGTCCAGGCCGAGGGCGGCCTGCCGCGCGACGTAGCCGCCGTACAGCGACTGCAAGGGCGTCCACGAGTCGTACGTCATGATCGCGACCTGGTCGGTGAGATCGGCGACCTGGCGGAAGTAGTCCGGCGTCCAGTACTTGTCGTGGCCGATCGCCAGGGCGGTGGGGGCGCGCAGGCCGGTCAGCGGCTCGATCTGCTGCGTGGCGACCGACAACAGCCGGGCGCCGATGGCCGCCCGCGTCTCCCGCAGCACGCCGAGGAACGGCCCGTCCCCGTCGGAGACCGGCTCGAAGTCGTAGTGGATCCCGTCGAACCCCAGGGTGGCCAGGTCGCGGGCGCCCGCCACGACGCGGGCCCGCGTCGCCGGGTCGGCCAGGCTCAGGTGGGGCTTGCCGTTGTCGTTGACGGTCTGGCCGAGCCAGGCCGACACCCGGACGCCGGGCACGTTCTTCCGCCACCATTTCAGGAAATTTCCGGCGTTGGCGTAGCGGTCGGGTGGCAGGGTTCCGTCGTACTTGAACGGCCCGCTGTGGACGTACACGTCCCTGATCCCGCTCGCGCGCAGCCGTACGGCGAGGGCCCGCACGTCGGCCTCGGTGCGGCGGCCGTCCACCCACGCGTGGCCCATCCACAGGGCGTCGTGGCCGGTCGTCCCGGCCCAGCCGGCCGGCGTTCCGGCGAACTGCAGGCGAAGCGCGGCGGCGCCGGCCAGGCCGAGCGCGAGCGGCACGGCCACGACGACGGCGGTTAATCGCAGAACACGTCTGGTGGTCAAGGCAAGCACCCGGACATGCCACCATGGAGGGTGGCTGGTCCGCCAGCCTCGGGAGGGCCCGCCGAGCGCGAGACGAGGCGGACGGCCCACCCGATCAGCAGTCAATCATCTTGTCGAAACGGACCTCGGTGCGCACTCAGCCTGGCCAGACCGACCCCGCGTTGATCCGCAACTTCTGCATCATCGCGCACATCGACCATGGCAAGTCGACCCTCGCCGACCGCATGCTGCAGCTGACCGGCGTGGTGGACGACAGGTCGATGCGCGCGCAGTACCTCGACCGCATGGACATCGAGCGGGAGCGGGGCATCACCATCAAGTCGCAGGCCGTGCGGCTCCCGTGGAACGGCCATGTCCTCAACATGATCGACACGCCGGGTCACGTGGACTTCACCTACGAGGTGTCCCGGTCGCTGGAGGCGTGCGAGGGCGCGATCCTGCTGGTCGACGCGGCGCAGGGCATCGAGGCCCAGACGCTGGCCAACCTCTACCTGGCCATGAACGCCGACCTCCACATCATCCCGGTGCTCAACAAGATCGACCTGCCCGCCGCGCAGCCGGACAAGTACGCCGAGGAGATCGCGGGCCTGATCGGCTGCGACCCCGCGGACGTCCTGCGCGTGTCCGGCAAGACCGGCGTGGGGGTCAAGGAGCTGCTCGACCACGTCGTGGAGAACGTCCCGGCGCCGGTCGGGAACGCCGACGTCCCCGCGCGGGCGCTGATCTTCGACTCGGTGTACGACACCTACCGGGGCGTCGTGACGTACGTCAGGGTGGTCGACGGCCACCTGTCCAAGCGCGAGCGCGTGCTGATGATGTCCACCGGCGCGCAGCACGAGCTGCTGGAGATCGGCGTCATCTCGCCCGAGCCCATGCCGTCCGACAAGGGGCTCGGCGTCGGCGAGGTGGGCTACCTGATCACCGGTGTGAAGGACGTGCGCCAGTCACGCGTCGGCGACACGGTCACCAACGCGGCCAAGCCCGCCGCGGAGGCCCTCGGCGGCTACGAGCATCCCAAGCCGATGGTCTACTCCGGGCTCTATCCGATCGACGGCGACGACTATCCCGAGCTGCGCGAGGCCCTCGACAAGCTGCGGCTGAACGACGCCGCGCTCGTGTACGAGCCGGAGACGTCGGCGGCGCTCGGCTTCGGCTTCCGCTGCGGCTTCCTCGGCCTGCTGCACATGGAGATCGTCCGTGAGCGGCTGGAGCGCGAGTTCAACCTGTCGCTGATCTCGACCTCGCCCAACGTCATCTACCGGGTGATCATGGAGGACGGCAGGGAGCACGTCGTCACGAACCCCTCGGAGTTCCCGGCCGGGAAGATCGGCCAGATCTTCGAGCCGGTGGTGAAGGCCACGGTGCTCGCGCCGGCCGAGTTCATCGGCGCGATCATGGAGCTGTGCCAGGGCCGCCGCGGGCAGCTCCAGGGCATGGACTACCTGTCGGAGGACCGGGTCGAGATCCGCTACACGCTCCCGCTCGGCGAGATCATCTTCGACTTCTTCGACCAGCTCAAGTCGAAGACCCGCGGGTACGCCTCGCTCGACTACGAGCCGTCCGGCGAGCAGGAGGCCGACCTGGTCAAGGTGGACATCCTGCTGCAGGGCGAGACCGTGGACGCGTTCAGCGCGATCGTCCACCGCGAGAAGGCGTACGCCTACGGGGTGGAGATGGCCAAGAAGCTCAAGGAGCTCATCCCGCGGCAGCAGTTCGAGGTGCCCATCCAGGCCGCGATCGGCGCCCGCGTCATCGCGCGGGAGAACATCCGCGCCATACGCAAGGACGTCCTCGCCAAGTGCTACGGCGGTGACATCAGCCGTAAGCGCAAGCTGCTGGAGAAGCAGAAGGAAGGCAAGAAGCGGATGAAGATGGTCGGCCGGGTGGAGGTCCCCCAGGAGGCCTTCGTCGCCGCCCTCTCGTCCGAGGCCCCGGACAAGAACAAGAAGTAGGCGCCGTCTCGTTTGACCATAACTTATTAGAATCGCGGAGAAACGTGACCATCCGTTAACGTTTGGCGTCCTGGAGGTCACCGCCCCCGCATCCCGTGCGTGGTGTTCCGCAACTTGCTGGACGAGGCGGCTGGGTGAAGCGCACGCGGACAAGCTGCGGCGCACGATGGCACCCGCCATTGGCTGCGGCGCACGATGGCACCCGCCATTGGCCCGTACACGGGCCGTACAGCACAGCGGTCAACAGGCGAGGCCTTTACGAGGGTCTGCCACGACCGCGTACCTGGCCGGCGGCAACAAGCCGGTGGTGATCGCGACCGTGAAGACGCGGCCGAGGAAGAGCGGGAACTCGATCAACGGATGCCGCAGGACCCGCTGCCTGCGGGCGAAGCATGTCAGCAGCGCCGTGGGTCGCTGAACAGTTCGCTCAACACGGCCAGAGCCGATGGCAGGAGAGTCGCGCCCGCTACTCCCATCAGCCCACCGGCGACGATCAGAAGCTCGGGGTTCGGCGCGAACGCCGCCGCCGTGGATCCGATGCCGAAGGCCGTCGCGCCGACCAAAAGCAACCTCGGCCGGCCGTGCCGGTCGCCGATGTTGCCGAACGTGACCAGCAGGGAGCCGACGGCGAAGCCGTAGACGTCCAATATCCACAGGCCGGCGGTCGGCGTGAGGGCCTGGTTGATCCGGGGCAACGCCAGGAACAGGATCGACCGGTCGGCCTACGCTCGACGGATCACACCAGAGCCCGGACCGGCAATTCCAGGCTGAAACGAACTCGATCCGGAACGGCCGGCACAAGCAGGGCAGGACAAGCTTTCGACAAGCGGGCGTGGCTAGCGTGCACTGCAGCTAAGTCGGGAGTTGCCATGCCTTCTTCAGTGTCAGCCGGTCCGCGAATTCGTTCGGGCAAGAGAGGTGGCGGCTCCTTCCAAATAGCATGTGGAGTATTGATCGCGTTGAGTGGCGCGCTGACAGCCTTCGTCTTCAACTCGGTCTATGCGGAGGGCTGGATTGATCTGGAGGTTTACCGGGAGGGCGGAGCGGCGGTACTGCGGCATAACTCTGTCTATGACTTGATCATAGGTGAAAGGCGGCTGAAGTTTACCTATTCACCCTTCGCGGCAATGCTGTTCACGCCTCTCGCCTTGGTTGGAAGGGAGATTGCCGTCGCCCTCTGGGTGCTGATCTCCATACTCGCCCTTGAGGTGGTGATATGGATTCTCGTCGGCCGTACTGCGGTAAAGCGCCGTAGTCGCCGGGCGGCTCACACGTTGCTGGTTGTTATCGCGGCACTTCCCTTGTACCCAGTAACGCTAACGCTGTGGAATGGGCAAATAGGTATTATTCTGCTACTGGTGATAGTTGTGGATCTGACGCACGGCAAAGAAAAGTGGCGCGGCATGGGAACGGGCATTGCCGCCGGTATCAAGCTCACCCCACTGATATTCATCCCCTATCTTCTTGTCACGCGTCGTTTCCGGGCCGCCCTGATGGCTGGACTTGGCTTTCTCGGCACGGTAATCCTCGGATTTCTGCTGCTGCCCGCCGATTCGCATGATTACTGGGGTGGCGCATTTTTCGACACGCAACGGGTGGTCGCCGGGCAGGACGCGGACTTCTTCAATCAATCGCTTCGGGGCGTGCTTATGTTCATGCCCGGCTCTTGGCCTGCCGTGCCTCTCTGGCTCGCCCTGTGCGCGGTGGTCGGCATGGGTGGACTCCTGGTCGCCGCATGGACCGCGAAGAAGGCGGGCGAGCTCGCCGGAATCACCGTCTGCGCCATCGTGGGGCTGCTTGTCTCGCCCGTTTCTTGGCCGCACCACTGGGTCTGGTGCATACCGCTTATGGTGCTCTGGGCGCGGCGCGCTCAGCGCGTAGACGCTACGCTCGAGAAGGTGGGCGTGGGGCTCTTGTGGTTCATCTTTCTACTGCCTGGATATATCGCCCTGGCGACACTTCTAATATATCCATCCCACGCCGGAATGTGGCTGATGTTGCTGACGGGAAGTTATGTGCTCAGCGGATTGTCGACATTGCTGGCGCTTGCGGTTTATTTTGGCCGGAGCGATTGGCGGCAAAGAAGGCGCGGGTCAGGCGACGCCGAGGGAGGGAGTCGCGGCGGCCCCCTCCCCGAGACGCCGGTCAGCGCAGAACGGAGTAGAGGGCCGACGTGAGGGAGGCTTTGGCGTCGTCCTGGTCGATGGACCAGAGCATGGAGCCGCCGAGGCCCTTGAGGCGGATGTAGGCGGCCTTCTGGAGCATGACGGCGGGGTCGTCGTAGGACCAGAACTCGTTGCCGTCGTAGAGCCACTGGGTGCCGGTGAGCAGGTCGCGGTAGCGCTTGCCGGGCTTGTTGACGAGGTTCTTGTAGTCGTCGCTGCCGGGGGCCCAGGTGCCGGGGGCGGGGCCGGCGGCCGTGGCGTAGCGGCCGTCGCCGCCGGAGGTGACGCCGGTCCAGCCCTGGCCGTAGGCGGGGACGCCGATGACGATCTTCCGCTTGGGCGCGCCGCGTCCGGTGTAGTCGCGTACGGTCTGGTCGACGCTGAACTTGACGTCGTTGGGGTCGCGGCGGTCGGTGAGCAGGTTGGCCTGGTGGCCGGTGCGGTTCTCCCAGGGGCCGTGCAGGTCGTAGCCCTGGACGGTGGCGAAGTCGAGCTGGTCGAAGACCTTGCGGACCTCGAATCCGGCGTCGATCTTCGCGGCGGCGGCGGGGAGGAAGGCGGTGAGCTCGTCGTGCCGGTCGTACGCCTTCATCTGGCGGCGCAGTTCGGCGAGGAACAGGGTGAGGTTCTGCTTGTCCTCGGGGCGGATGACGTTGCCGTCGTTGCCGGCGGAGCCGGGCCATTCCCAGTCGAGGTCGATGCCGTCGAACACGCCGGCGGCGGCGCCGGGGGGCAGGCCGGGCAGGTCGCCCTTGAGCCACAGGTCGACGCAGGAGGCGGCGAGCTTGGCCCGGGATTCGGAGGTGAGGACGGCGTCGGAGAAGTACTTGGAGCCGGTCCAGCCGCCGAGGGAGATGAGGACCTTGAGGCCGGGGTGGCGGGCCTTGAGTTTCTTGAGCTGGTTGAGGTTGCCCTTGAGCGGCTGGTCGTCGGTGTCGGCGGCGCCGTCGACGCTCTGCTCGGCGGGCACGGGGCGCTGCCAGTCGGCCCAGGGGTCGGCGGAGTAGCAGGTGCCCTCGGGGCCGACGAACCCGAAGGCGTAGTTGAGGTGGGTCAGCTTCGCGGCGGCGCCGCTGGCGTCCACGTCCTTCACGTGGAAGTTCCGCCCGTAGATTCCCCACTGGATGAAGTAGGCGACCCGCTTGTACCGCTCCTCGCCCGCACTCGCCTGGGCGGCGGACGGCACCAAGCCGGCCGTCAGGGTGGCGGCGACCGCCACGGCGAGGGTCCTTCTCATGAGCACGCCGGCCTCCCGAGCGCATTTTTTAGGAAAGTTTCCTGTAAATTGCCGCGATCGTAGACCGCGGTGATCAGGGCGTCAATGGCAGGGTGCGAGTGGCGGCAGACTGGAGAGCGTGCCTTCAGTGCTTCCCGACGGCGATCCCGTCCCCACGAGCGGCGAGCTGCCGTCCGGGGCCCTCGACGGGCTCGGCTCCCGTCCGTTCGGTTTCTACGTGCACGTGCCGTTCTGCGCGACGCGCTGCGGCTACTGCGACTTCAACACCTACACGGCCGCCGAGCTGGGGCCCGGCGCCGCGCAGCGGGACTACGCCGCCACCGCGGTCGAGGAGATACGGCTGGCCCGGCGCGTGCTCGGAGACGCGGCCCCGCCCGTGGAGACCGTCTTCTTCGGCGGCGGCACGCCGACCCTGCTGCCCGCCGCCGACCTCGTACGGATTCTCGACGCCATCGGCGAGGAGTTCGGCCTGCGGCCCGACGCCGAGGTGACGACCGAGGCCAACCCCGAGTCCGTGGACCCGGCCTACCTGAAGGAGCTGCGGGCGGGCGGGTTCACCCGCGTGAGCTTCGGCATGCAGAGCGCGGGCGAGCACGTCCTCGCCGTGCTCGACCGGCGGCACACCCCCGGCCGGCCCGCCGAGGCCGTACTGGAGGCCCGCGCGGCCGGGTTCGAGCACGTCAACCTGGACCTGATCTACGGCACGCCGGGGGAGAGCGAGGACGACTGGCGGGCCTCCCTGGAGGCCGCGCTGGCCGCCGGGCCCGACCACGTCTCGGCGTACTCCCTGATCGTCGAGGACGGCACCCGGCTCGCCGCCCGGATCCGCCGCGGCGAGCTGCCGATGCCGGACGACGACGTGGCGGCCGATCGCTACCTGATCGCCGAGGAGATGCTGACCGCCGCCGGACTGCGCTGGTACGAGATCTCCAACTGGGCCGCGGGCGACGAGGCCCGCTGCCGCCACAACCTGCTGTACTGGACCGGCGGCGACTGGTGGGGGGCAGGCCCCGGTGCGCACAGCCATGTGGGCGGCACCCGCTGGTGGAACGTCAAGCACCCCGCGGCGTACGCCGCCCGCCTGGCGGCCGGGGCCTCGCCCGCGCACGCCCGGGAGGTGCTGCCGGTGGAGGACAGGGCCGTCGAACGGGTCATGCTGGAGCTGCGCCTCGCCTCGGGCTTCCCGCTCGCCGGCCTCGCCCCCGAGGCGCGTACGGCGTGTGCGCGGGCCTTGGCGGACGGACTGCTGGAGGTGGAGGCGTTCAAGGCGGGCCGGGCCGTGCTCACGCTGCGCGGCAGGCTGCTCGCCGACGCCGTGGTCCGGGACCTCACGCCTTAGGCCGTCACGAAGTCGATCAGTTCTTCCACGCGGCCGAGCAGTTCGGGCTCCAGGTCGGCGTAGGTCGTGACCCGGCCCAGGATGTGCCGCCACGCCTCCTGGGGGTCCATCCGCCAGCCGAGGGCGGCGATCACGCCCTCCTTCCAGGGCACGCCGCGCGGCACGTCCGGCCAGGCGGGGATGCCGAGCGCGCGGGGCTTGACCGCCTGCCAGATGTCGACGAACGGATGCCCGACGACGAGCACGTCGTCCCCGGACACCCGGGCGGCGATGCGGCTCTCCTTCGAGCCGGGCACCAGGTGGTCCACGAGCACGCCGAGCCGCCTGCCCGGCTCGGGGCCGAACTCCTCGACGATGGCCGGGAGGTCGTCCACGCCCTCCAGGTACTCGACGACGACGCCCTCCACCCGCAGGTCGTGCCCCCAGATCTTCTCGACCAGCGAGGCGTCGTGGACGCCCTCCACGTAGATGCGGCTCTCCCTGGCGACCTGCGCGCGCAGGCCCTCGACCGCGATCGATCCCGAGGCGCTCCGCAGCGGCCCCTTCGGGCCGGCCTGGGGACGCACCAGCGTCACCGGTTCGCCTTCGAGGAGGAATCCGGCGGGCGTCAGTGGGAACACCCGCCGCCGGCCGAACCGGTCCTCCAGCGTCACGGCCTCCTTGTCGCAGGCCACCACCGCGCCGCAGAAGCGGCCCTCGGCGTCCTCGACCACGAGGTCGGGCTCGGCCGGGATCTCGGGGATCTGCCCCCGCCGTGGCCGCCGCCAGTCTCCGGAAAGCACGTCCCGCCCGTACATGCGGGGAACGCTAGCAAATCACGCCAGGCGGCGCCGGGCCGCGGAGCGGCGCGCGAGCACGACGATCGTCACGATCACCGCGGCCAGGAAGCCGACCGTGGGCAGCGCCAGCAGCGCGATCGCGCCGCCCACCAGCATGCCGACCCCGCCGACGAGCTGCTTGCCGACGCCGAACCGCACCCCGTCGCCCTCACAGGCGAGCTGGTAGGTGCCCGCCGCCGGGACGCCGGCCTCGAACAGCAATTCCCAGGTCGTGCCGTTCAGCGTGACGGACTGGGGGACGGCAGGCCGGGTCAGCCGCACCCGCGGGTCGGAGCCGTCGCCGAGCTGGCAGCGGACGTCGGTGGGCTGGTCGACGGCCGCGTAGATCGCCGGCGTGTCCGCGGGGTCGAGCGCGACGTTCACCGACTGCCCGCCGGAGAAGGTCGTCGTGGGCGCGGCGTCGCCGAGCGTGGAGAACAGGCCGCCGGCGAACCCGCCGACGCCCGCCACCAGCAGGACGACGAAGAGCACCCAGGAGAGGAAGATCCACAGCAGGCGGGGCCGGATCGGCCGGGATCCGCCGTACGGCGGGGGAAAGGGGTGCGGCATCCGCAAGGTCGCGTCGGCCGGGGGCATGGGGCGGGGCACCCTCATGGTCACATCGGGGATCTGGTTCTCGTGCATGGAACCAAGGGTCGACCATGCGGCTTGTGGTCGATTTGCAGCTCGCTTGTCCTGGTGCCCTGCGCTGTCTTGGTACCCCCTGCGCTGTCTTGGTACCCCCTGCGTTATCGCACCACGTGGGGTGGTAGCCGTACACTTGGCACTCGGGAACACAGAGTGCCAGAGTCGGTGTTTCCAGGCACAGGGAGGTGACACATTGCTCGACGACCGCAAGCTCGCCGTCCTGCGCGCCATCGTCGAGGACTACGTGTCCACCAACGAGCCGGTGGGGTCCAAGGCCCTGGCGGACAGGCACAACCTCGGCGTCTCCCCGGCGACGATCCGCAACGACATGGCGGCGCTGGAGGAGCAGGGATACATCACCCAGCCGCACACCAGTGCCGGCAGGGTGCCGACGGACAAGGGATACCGCCTGTTCGTCGACCGGCTGTCGCAGATCAAGCCGCTGTCGGGCGCGGAGCGCAGGGCCATCGAGACCTTCCTCGCCGGGGCCGTGGACCTCGACGAGATCGTCATGCGCACGGTGCGGCTGCTCGCGCAGCTCACCCGGCAGGTCGCGGTGGTCCAGTACCCCTCGCTCACCAGGTCGTCGGTGCGCCATGTGGAGATCGTCCCGCTCGCGGAGCGCCGGGTCATGCTGGTGCTGATCACCAACACGGGACGGGTCGAGCAGCGGGTCGTCGACCTGCCGGAGGCCATCGCCGACGACCGGATCGCGAACCTGCGCGCCGTGCTCAACGCGTGCCTGGACGGCTGCGGCCTGTCCCAGGTGCCCGAGACCGTGGCCGACGTTCCCGACCGCCTGCCTCCCGAGGACAGGCCGGCGGCGGCCACGATCCTGTCGGTGCTGCTCGAGACACTCGTCGAGCGGCACGAGGAGAAGATCGTCTTTGGCGGTACGGCGAACCTCGCCGCCGCCGACTTCAGCATCGGCCTGCGGGACGTGCTGGAGGCGCTGGAGGAGCAGGTCGTCCTCATCCGCCTGCTGGGGGAGACCCGCGGGCTGTCCGAACTGACCGTCCGCATCGGATCCGAGAACCCCTACAGCGGGCTGCGCGGCACCTCTATCGTGGCCGCCGGATACGGTTCGGGCGACAAGGAACTGGCCCGGCTCGGAGTGCTGGGCCCGACACGAATGGACTATCCGGTGACGATGGGTGCGGTGCGCGCGGTGGCGCGTTACGTCGGCCAGATCCTGGCGGGGTCATAAGTGTCCAACGACTACTACGCGACCCTTGGCGTACGGCGCGACGCCAGCCAGGAAGAGATCAAGAAGGCGTATCGCCGTCTCGCCCGTGAGCTGCACCCGGACGTCAACCCCGATCCGGAGACCCAGGAGCGGTTCAAGGAGATCAACCAGGCGTACGAGGTGCTGTCCGACGCGGGCAAGCGCCGCATGTACGACATGGGCGCCGACCCGTTCGCCGGCGCCGGCGCGGGTGCCGGGGGCGCCGGCTTCGGGGCGGGCTTCCCGTTCAGCGACATCATGGACGCCTTCTTCGGGTCGGCGGGCGCCGCGCGGGGGCCCCGCTCTCGCGCTCGCCGGGGCCGCAATGCCACCATCCGGGTCGAGCTCGACCTGGCGGAGGCGGCCTTCGGCACGACCAGGGAGATCGTGGTCGACACCGCCGTCGTCTGCGACGTCTGCCAGGGCTCCGGAGCGGCGGCCGGCACCCACCCCGACACCTGTGACATGTGCCACGGGCGCGGCGAGGTCTCGCAGGTGACCCGCTCGTTCCTGGGCCAGGTCATGACCTCCCGCCCCTGCCCCCAGTGCGGCGGGTACGGCAGCGTCATCCGGCACCCCTGCATGGAGTGCTCGGGCGAGGGACGGGTCAGGACCCGGCGCACGATCAAGGTCAGGATCCCGGCGGGCGTCGAGGACGGCACGCACATCCAGCTCGCCGGCGAGGGCGAGGTCGGCCCCGGCGGCGGCCCCGCCGGAGACCTGTTCCTGGAGATCGTCGAGCGGCCGCACCAGATCTTCGAGCGGCGCGGCGACGACCTGCACTGCACGGTCCACATCCCGATGACCGCCGCCGCGCTCGGCACCTCGATCACGATCGAGACGCTCGACGGCGCCGAGGAGATCGACGTGCGGCCGGGCACCCAGGCCGGCCAGGTCATCCCCCTGTACGGCAAGGGCGTCCAGCGGCTCAACGAGACCGGCAGGGGCGACCTGCTGATCCACGTGAACGTCGAGACGCCGACCAAGCTCGAGCCGCAGCAGGAGGAACTGCTGCGCGAGCTGGCGAAGCTGCGCGGGGAGGAGCGGCCGCCCGGCAAGTTCTCCCCGGGCCAGCAGGGCTTCTTCTCCCGCCTGCGGGACGCCTTCAACGGCCGCTGAGCTGATCTGATGAGTGTTCCCGTGTTCCTGTCGGACGCGGCAGGCCAGGCGGCGGGCACGATCGTCCTCGACGGGCCGGAGGGGCGGCACGCCGCCGCCGTACGCCGCCTGCGCCCGGGGGAGCGGATCGACCTGACGGACGGCGCGGGGCGGGTGGCCGAGTGCACGGTCACGGCGGCCGGCAAGGACTCGCTGACCGCCGAGGTGCTGCGCCGGTTCGAGGTCCCGCCGCCCCGGCCGAGGCTGGTGGTCGTCCAGGGCCTGCCCAAGGGCGACCGGGGTGAGCTCGCGGTCGAGATGATGACCGAGGCCGGGGTCGACGTGATCGTCCCGTGGGCGGCCGCCCGCTGCGTTACCCAGTGGAAGGGCGACCGGGCGGCCAAGGCCCTGGCCCGCTGGCGCGGCACGGCCCGCGAGGCGGCCAAGCAGGCCCGGCGCTTCCACCTGCCGGAGGTGACCGAGCAGGCCACGACCGCCGGGGTCCGCTCGCTCGTCTCCGCGGCGGCGTTCGCGGTCGTGCTGCACGAGGAGGCCGCCGAGCCGCTGAGCCGCCTGCCCCTGCCGGAGGAGCCGGGCGACATCGTGATGGTCGTCGGCCCGGAGGGCGGCGTCACCGAGGAGGAGATCGCCGCGTTGCGGGCCGCGGGAGCCACGCCGGCCCTGCTGGGGCCGACGGTGCTGCGCACCTCCACGGCGGGCGTGGCCGCGGCGGCCGTCCTGCTGTCCCGCTGCGGCCGCTGGTGAGGACTAGCCGAGGAAGCTCATCTCCGGGAACGCGGGGCTCGGCCCGTCGAACAGGCGGGTCGTGCGGCCCTTCAACTGCAGGTCGAGGAACGCGGCCACGTAGGCGCGCTGGGCCGCGACCGAGCGGACCGGGTCGACGGTTCCGACGATCTCGGACGGCGTGCCCAGGCGGTCCGAGATCCGCGGGACCAGCGCCTGCATGTCGGTGAAGGAGTAGTGCTTCGCTCCGGCGAGCCGCAGGTCGTGCTTCCAGCCCCGGCGATGCTTCCTGAACGTCACCCAGGAAGGGTCGTCGTGCTCGTCGGCGGCCAGTTGCAGGAACGGGGCGTCGAGGCCGCGCTCGGTCACCTCGCCGAAGAGCGAGCCGTCGAGGTTCACGCCCGCCTTCACCCGGTGGTCGGCGTACATCAGCCGCGCCACCGCCGCGCCGCCCATGGAGAAGCCCATGGCCGCCACGCGGGTGGTGTCCAGCGCCTTGACCAGCCGGGAGGGCAGCCCGGCCCGTCGCGCGGTGATCACGTCGAGGACGAACCGCAGGTCCGCCACCTTGACGTCGAGGGCCTTCATCGCGTCGTCCATGTCGTCCGCCCGCACCCTGGTCCGCTCCAGCCGCCCGCCGGGGAACTCGACGGCCGCCGCCTCGTAGGTGTGGTCCACGGTGACGACCACGTAGCCACGCGAGGCCAGGTCCTCCGCGGCGAGCGTGCCCAGCGAGCGCGGCACCATGTAGCCGGGGGAGTAGAGCACCACCGGGTAGCCGCCGGACCTGCGCCGCACGGGCGCGTCCAGGCGGGCGTGCGTGCGGGTCGCCGCCCAGTTCACCTGGCCGGGCCGTACGCCGAGGAAGTCGGGCGCCAAGGTGGCGTCGAAGTCGGCGGCGACCAGTGGCGGCAGGTGCGGGGACACCGGATGTCCCGGCGCGCGGGTGGCGGGATACCAGACGCTCACCATCACCTCCCGGTACGCCCGTCCCTTCACCCATGGGTCGGGACGTGACCGGTCCACCAGGCGCAGGGAGACCGTGCCGACCGGCAGCGGCCCCGACGGGGCGGGTAGGGAGAGCCGGATCCCGGCGACCGTCGAAACGCCCGGCGCCGTCGTCACAGCCACCGGCGCCGCGGACGCCGCCGGGACGGCGGCCACCATCGTGAGGGCCAGGGCCGCGCCGAGCGCGCCCGCTCGCCTCCGCCACATTTCAGGCATGTCTCGCCTCTTTCATCCTGATCGCTGTCAGTTGCGTGATCAGGATTCCAAGGAGGAGGCGCGACGCCCTCCGGCCGCGTGACGATCTCGCGGTGCGACCCTCGGTGATCGGGCGACCGCCCGTCATACTCCAGGATGACCGGCGGGCCGGGTCAGGGGGCGGCGGGCGTCTCGGTCGCCGAGTTGGGCGTGGCGGTCTCCGTGGGCGTCGGGCTCGGGGTGACCGCGGGCGCGGACGTCGTGGGCGGAGCCGTCGAGGGGCGGTGCGAGACCGAGGGCGTCACCACGGGCGGCTGCGTCACCGACGTCGGCGAGCACGTCGGCGGGAGGGCCGCGTCGGGCTCGATCACGCCCGGCTGGGAGGTGGGCGTGACGCAGGGATCGGACGGCGACGGCGACGGCCTGGCGCTCGTGCTCGTGCTGTGCGTCGGGGACGGGGTGGGCCGTGCGCGGGACGGGCTGGGGGTGACGGGCACGATCACGACCGGCCGTGAGGGCGCCAGGTTGGGCGGCCGGGTCACCGTCGAGGTGTCCCTCCTGTCCTCACGCTCGTCGCTGGCCGTGTCGATGCCCGTGGACTGTGCCACCTGGTCGCGCAGGCCGGGGACGGCCATCACGACCGCGCCCGCCACGAGCACGGCCCCTGCGGCGGCCGCTCCGACCCGCCACCACAGCATGTTCCGCACGCCGCGCAGGCCGCGCTGGTCGATGCGCCTGCGGATGATCTCGAGTCCATCGGGAGACGGCACGACCGAGTCCGCCTCCGCGCGCAGGGCACGGCGGAGCAACTCGCCGTACTCGTCGTCGGGCGGGAAGGTCATGAGAACTGCTCCAGTGCCATCCGTAGTGCGGCCATGCCGCGGGCCGTGTGACTCTTCACCGCGCCCTTGCTGATCCCCATCGCGTGTGCGATCTCGGCCTCCGACAGGTCGCCGTAGTATCGCAGCACCAGCGCCTCGCGCTGGCGGGTGGGTAAGCCGCGGAGCGCCTCGATGACGGCCGAGCGCTCCAGTTCACCGATCGCGCCGTTCTCCGCGCTCGGCGCGTCCGGCAGCCCCTTCGGCGCGTACTTCTCGACGACCGCGCGGTGCCGAAGCACGGAACGCGATCGGTTCACGACCGATTGACGCAGGTAGGCCAGTGCCTTGTCGGTGTCCCTCAGCCTGCGCCAGGCGCCGTGGATGGCGACGAACGCGTCCTGAACGACCTCTTCCGCGCTGGCCACGTCACGCACCAGCAGCACGGCGAGACGCACCAGTGACCGATAGTGAGCGCTGTAGAGCGCTGTCACGGCCATGTCGGCGTCCCATCCGACGGGCACCGTCCCCAACGACCTGTCGGCCACGAGGGTCTCGGTGGTCACATCGATAAGACGCTCGTCATCCCCGGGGGGTTTACGTTCTTCCGAATCATGAGGGGGCATGGCCCAGCGGTGTCCTCGCCCGACACTAGGGGGGTTTTCTGGGTGCAGTCTCGCACACTCACCCTAGCCGGGGGGATCATTGCAGTCATCAACTACCGCCAACGGCTAGGCTTTCGCGCGTGAGCGACTGCCTCTTCTGCAAGATCGTGGCCAAGGAGGTCCCGGCGGACATCGTCCTGGAGGCCGGGCGGGCGCTGGCCTTCCGCGACATCAACCCGCAGGCCCCCACACACGTCCTCGTCGTGCCCAAGGCCCATCACGAGAACGCCGCCGTGCTGGCCGCGGCCGACGACGGCCTGGCCGACGACCTGCTCAAGGCCTGCCACGCGGTGGCCGTACAGGAGGGCGTGGCCGAGACCGGTTACCGGATCGTGTTCAACACCGGGCCGGGGGCCGGGCAGACGGTCTTCCACGTCCACGCGCACGTGCTCGGCGGCCGAGGCCTCACCTGGCCCCCCGGCTGAGCGGCTAGCATGAAAGGGAACTAGGGAGGCGATCAGGGCCGCAAGGGCCGCCCATGTCCGAGTCACAGCACATCCACAAGACCCAGGCCAAGGTAGTCATCCCCGAGGGGCAGCCGATGGTCAGCCTCCTCGGGTCGGGTGACGAGCTGCTGCGGGTCATCGAAGGCGCCTTCGGCGCCGACATCCACGTGCGGGGCAACGAGATCACGATCACCGGCAGTCCCGAGGAGAGCGGCGTCGTCGTGCGCCTCTTCGAGGAGCTGGTGGAGCTGGTCGGCTCGGGTGCCGAGTTGTCCCCCGACGCCGTCGAGCGCAGCATCCACATGCTGCGGCAGGCCACCGACCGTCCGGCCGAGGTCCTGTCCCTGGACATCCTGTCCGCGCGGGGCCGCACCATCCGCCCGAAGACGGTCAACCAGAAGAGGTACGTCGACGCGATCGACAGGCACACCATCGTCTTCGGCATCGGCCCCGCCGGCACCGGCAAGACGTACCTGGCGATGGCGAAGGCCGTGAAGGCCCTGCAGAACAAGCGGGTCAACCGGATCATCCTCACCCGCCCCGCCGTCGAGGCGGGGGAGCGGCTCGGCTTCCTGCCCGGCACGCTCTACGAGAAGATCGACCCGTACCTGCGGCCGCTGTACGACGCGCTGCACGACATGCTCGACCCCGACTCGATCCCCCGCCTGATGTCGGCCGGGACGATCGAGGTCGCGCCGCTCGCCTACATGCGCGGACGGACGCTCAACGACGCCTTCATCATCCTGGACGAGGCGCAGAACACCTCGCCCGAGCAGATGAAGATGTTCCTGACCAGGCTCGGGTTCAACTCCAAGATCGTGGTCACCGGCGACGTGACCCAGATCGACCTGCCCGGCGGCCAGGACAGCGGCCTGAAGGTCGTCCAGCACATCCTCGAGGGCATCGAGGACATCCATTTCAGCAGGCTGACCAGCGCCGACGTCGTACGGCACAAGCTGGTGAGCGACATCGTCGACGCCTACGGCCGTTACGACGCCGCGATGGCCTCCGAGCCGCGCGCGATCAACAAGCGGCCGCGGAACAACCGGCGGTGAGCACGACCATGACGGGTGAGGAGACCCCGTGAGCATCGAGGTGGCCAACGAGTCCGGCGTCGAGGTCGACGAGTCGGCGCTGGTCGAGCTGGCCGGGCACGTCCTCGGCCGGATGGGGATCAACCCGCTGGCCGAGCTGTCGATCCTGGTGATCGACGAGGCGGCGATGGCCGAGCTGCACGAGCAGTGGATGGGGGAGCCGGGCCCGACCGACGTGCTGGCCTTCCCCATGGACGAGCTGCGGCCCAACGTCGGCGGCCGGGACGAGGACGCGTCCCCCGATCCGGCGCTGCTCGGCGACGTGGTGCTGTGCCCCCAGGTGGCGGCCAAGCAGGCCGCCGAGGCCGGGCACAGCGCGCAGGACGAGCTGGAGCTGCTGTGCACGCACGGCATCCTGCACCTGCTCGGCTACGACCACGCCGAGCCCGAGGAGCACGCCGAGATGTTCGGGCTGCAGGACGAACTGCTCGGCGCCTGGCGGGAGGTGCGGCGTAAGCCGTGAGCAACGGCTGGCTGCTGTCCGCCGTCTTCCTGATCGTGGCCGGCGGCCTGCTGGCGAGTGCGGAGACGGCGCTGACCCGCATTTCCAGGGTGCGCGCGGAGGAGTTCGTCAAGGAGGCGCGGCGCGGCGCGGTGCGGCTGCAGGCGATCGTCGCCGACCCGCCGCGCTACCTCAACCTGGTGCTCCTGCTGCGCCTGAGCTGTGAGCTCGTCGCCACGGTGATCACGACGCTGCTGTTCATCGACTGGCTCGGCGACCGCGGGCAGGCGTACGCCCTGGCGGCCGTGGTGATGATCCTGGTGAGCTACGTCATCGTCGGGGTCATGCCGCGTACGCTCGGCCGCCAGCACGCCGAGCCGGTGGCGCTGGCGAGCGCGCCCATCGTGTACGGCCTGACCCGGATCTTCGGCCCGCTGCCCGAGCTGCTGATCCTGCTGGGCAACGCGCTCACCCCGGGCAAGGGCTTCCGCGAGGGCCCGTTCACCTCCGAGGCCGAGCTGCGCGACCTCGTCGACCTGGCCGAGCAGCGCCGGGTCATCGAGCCCGACGAGCGAGAGATGATCCACTCGGTCTTCGAGCTCGGCGACACGCTGGTGCGCGAGGTGATGGTGCCGCGCACCGACATGGTCTTCATCGAGCGCGGCAAGACGCTGAACCAGGTGCTCTCGCTGGCCCTGCGCAGCGGCTTCTCCCGCATCCCCGTGGTGGGGGAGAACGAGGACGACGTGGTGGGCATCGCCTATCTCAAGGACATCGTCCGCCGCATCCAGGACACCGGCGACGGCGGCACGCGGGTGGACGAGCTCATGCGCCCCGCGACGTACGTGCCGGAGAGCAAGCCGATCGACGAGCTGCTGCGTGAGATGCAGGCGCGGCAGATCCACCTCGCCATCGTCATCGACGAGTACGGCGGCACCGCCGGCCTCGTCACCATCGAGGACGTCATCGAGGAGATCGTCGGTGAGATCGCCGACGAGTACGACCAGGAGGCCCCGCGGGTCGAGTGGCTGGACGACGGGGCGGTGCGGGTGACCGCGCGGCTCCCGGTCGACGAGCTCGGCGAGCTGTTCGACACGGAGATCGAGGTCGATGACGTCGACACGGTCGGCGGCCTGCTGGCGCACGCCCTGGGCCGGGTGCCGATCGCGGGCTCGGAGGCGGTGGTCGGCGGCCTGCGCCTGACGGCCGAGAACCTGGCGGGACGCCGCAACCGGATCAGCACGGTCGTCGTGCGCCGGGAGGAGCCCGCGACGGGCGACGAGGTCGTGGCCGCCGGCGCCGACCACGAGTGACGCGGCGCCTTCGGGCCTGCAAGCGTCCTTCAAGCGAGCTGCAAGCGCGCCCGGCCACTGTTGTCCCAGGCGCTCAGAAGGGGTTCGGGGCGCCTCGTTGGGGAGTCCGGCGCGCCGGGAGGGGGTTCGCGGCGCACCGGAGCCTCCCATGGGGGATCCGTAATCGGTGCGGGGCTCTCACCCGGTTCAGGGTGGGAGCCCCGTATTGATGAGAGCCCGTATTGATTACGCAATGTGATTACCCGCTCGCGGTACGGGGAAGGAAACCTCCGGCAAAGCGGGGAGGCGGGTATGCGCATCGTCCACGCGGCCGTCACGGGCTGCCTGGTCCTGGCCACCGGCGCCTGCGGCACGGGCGGGGTCACGCACCCCGCCGTCCGGGCCCCCGGCACGGCGGGAGACGCGAGCCGTCCGCGGACGGTGCTCGGCCGGATGGACGGCCTTCCCGACGGGTTCTTCAGCCACGCGCGGGCGCCCTGGCGCCCGCCGTTCCGTCCCCGCACCCGCGCGTGCCGCCTGCTGTTCGACGCGGCCGCGGGCAGGCCCCCGCGCGAGGGGCTCAGCGGCACGACCGCCGCCACCTACCAGGGCGTACACGCGGGCGAGCTTGCCGGTGTCGGCGTCGCCGTCTACGACGGCGGCGAGGCGGCCGGGCATCTCGCCGTGCTCCGCGACGCCCTCTCCCACTGCGCGACGGCCGACGGCGGCACGCCGTACGACCGCCTGGCGGCCGCGCGGACGCCGCTGCCCGGCATCGGCGGGGCCGGCGCGGCGGGCCGGGCCCTGTCCGGGCGGGTCGGCGGCTACCCCTACCGCATGCACATGGTCGTCGCCCGCTCGGGCCACACGCTGATCGCGCTCGTGCACGCGGGCCTGACCCCGCCCGATCCGGCCCGTACGGCCGAACTGACACGGCTGCTCGTCCGCGAGGTCGGTACGCTTGACGCGTGACACAGACGCTGGACCCCGAGGACAACAAGATCATCACGCTGGCCAGGTCGGCGCGGGCGCGC
Organism: Microbispora sp. NPDC046933; assembly: GCF_040644635.1. NCBI lineage: Bacteria > Bacillati > Actinomycetota > Actinomycetes > Streptosporangiales > Streptosporangiaceae > Microbispora > Microbispora sp. NPDC046933. The sequence continues at coordinate 93,444 of NZ_JBEYWW010000004.1, read as the reverse complement.
GGCGGCACCCCCGAGGGCGCCGCGGTGCGCGACGAGACCGGCCGGACGTACGCCGCGACCACGGTGGCGCTGCCCTCGCTCCGGCTCTCGGCCCTCCAGGCGGCCGTGGCCATGGCCGTGTCCAGCGGGGCGAAGTCCCTCGAGGCGGCGGCGGTCGTCACCGAGGCCGACGACCCGGCGGAGCAGGACCTGGCCGTCATCGAGGACATGGGCAACGGCACGCTGTTCCTGGCCGGCCCGGACGGTTCGCTGAAGGGCCGGTACATCTGACGTGGACGCCGAACCCAGCGGTTTCCGTGCGGGCTTCGCCTGCTTCGTCGGCAGGCCCAACGTCGGCAAGTCCACCCTGATGAACGCCCTGGTCGGCACCAAGGTGGCGATCACCTCGTCCAAGCCGCAGACCACGCGGCGGGCCATCCGCGGCATCGTCCACCGGCCGGACGCCCAGCTGGTGATCGTGGACACCCCCGGATTCCACCGTCCCCGCACGCTCCTGGGGGAGCGGCTGGACAGCCTGGTGCTGTCCACGCTCACCGAGGTCGACGTCATCGGGTTCTGCGTCCCGGCGAACGAGCCGATCGGCAAGGGTGACCGGTTCATCGTCGACAAGCTCGCGGCCGTCAAGAAGACCCCGGTGGTGGCGGTCGTCACCAAGTGCGACCTGGCCACCCGCGAGCAGGTCGCGCACCAGCTTCTCGCGGTGTCCGCGCTGGCCGAGTTCGCCGAGATCGTCCCGGTGTCCGCGCAGGGCGGCGAGCAGCTCGACGTCCTCGCCGACGTGCTCGTCAAGCGGCTGCCGGAGTCGCCCCCGCTGTACGCCGGCGGGGAGCTGACCGACGAGCCGGAGCAGGTGCTGGTCGCCGAGCTGATCCGGGAGGCCGCGCTGGAGGGCGTGCGCGACGAGCTGCCCCACTCGATCGCGGTGGTCGTGGAGGAGATGCACCCCCGGGAGGGCCGCGACGACCTCCTCGACGTGTACGCCCACATGTTCGTCGAGCGGCCCTCGCAGAAGGCGATCGTGATCGGCCCGGGCGGCACGAGGCTCAAGGACGTGGGCACCCGCGCCCGGCAGCAGATCGAGGCGCTGCTCGGCACCCGGGTCTACCTCGACCTGCGGGTCAAGGTCGCCAAGGAGTGGCAGCGCGACCCCAAGCAGCTGCGGCGTCTCGGCTTCTACGACTGACGGCCGTCACCGGCGGCGCAGCAGCGCGGCGGCGGCCAGGACGGCCAGCGCGACCGAGGCCAGCAGGCCGGCGAACCAGCCGTACTGGATCGTCGGGTGCACCCGCAGCAGCCCGGAGACCTGGAAGTCGAGCCGGCCCACGAGGTCGCGCGGGTCGGCGAGGAACATGGCCAGCGCGAAGGCGGCCACCGCGCCGGGCAGGATCGCCAGCCCGGTGAACAGCCAGCTTCGCGCCGCGCCGAGCACGCCGAGCAGCATCGCCGTGATCCCCGCGCCCAGCACGAACCAGCCGGGGCCCGCGTCCACGCCGCGCACCGCGTGCGTGAGCGACGCGTCGAGGATGCCGAACTCGGCGGTGAGGCCCGCCCACGGGAGCAGCGCGGTCACGGCCAGCGCGAACCCCGCGACGAACACGCCGGCGGCCCGCAGGACGCCGGCCACGCTGGTGCCTCGCCTCGGTCCGCCGGGATGCTGCGTGGGTTCCGACACGATCACCAGGCTACGGCGCGCGGCGGCCGGTTTCAGCCCCCGCGGCTTCGCCGTGCCGTAGCCGCTCCCTGAGCTGGACCGCGTCCGTGCCGAGCGCGCAGACCTGCACGCCGGGGCCGGCCAGCGGCAGCGCCGCCCAGCCGTCTCCCAGCACGGCGCGCCGCTCGTGCCTGGCGTCCGGCCCGGCGGGCGGCGCCCAGGCGGGTCCCGCGAGGAGGGTCGAGCCGACGCACCGGGCGTCCCCGTAGACGGCCGGGCCGCCGTCCACCGCCTCCTCGCCCACGAGGAGGTCCTGGCGGAGCAGCGGCCGTCCGTCCACGGTCGCGTCGAACCGCGCGTGGCCGCGTCCCGGCCGTTCGCCGTGCCGCCCGAAGACGATCTCCTCCCGCCAGAAGACCGTGGCGTCCTCGGCGAGCGAGAGCCGTACGAGGAGTCGGTGGGCGCATCCGGCGGCGAGGACGGTCGGTTCGGGGGAGAAGTGCAGGGTGGCGCCCGCGCCGACCCGCGCCCGCACGACCATGACCGAGGGGGTGTCCGCGAGACCGGGCAGCACCAGCGTGGCGGCCACCGAGCGGACCTCGAGCGACGTGCCGGGGGCGACGTCCACGCCGAGTTCGAGGTGGTCGCCGCGCAGCGGGCCGGCGCCCGTCGAGACCAGATGGACCCGCCGCGGGCCGGTCTGCCGCAGCGTCAGCGGCGGGTCGGACCGGAGCGTCTCCAGCCGGGTCCGGCCTCCGCTCGCGGCCTCCGTCCTGATCAGCGCACGCGCGGTGACGGCCGTCATGACGGTCAGGACGCCGGGGCCTGCTGGACGGCGCTCTGGACGGCGCCGCGGGCGGCGTGGCGGTGCGGTTCGCCGTGCTCGTGCCGCCAGGCGCCGACCATGTTCACCACCCAGTCCGCGACGGTCTGAGCGCCCCTGTCCTCCCTGATCGACGTGAACAGCACCGGCTTGCCGTCCCGTACGGCCGCCGCGTCGCGGGACATCACGGTCAGGTCGGCGCCGACCATCGGCGCGAGGTCGGTCTTGTTGACCACGAGCAGGTCGGCGGAGGTCACCCCCGGCCCGCCCTTGCGGGGCACCTTGTCGCCGCCCGACACGTCGAGCACGAAGATCTGCCGGTCGGCCAGGCCGCGGCTGAACGTGGCGGTGAGGTTGTCGCCGCCGCTCTCGACGATCACGAGGTCGAGCGGCCCGAACCGCTCCTCCAGCGTCTCGACGGCGTCCAGGTTGGCGGCGATGTCGTCGCGGATGGCGGTGTGCGGGCAGCAGCCGGTCTGCACGGCGAGGATCCGCTCGGGGTCGATGACCCCGGCGCGGCGCAGGAAGTCGGCGTCCTCGGTGGTGTAGATGTCGTTGGTCACGACCCCGAGCCGCAGGGACGGCCCGAGAGTGCGGCACAGCGCCGCCACCAGGGCGGTCTTGCCGCTGCCGACCGGCCCGCCGATGCCGAGGCGGAGTGCCCGCCCGTGTGGCTCGGCCGCGTCGTGGAGGTCGTCGTGGTGAGCGCCCATGTGGGTACCTGCTCTTTCTTCAGCGGTGGCCGGTGCGGGGACGTCAGGAGACGAAAAGCTTCATCGGGTTGGTCAGGTGTCCCTCCGCCAGGAGGTCGAGCGCGGGCGCGCTGTGCCCCGGCAGCGCGTGCCATCCCAGGTGCTGTCCCGCCCCGCACTCGTCCGGCGTTTCGTCCGGCGGAATCGCGTCGTCGAGCGACGCGCAGGCGGCGCGGGCCGCGCCCTCGAGCGCGGGGACGAGGCCGGCGAGCAGGCGGTGGACGGTGACCGGGTCGAGGCCGAGGAGCCGCACCGCGGCCGTGGCCGGGCCGGTGACCGAGGTGTAGGCGGCGGCCAGCGCGGCCTGGCGGGGCGCGCAGCCCGCCGAGGCCGCCGCCGCACCGAACGCGACGGGGTGGTGCGGGCCCTCCGGCACGGCCCGCGCGAGCGTGTCCAGGGCGGCCGAGGGCCACATCCGGCGCGCCGTGCGCAGCAGGAGCCGCCCCTGGGTCCTGGCGGCCTCCCGCTGCGCGGGAGAGGCGGTCCGGGCGTCGGCCTCGGCGTCAAGCCGCCGCCACAGCCCGGCGCCGTCGGCGCCGTCAGCTCCGGGCGGCCTCCAGACGTACCGTGCCGCCGCGTCAGGGGTGGCGCCGGGTTCCTGGCCGGTGCCGCGGCGGCCGTCCGCGGCGGTTCCGGAGCCGGTGCGTCCCCAGCTGACGGCTTCGGAGGCGGCCAGCTCGCACGCGGCGGCGGCGAGGGCGGCGGTGACGAGGCCGGCGGTGGCGAGCCTGCCGCGCAGGAACCGCGCCAGGTCGCCCGCGCCGGTCACCGCGCCCCGCCGTACGGCCTCCTCCACGCCGCCCGAATGGGCGTGCCCGCCCGCAGGCAGCCGGGAGTCGGCCAGCAGCAGCAGGGCCGCGTCCCCTTCCATGCCCACGTGCACCGTCAGAAGAGGAAGTAGCGCTGCGCCATCGGCAGCGACTCGGCCGGGGCGGGCTCGATCAGCTCGCCGTCCACGTGCACGGCGAAGGTGTCGGGATCCACCCGGATGTCCGGCAGGGCGTCGTTGAGCGGCATCGCGTCCTTGCGCCGGGCGCGGACGTCGGCCACCGGGACCAGCCGCCTGCCGACGGCCAGGCGGTCCGCCAGACCGTCCTCAAGCGCGAGCGGCGCGACGAAGTGCAGCGAGGTCGCGGCGGCGGTGGCCGGGGCCGCGCCGAACATCGGCCGGGGGAGCACGGGCTGCGGCGTCGGGATCGACGCGTTCGCGTCGCCCATCTGCGCGTACGCGATGACGCCGCCCTTGACGACGAGGTCCGGCTTGACCCCGAAGAAGGCCGGGCTCCACAGCACGAGGTCGGCGAGCTTGCCTGGCTCCACCGAGCCGATCTCCGCGTCCAGGCCGTGGGCGATCGCGGGGTTGATCGTGTACTTGGCGACGTACCGGCGGGCGCGGAGGTTGTCGGCCGGGCCGTCGCCCGCCAGCGCGCCGCGGCGCCGCTTCATCACGTGCGCCGTCTGCCAGGTGCGAATGATCGTCTCGCCGACCCGGCCCATCGCCTGGGAGTCCGAGCCGATCATCGAGATCGCGCCCACGTCGTGCAGGACGTCCTCGGCCGCCATCGTCGTCGGCCTGATCCGCGACTCGGCGAACGCCAGGTCCTCCGGGATGGCGGGGTTGAGGTGGTGGCACACCATGAGCATGTCCAGGTGCTCGTGGTGGGTGTTGACGGTGTGCGGCCGGGTCGGGTTGGTGGAGGACGGCAGCACGTTGGCGTGGGAGACGACCGTGATGATGTCCGGGGCGTGGCCGCCTCCCGCTCCCTCGGTGTGGTAGGCGTGGATCGCCCGGCCCGCGACGGCCCGCAGCGTCGACTCCACGAACCCCGCCTCGTTCAGCGTGTCGGTGTGGATGGCGACCTGCACGCCGGTGGCGTCGCACACCCGAAGGCAGGCGTCGATGGCGGCGGGGGTCGTGCCCCAGTCCTCGTGCAGCTTGAAGCCCGACGCCCCGGCCCTGAGCTGTTCGAGCAGGCCCTCCTCGCTGACCGTGTTGCCCTTGCCGAGCAGGGCCACGTTGACCGGATAGGTGTCCAGCGACTCCAGCATCCGGCCGAGATACCAGGTGCCGGTGACGGTGGTGGCCTTCGTGCCCTCGGCGGGTCCGGTGCCGCCGCCGACGACCGTGGTGATACCCGAGGCGAGCGCCTCGTCGAGGATCTGCGGGCAGATCAGGTGGACGTGGGAGTCGACCGCGCCCGCGGTGACGATCTTGCCGTTGGCCGCGAGGATCTCGGTGGACGGTCCGATGACGAGGTCCGGGTGGACGCCGTCCATCGTGTCGGGGTTGCCGGCCTTGCCGATGGCGGCGATCCGGCCGTCGCGGACGCCGATGTCGGCCTTGACCACGCCCCAGTGGTCGAGGATGACCGCGCCGGTGATGACCAGGTCGGCCGCGCCCTCGGCCCTCGTGGTGCGCGCCTGCCCCATCGACTCGCGGATGACCTTGCCGCCGCCGAACACGGCCTCGTCGCCCGCCCCCGCGGGCCCCATCGACAGGTCGTCGGTCACCTCGACGTACAGGTCGGTGTCGGCCAGGCGCACCCGGTCGCCGGTGGTCGGGCCGTACAGCGCGGCGTAGCGGGAGCGTTCGACGCTAGACATCGGCCCTCCCGTCGAGCGGCCCGGCCCACTCGGGACGAAGGCCCGGTACGACGCGGTGGCCCGCGATCGGGACCAGCGTGACGTCGCGCTCCACCCCGGGCTCGAACCTGACCGCGGTGCCCGCCGGGATGTCGAGGCGGGTGCCCCAGGCCGCCTCCCGGTCGAACTCCAGGCCCGGGTTGGCGGCGGCGAAGTGGTAGTGCGACCCGACCTGCACCGGCCGGTCGGCCGTGTTGACGACTCTCAGGGTGATCCGCTCCCTGCCGGGGTTCAGCGGCACGTCGCCCTCGCCGCAGAGGATCTCGCCCGGGATGCCGTGCTCACCGGTTCGCTCGCTTCGCTCGCTCATGCGATCGGGGTGTGGACGGTGACGAGCTTGGTGCCGTCGGGGAAGGTGGCCTCGATCTGGACGGACTCCAGCATCTCGGGCACGCCCTCCATGACGTCCTCGCGCCGAAGGACCTTGCGGCCGGCGTCCATCAGGTCGGCGACGCTGCGGCCGTCGCGGGCGCCTTCCAGGAGGAAGGACGCGATGAGGGCCGTCGCCTCCGGATGGTTGAGGCGAAGGCCGCGCTCCTTGCGCTCGCGGGCCACCCCCGCGGCGACGTGGATGAGGAGCCGTTCCTGTTCGTGTGGAGTGAGCCGCATGGCGGGACGATAAGTACCCGGCGTTTCCCCCGCGTTACCCGGTCATTTCGTATGCGTATCCGGACGGCGGTGAGCCTTCGCTAATGAGTTGTTAACCGCCGGGATTTCCCCGGGAAATACGATGCGCTCACCTTGACGGCAGACGGATCGGCGCGGGGACCGTAGCGGCAAGGGAGAGGTAATTGCGGAGATTATGGCGCACCGGAGCGGTGTTCGCGCTCGCGGCCACGACACTCGCGGCTTGTGGCGGACAATCCTCCACGAATGGTACATCCACCTCATCCGAGGGTTCTAATCGCATAAAAGTCGGCATCCTGCACTCCCTCAGCGGCACGATGGCCATCAGCGAGGTCACGGTCAGGGACGCGGAGCTGCTCGCGATCGAGGAGATCAACGCGGCGGGCGGCGTGCTGGGCAAGAAACTGGAGCCCGTCGTGGAGGACGGCGCGTCCGACTGGCCGACGTTCGCGGAGAAGGCCACCAAGCTCATCGCGCAGGACAAGGTCGCCACCGTCTTCGGCGGCTGGACGTCGGCGAGCCGCAAGGCGATGCTCCCCGTCTTCGAAAAGCGCAAGGCGCTGCTGTGGTACCCGGTCCAGTACGAGGGCCTGGAAAGCTCGCCGTACATCTTCTACACGGGCGCGACGACCAACCAGCAGATCGTCCCCGGCCTCGACTACCTGAAGGAGAAGGGCAAGAAAAAGCTCTTCCTCGTCGGCAGCGACTACGTCTTCCCGAGAACGGCGAACAAAATCATCAAGGCGTACGCCGCGGCGAACGGGATGGAGATCCTCGGCGAGGAGTACACCCCGCTCGGGCACACCGAATACAGCACGCTGGTGAACAAGATCGTCGAGGCGAAGCCGGACGCCGTCTTCAACACCCTGAACGGCGACAGCAACGTCGCGTTCTTCAAGCAGCTCAAGAGCACCGGGATCGGCGCCGACCAGATGCCGGTCATGTCGGTGTCCGTGGCCGAGGAGGAGGTCAGGGGCATCGGGGTCGACAACGTCGCCGGGCACCTCGTGGCCTGGAACTACTACCAGACGACCGACACCCCGGCCAACGAGAGGTTCGTCGCCGCGTTCAAGGCGAAGTACGGCGCCGACAAGGTGACCTCCGACCCGATGGAGGCCGGATACAACGCCGTCTACCTGTGGGCCGAGGCCGTCAGGAAGGCCGGAACCACCGACGTGGAGGCCGTCAAGAAGGCCGCCGGGGGCGTGTCCCTGGACCGTCCCGAGGGCAGGGTCACCATCGACGGCGACAACCAGCACGTCTACAAGACCGCGCGCATCGGGGTCGTCCAGCCGGACGGCCAGATCAAGGAGGTCTGGAACTCCGGCGAGCCCATCAAGCCGGATCCCTACCTCAAGACGTACTCCTGGGCCGGCGGCCTGGTCTGACGGGGCCGACATGGAGGGAGTGCTCAACCAGCTGCCGATCGGGTTGTCGATCGGAGCGGTCCTGCTGCTGATCGCCCTCGGGCTGACGTTCACGTTCGGGCAGATGGGTGTGGTCAACATGGCCCACGGCGAGTTCATCATGGCGGGGGCCTACACGGCCTACCTGCTCCAGGGCGTGGGCTTCCTGGTCGCCCTCCCGGCCGCGTTCGTGGTCGCCGGGCTCATGGGCCTGGTCCTCGAACGCACGCTGATCCGGCGCTTCTACGGCCGCCCGCTGGACACGCTGCTGCTCACCTGGGGCGTCAGCCTGATGCTCCAGCAACTGGCCCGGGACCTGTTCGGGGCGCCCAACGTGCAGGTCGCCTCGCCCGCCTGGCTGCGCGGCGGCATCGGGATCCTGCCGTACAACCGGCTGTTCATCATGGCGCTCGCCGCGGCGTCGGTGCTCGCGATCTGGGCGTACATGAACAAAACCGGGCAGGGGCGGCGCATGCGGGCGGTGATGCAGAACCGGAGGCTCGCGGCGACGAGCGGCATCGACACCGGGCGGGTCGACCAGCGGACGTTCTTCATCGGCTCCGGCCTCGCCGGGGTCGCGGGGGTCGCCCTCACGCTGATCGGGCCGGTCGGCCCCGCGCTCGGCACGTACTACATCGTGGACGCGTTCCTCGTGGTCGTCGCGGGCGGCCTGGGACAGCTCCGCGGCGCGGTGCTGGCCGCGGCCGGCCTCGGCCTGCTGAACTCCTACGCCGAGTTCTGGAGCGACGCCAGCCTCGCCAAGGTGGTGGTCTTCGTGGCGATCATCGGCTTCCTGCAGGTCCGGCCGCAGGGGCTGTTCTTCGTCCGGTCGCGGGCGCTGACATGACGGCCCCCGCGATGCCCGTACGGCCGGGCGAGGCACCGCCGGACGGAACCGTACGGCGATGGCGGGGCCCGGCGGCCTTCGCGGCGGTGTTCTCGGCCGTGGCGGTGCTCGCCCTGGTGGCGGCGCCGCTGCTGCTGGAGCCGTTCCGCCTCGGCCTGCTGGCCAAGTATCTCTGCTACGCGATCGTGGCGCTCGGCATCGGCCTCGCCTGGGGGCAGGGCGGCATGCTCACGCTCGGGCAGGGGGTGTTCTTCGGCCTCGGCGGCTACGCGATGGGCATGTATCTCAAGCTCAACGACGCCGGCGGGGACCTGCCCGACTTCATGGTCTGGAGCGGGGTGGAGAAGCTGCCGGCGCTGTGGAAGCCGTTCGGCAACCCGGTCTTCGCGCTGGCCATGGTCGTCGTGCTGCCGGTCGCGGTCGCGCTGCTGCTCGGCACGCTGGTGTTCCGCCAGCGCGTACGCGGGGCGTACTTCGCGATCCTCACCCAGGCGCTGGCGGCGGCGCTGGTGATCCTGCTGGTCGGGCAGCAGGGGCTGACCGGCGGCACGAACGGCCTGACCAACTTCTTCGACTTCTTCGGCCACGACGTGGCGGCCGACGAGACCCAGCGGGGCCTCTACCTGCTCGTGGCGGCCGTGCTCGGGGCGCTTTACCTGGGCGCGCGGCAACTCGTCCGCAGCCGGTTCGGGCGGCTGCTGCTGGCGGTGAGGGACGGCGAGGACCGCGTGCGCTTCCTCGGCTACGACCCGGCCACCGTGAAGACGCTGACCTTCGCCGTCTCGGCGGGCATGACCGGCATCGCGGGGGCGCTGTTCGTGCCCGTGGTCGGCATCATCTCGCCGGCCCTGCTCGGCGTCGTCCCCTCGCTCGAACTCGTCGTCGCGGTGGCGGTCGGCGGCAGGTTCGCGCTGGCCGGCGCGGTGCTCGGCGCGGTCGTCATGGGATACGCGCGGACCTACTTCAGCGAGGAGCTTCCGGACGCCTGGCTCTACCTGCAGGGCGCCCTGTTCGTGCTCGTCATGACGCTGGCGCCCAGGGGCATCGCGGGCCTGGCCGCCAATCTCGTACGGAGAAGGGAGGCACGGACGTGACCGAACCGCTTCTGGAAATCCGGGCTCTGGAGGTCGCCTTCGGCGGCTTCCGCGCGCTCGACGGGGTGGACCTGACCGTCGGCCGGGGCGAGCTGCGCTTCCTGATCGGGCCGAACGGCGCGGGGAAGACCACCCTCATCGACGTGATCACGGGCCTGACCAGGCCCACCGAGGGCTCGGTGCGGTTCGAGGGACACGACCTCGCGGGCCGCAGGGAGCACGAGATCGTCCGGCTCGGCGTGGGCCGCACCTTCCAGACCTCGGTGGTCTTCGAGGAACTGACCGTGCTGGAGAACCTGGACCTCGCCGCGTCGTTCCGCCGCCCCCTCTGGTCGCTGCTGCGCCGCAGGCGCGGGGTGTCGGAGGAGGTCGCGGCGGCGCTGGAGACCACCGGCCTGGCCGGGCTCGCGGGCAGCAGGGCCGGGGTGCTGTCCCACGGGCAGCGGCAGTGGCTGGAGATCGGCATGCTGATCGTCCAGCGGCCCCGGCTGCTGCTGCTCGACGAGCCGGTCGCCGGCATGTCCTCCGGCGAGCGCGAGCGCACCGGAGAACTGCTCACCGAGGTCGCCCGCGACCACACCGTGGTCGTGGTCGAGCACGACATGGAGTTCCTGCGCCGCTACGCCTCCCAGGTCACCGTGCTGCACGAGGGCAGGGTGCTGACGGAGGGCTCGGTGGAGCAGGTGCGGGCCGACCCGCGCGTGCAGGAGATCTACTTGGGACGGGCGCGGGAGGGTGCCGAGGATGCTGTCCGTTGAGGGACTGGAGTCGGGGTACGGCCGCGCCCGGGTGCTCTTCGGCGTCTCACTGGAGGTGCCCGCGGGCCGCCTCGTCTGCGTGATGGGCCGCAACGGGGTCGGCAAGACCACCCTGCTCGACACCGTCATGGGCGTGCTGCCGGCGACCGGCGGGAGGGTGACGTTCGAGGGCAGGGACGTCACCCGGCTGCGCCCCGACCAGCGCGTACGGCTCGGCATGGGCTACGTGCCGCAGGGGCACGAGACCTTCCCCCAGCTCAGCGTGATGGACAACCTCCTGGTCACGCTGGAGGCGTCCGCGCACCGGGACCGGGCGGCGCTGGAGGAGGCCCTGGAGGTCTTCCCCCGGCTCAAGCCGCTGCTCAAACGGCCGGCGGGCTTCCTGTCCGGCGGCCAGCAGCAGCAGCTCGCGATGGCCCGGGCCCTGGTCACCCGGCCGAAGCTGCTGATTCTGGACGAGCCGACCGAGGGCATCCAGCCCTCGATCATCCTGGAGATCGAGGAGGCCGTCGAACGCCTGCACGCGGCCGGACTCGCGATCCTGCTGGTGGAGCAGTACCTGGACCTCGCGCTGCGGCTGGCCGACGCGTTCGTGATCCTCGACGCCGGACGGGTGGTCCGCAGCGGCGCGGCCGAGGAACTGCGGGACGCGGAGGTTCACCGGCTGTTGTCCGTCTGACCCCCGGCGCTTGGGGAGCGTCTGACGAATGCTTGTCCGCCGCGAGCCTGGGCCACGCGTGGCAGGGCGTGATCCGCCAGGCACGACCTAAGCTGGAAGGGAGGAAGCGATCGCACGTGTGAACGCCTTCGGCCGCGCCGGAGGCTCCGCACCGCTTGGGCGGTGGGGGCCGTCCGGACCCGGCACTGCGCACGGCCCGACCGCTTCCTCCTGTCATGCGGAGCCTGCCACGTGGAGCCTGTCATGCGGAGCCTGCCACGTGAGCCTGCTACGTGAGCCTGCCGTGTGGAGCGCCGGCTATCCGATCGCGACTCCCTCGACCCGCGCGCCCGCCGCGCCGTACCAGGGGAAGTCGACGTCCACGCTGCGCACCTCGGCGGGCAGCCGGTAGACACCGGCGTAGGTGACGCTCTCTCCGGGCGCCAGAGTTCTCTTGGCGGCGGTGCGGGACATGGACGTGCACACGCATTGCCCGCCGGAGTCGCGCAACGGGTAGTACCAGATCTTGGCGGACCGATCGAGCACGGTGACGCCGTCGGTGCCGCTCGGGGAGGGGCTGAACATGCCGTGATACCGCTGATCCTGCTCGAACGCCGACTGCAGCTCAGCGTCGGACTGCCCGGTGTTGCGAACGGTCCAGACCACGGTGGTCAGGCCTGTGGAGTCGCGATGCGCGCTGTTGACCTCGACCTGGAGATCCTTGGCGCCGTCGGCGGTGAACGCGGCGCCGCCGGACACCGGGGCCTCGCCGGGCGTCCACTGGAAGGGCTGCCCGCCCGAGGACTGACCCGTGGCGGACGATGAGGGCGACGAGGGCGACGAGGGCGGCGGAGGCGTGAACCGGACGGTGACCCGCCGGTTCTTGCGCCGTCCCTCCTCCGAGGCGTTGGAGGCCACCGGGTCCGCCGAGCCGTGGCCGGCGGTCCGGAAGGTGACGCCGCCCCGGGTGACCAGCGTCCTGAGCCGGTCGGCCACGGCCTTGGCGCGCCGCTCCGACAACGGCTGGTTGATGGCGTCGTTCCCCGTGGTGTCGGTGTAACCGTCGACCTCGACCGTGGTGTCCCCGGAGGCGTCGATCTGCTCGGCCACCTCCTTCAGCAGCGCGCTCGCCCGTGGGGTCAGGTCCGCCTTGTTCAGGGCGAACAGCACATCGGCCGACAGCCGTACGGCGCGGCCGTCGGCGTCCTCGTCCACCGACCGCTCGTCGCCCTCGGCCCTGCTGTGCACGGTGAGCACCCGCGGCGGCGCCAGGTCCGCCGACGCCGGATCGATCGTCTGGTCCGCCGCCGGCCGGAGCGGGCCGTCCGCGATCGGCACGTCCTGGACCGGCACGGTCAGCGGCATCGTCACCGTCACGTGCCGCACGTCCCGCGGAGGTGCGGGGAACACCGCGTGGATGTCCACCGATTCGCCCGGCGCGATCGTCGTGCCGGCCAGCGAGGAGCACAGGCACGTGTGGCCGGTGGTGGACAGCGGCATGTACAGCTTGCTGCCCCGGCCGTCGAGCAGTCCGATGCCGCCGGCGACCAGCGAGCTGCTGTCCGCCCCCCTTCCGCCCTCGAACAGGCTGATCGACAGGTCGAGCCCGGTCTGACCATCGTTGACGACCTTGAACTGGCCGGTCACCGTGGTGGCCGACGTCCGGTTCAGGGCGACGACCTCGACGTGCGCGGGACCCTGCCGGTGTGCCATGGGCACCGCCCTGCCCAGGGTCCGCGCAGGCCCTGGGGTGCCGTCGGGGGTGGGGCTGTGGGCGGTGACGCCGGGTGTCTTCCGCTCGTCCGAGCCGCCGGTGGGCTCGACGTCGCCGGTGCATCCGGACAACGCGACGAGAAGGGCGGCCAGCCCGCCTCCCACGCGTGCGATCCCCTGCCGTTCCGGATTCGACCTGAGCATGATTCTCGTCCCCTGTCCTCCCAAGAGCGCGGCATTCTCCAAGATTCTTACTCGGTCGCGCCACGGACCGCGCACGGAGCGAGGATGGGACGGTGGACGAGGATCTCATGGACGGGACGGGGCAGTCCGGCGCGGAACTGCTGGCCGCGGCCCGCTCCGGTGACGGCGACGCCTTCGGGCGCCTGGTCGGGCCGCTGCGGGACGAGCTGCGCGCCCACTGCTATCGGATGCTGGGATCGGTTCACGACGCGGAGGACGTCGTCCAGGACACGCTGGACCGGGCGTGGCGTGCCCTGCCGCGGTTCGAGGACCGTGGATTGGAGGCCCGTGGATTGGAGGCCCGTGGATCCGAGGACCCTGGATCCGAGAACCGGGGCTCCCTACGGCCCTGGCTGTACGCGATCGCGACGAACAGGTCGCTGACGCTCATCGAGCGGCGCGGGCGGCGCGAGCTGCCCGCCGATCTGAGCCCGGGAGGCGCTCCGGCGGCCGAGGCGGCGTGGGTCGAGCCGTTCCCCGACCGGCTGATGAGCTGGACGGCCGAGCTGAGCCCGGAGGCGCGCGCCGTGGCGCTGGAGAGCGTGGAGCTGGCCTTCGTCGCCGCGCTGCAGCACCTGCCGGCTCGGCAGCGGGCCGTGCTGCTGCTGCGCGACGTCCTCGGCTACGGCGCCGGTGAGGTCGCCGGCCTGCTGGAGACGACCGTCGCCGCGGTCAACAGCGCGCTGCAGCGGGCCCGCGGCACGCTCGGCCGCCTGGTCCCGCCCGCCGGCCAGCAGCGGACCCTCGGCCTGCTCGGCGAACCGGCGTGGCGGGAGACGGCCCGGCGGTACGCCGCCGCGTGGGAGGCCGCGGACGTGGACGCGATCGTGGCGATGCTGACCCACGACGCGAAGTACTCGATGCCGCCGCTGACGGCCTGGTATCACGGGCACGACGGCATCCGCGGCTTCCTGCTGGAGGCGGCGCGGAACCGCCGCTGGCGCTTCCTGCCGGCGCGGGCGAACGGGCAGGTCGCGTTCGGCACGTACCTCTGGGACGACGACCGCGGCGTCTACGCCGCCGCGGGCCTGGACCTGCTCGCCCTGCGCGGACCGCTGATCGCCGAGGTGGTCTCGTTCCTGGACGCCCATCTGCCGGCGTTCGGCCTGCCGGCGGAGCTGACGCCCGCCTCGACCGATGAGTTTCGCGCGCCGCGCGGGTTGTAGGTGCTGACAGAAAGCATCAGCGCGTCAACCCGGAAGGATCGAGCCGATGGCCGATGACCACGAGCGAATCCGCGACCTGATCGAGCGCTGGGCCGAGGCGGTCCGCCGCGGCGACATCGAGGGGGTGGTCGCCGACCACGCCGGCGACATCGTGATGTTCGACGTGCCGCCGCCGTACGAGGGCGTGCGCGGCCTGGACGCCTACCGCGAGACGTGGCCGCCCTTCTTCGCCTGGCAGGCACAGGTTTGGCAGGCACAGGGCGCCTGCTTCGAGATCGAGTCGCTGGACGTGACCGCGGGGGAGGACGTCGCCTTCGCCCACGCCCTGCTGCGCTGCGGCAGCCCGGAGGAGCTCGCGGCGAACCCGCGGATGCGGCTGCGGCTGACGCTCGGCCTGCGCAGGCAGGACGGCCGATGGGTGGTCGCCCACGAGCACCACTCGTTTCCGTACGTCGAGCCGGACGCCGGCTCCGCCGCGGCCGAGGAGGAGGTGCGCGAACTGCACCGCCGGTGGTTCGCCGGCACCGCCGCCAAGGACCTGGACGGCCTGATGGAGGGCATCGCCGGCGATGTCGTCTCCTACGAGCACGACCAGCCGCTGCAGCATCGCGGCGTCGAGGCGGTGCGTGAGGTCTGCGCGCGCGGCCTCGACGCCGCCCAGGACGGTGTGAGCTGGGACGTCCCCGATCTGAAGATCCTGGTCAGGCAGGACCTGGCCGTCGCGTGGGGGCTCAACCGCGTCCGGGTCGAGCAGGCCGGCGGCGAGAGCGACGAGACGTGGTCACGCGGAACCCGGGTGTTCGAGAGGAGAGACGGCGCCTGGGTGATGATCCACCAGCATCTCTCCTTTCCGTACGATCCGGACACCGGCGAGGCCAGGACCGGTCTGCGCCCCTAGCCGGCCCTGGTCAGTTGCCGGGCTGTCACGGCAGATCAATCCCGAAATCAGCCTGTCAGCCGCCTCAAGCAAGTGCCGATGAGCAGGAACAGCATTTATTCCGTGTTCTAGGACAGAGGTTGACAGCCTGGAATCAGCCATCTGATGATCAGAAGGTTTCCGGGACGGGGAGTGCCGCGGATGACGCGTAGATATCGCATGCCCAAAGTGAAGCCCGAGCACAGGCCGTACAGGCTTGACGGCGGGACCATCCGAATCGGTGGCGAAACCTACGGCATCGCTGCCGAGATCGACGATCCGGCGGGCTGGGTGTGGGCGGCGCTGCGACTGATGGACGGGACTCGCGACCCGGATACCATCGCGACGCTGCTGTCAGAACGATTCGCCGACCTTTCCCAGGCGCGGGCGGCGGCGATTGTCGCAGCTTTGACGGCCTCGGGTTATATCGAGGACGCCGCCGCCACCACCCCGTCAGAGCTCAGCGAACGAGAGCTCGATCGTTACAGCAGAAGCCGAGCGTTCTTCCGGCGCGTCGATCTCACCCCACGGGCCCACGATTGGGAGCTTCAGCTCAAGTTGAAGCGTTCCCGTGCGGTCGTCCTCGGTCTGGGCGGCACCGGTTCGCACGTCGCGTGGGCACTGGCCGCGGTAGGAGTCGGGGAAATCCACTGCGTCGATCCGGACCGGATCGACTTGTCAAATCTGAACCGCCAGATCCTTTACACGGAGGACGACGTCGGCCAGTTCAAGGCGGATGTCGCCGCGGACCGGATCGGCCGGGTCAACTCCGATGTCACCGTCACGCGCTCACGGGTAAGGGCCGAGAGCCAGGGCGACCTTTCCCGGCTCGTGGAGGGCTACGATGTCCTGGCGCTATGCGCGGACGAGCCCCGAGGCGTGGAGAACATCAAGGTCTGGGCCAGCCGGGCCTGCGCCGCCGCGGGAGTGCCATGGGCCGGCGGCGGTTACTCCGGCCCTGTCGTCACCTGCGGCGTCTTCGCACCGCCGCGGGGCGCCTGTTACGAGTGTGTGAGTGCGCAGGCGATAGCCAAACGACGACCGGGAATGGACGTCGATCTCGGCGGTCCCGGCGTGATCGCATTCTCGGCGGGAATCAGCGGCCAGATGGTCGCACAATCCGTCGTCTCTCTCATCACGGGTGTGCCGGATCCGATGCCCGGGACGTTGCGAGCCATGAATCTCGCGGTGCTCGGAGACTACGACGTCTTCCAACCTCCGTCGCGTGCCGGTTGCACCAATTGTCATCCCTTGACATCTTCTGTGGATCGATCATGATTCTGCGTTGGGGCTTCGAAACCTCGTGGCCCGAAACAGAACTGAGGGGAAGTTCTCGTGGCAGAGGAACGCGAAACGCATCCTGTATCGGACGATTCCGAGGAGTTGCAGGCCATCTCGATCCGTAAGCTTGACAAGATCGAGACGACGATGCTGGAGAGCAACAGCCACGGCCAGTAGGCGGGGCCGTCGCGGCTGAGCCGGGATATTCCGGCTCAGCCGCACGTCACTCGGGAAAACGATGAGCAGGGAACGTAGCGCATGCCGGACGTGCGACGAGAACCGCGATTCTCCTGGAGACGAATGATTTTCGCGACTGTTCTTTCCGCCGTTTCAAAACAATGACCGGCAGGGTCGTGCTGCACGAGCTCGGCGTACGCCTGGACCGGGGGGAGTGGATCGTCGGGCGTGTCGCGACCGGCGATTTCGTGGCCCTGCCCGAGGTCGGCATGCGAGCTCTGCGGCTGCTGCAGGACGGTCTCCCCATCGGGGAGACGCAGACGCGGCTTCGGCAGGAGACCGGCTGCAAACTGGACATCGACTCCTTCGTTCGGCAGCTGACGGACTCGGGGCTGGTGGCCGCCATCGACGGCGAACCCGTCCCGGCGCCGGATCCGCCGCGTCCGACCTTTCCTTGGTTACGCCCGGGCAGCGTCCGCTGGACGCTGAATCCCGTCCTGCACATCTGCGTTGCGGCGCTGATCGCGGTCGGCGTGATCCTGCTGGTCAGGCAACCCGCGTTGCTGCCGAGCTGGCGCGCGATCCTGTGGAGCCCGAGCGGTGCGGCCGTGCTGTTCACGCGGATCGCGATCGGCTGGCTGATGCTTTTCGTCCACGAGCTGGCGCATCTGGTGACCGCTCGAGCGGCGGGGGTTCCCGGACGGGTCACCTTCGGCACGAGGCTTCAGTTCCTGGCGGTGCAGACCGATGTCTCGGGTGTCTGGCTGGCGCCGCGCCGGGTGCGGCTCACCGTGTATCTCTCCGGGATCGCGGTGGACATCGCCCTGTGCGCGGCGTGCGTGATCCTCGGCGTCCTGACGGGTCCGCATCCGGCGTACTCGATCGCGCTGCTCACCGGCATGGCCATGCTGGCCACCCAGGCCTGCGTGTTCATGCGCACGGACCTGTACTTCGTGCTGCAGGATCTGACGGGCTGCCGCAACATGTACGGCGACGTCGTCGCCTATGTCCGGCACGGGCTGAGGCGCCTGCTGGGGCGCGGTCGCCCCGGCCCGATCACCCAGGTGAGTCGGCGCGAGCGCCGCTGGCTGGTCGTCTACGGAGTGGTGCTGGTGGGCGGGACGATCGCCTGCCTCGGCGTCTTCGCGGCCATCACTCTTCCGGTGACGGTGACCCTGGTGGTCCGCGCGACGCAGACCTTGATCTCTCCCCGCGGCCCGTCGGAGGCGCTGGACGCCGTGGTGGTCCTGACGCTGCTGGCGACGACCCAGCTGCTTTGGCTACGTGCCTGGTGGCGCCGTCACGGTCGTCGTTTCCGCCGCAGGGGAACCGGAGTGTGAGCGCCTGACCGGCACCGGAACGGTTCTCGCGGCCGGCTTGCACCGGTGCCGGTCAACCATCGCGCCCGGCCTCGATCCGGACTCGCCGAACGTGGTCGAGTATCACCTTGACGACCAGCTCCGGCCGGTCCCGGTGGATGTGATGCCCCGCATGCTCCGCGACGACGTGTACGGCGTTCGAGGACAGCCGTACCAGGTCGGCCTGGAGTGGAGACCAGACGGAGTAGAAGCGGCGCTGTTCGGCGACCGCGTTCATATCGGCGCCCGGCGGTTCGTCCGGGCTGGAGGAGACGACGGTGAGCGGAACCGCCCCCAGGCTCGGCGCTCGGCGGCGGACCTGCACGGGGTTGACGGTGATCGCGGCCGCCGCCTCACGCAACTCCGCGCGGCGTTGCCGGTCGCTGAGGTCGAAGGCGATCCTGGTGGACAGGAGCTTCGACGGCAGGCGCCGGGTCTCGGCCTCGCGGCGGGCGCGGTCGCTCCATCCGGCGTCGAAGGCCAGGCGCCGAAGCCCCAGCGGTGTCAGGCGCGAGCGCAGCATCTCCCGGGCGATGCCGGCTCTCGTCCCGTGCAGCAGGCGGATCTGCTCGGGATGGCTGGAATCGACAAGGACGACCGCTGCCACGGCGCCGGGTCTTTCGGCTGCGAACAGCCGGACGATGTTCCCCCCGGCCGAATGCCCCACCAGAACGTACGGCGGAGCGATGCCCGCCTCGTCCAGCGCGCGCCGCAGGTCGCGGGCGGCTCCCAGCGCCGTCGCCGCCCACGGGGACGGGTCGCTCCACCCGAGTCCGGCGCGGTCGTACAGGACGACCGACGACTCCACCGCCAGTTCGGGTAACAGGGCGGCCCAGTTCAAACCCGGCTCGCCGAGCCCGGGCACGATGACGACGGTCGGCGAGCCCGTGCCCGCGGTCCACAGGTGGATCCGCCGGCCACCGACGTCGACCATCCGTCCGGGGGGAGGAAACCGGCGGCGATCACGCCGGGCTCCGTAGGTCTGGTAGACGGCGCTCATGGCGGCCCCGGCGATCGCTCCTGAAACGAGCCCGGCCAGCGCCTTGACGATGATCCCCCTGATACGGATCGAGCGGTTCATCACACTCCACTTGCGCCGGTTCTTCGATGATTCCCGTAGGAGGGACGAGAGCGGCGGTCGCGCCTTGGATCACCTTGACTCCGCTATTCGTACAGCGAGTTCGGTCACCAAATCAATGACGATCCAAAAGGGCGGATGGGAAGTGGGCGTGGACGCCTCGGCGCGGTCGTGGCCGGCCTGGCGTCCGGGACCACCGGTGCCAGGTGCTGGAGGTTTCTGCGGTTGAGGGCGTCCTAGATCTTGCGAAAGGCGTCGGCGTGGGCGTTCGCCCATTGCTCGAAGGTGCGGGGCGGGCGTCCGGTCACCTCCCGCACCGTGGGGTGGACTCGCGACTCGTCCAGCGTGCCGTCGGCGAAGAACCGGAAGAACGCGTCGACGTACTGCGCGGGCATCCGCGCCTCCATCTCGGCCCGGGCCTCGGCGTTCGCCAGGCCTTCGCAGCGCAGATCCCTGCCGAGCACCGTGGCGAGGACGGCGACCTGGTCGGCGGGCAGCAGCGCCTGCGGGCCGGTCACTTCGTGGATCAGGCCGTCGTGCCCGTCGTCCAGCAGCGCCCGTGCCGCGACGGCGGCGATGTCGAAGGGATCGACGGCGGCGGTGCGCACGCCGGCGAACGGCACGCGCACCACGTCGCCGGCCTCGAGCTGAGGCAGCCAGCGCAGGGCGTTGGACATGAACGACCTCGGCCTCAGGATGGTCCAGGGCAGGCCGGATGTTCGCACGGCCCGCTCGGAGAGGGTCATGTAGCGGGAGACGGCGTTGGTCATGTCCTCGAGCGCGGCCGAGCCGCCCGTCAGCAGCACGATCCGCTCCACCCCGGCCTGGCGGGCGCGGGCCAGCAGGCCGGGCATGTCGTCGTAGCCGGGCAGCAGGAACACACGGCGGACACCGTCGAACGCATCGGTCAGGCTCTCCGGACGGTTGAGGTCGCCGCCGACGGGCTCCGCGTCAGGGGGCAGGGCGGCGTCCCCGGGGTTCCGGACGAGCGCCCGCACCCGTTCACCCGCCCCCAGCAGCGCCGTGACCAGTTCCGAGCCGACGTTCCCGGTCGCGCCGGTCACCAGGATCATGCACATCTCCGTTCGTCTGCAGAGCGGTCTACGCGGCCCGGATGAGTCCGGCCGCCAGGGCGATGAGCGCGGCCGCGAGGAGCAGGGCGCCGGTCCGCGTGAGCGCCGTGCCGTACGAGCCCCGGCCCTCCTCACCGATGCCGAGGTGGAGGAAGAATCCGCCCGACTGGGCCAGCACCCCGGCGAGCAGGGCGGCGCCGCACAGCCATTCCAGGCCGTCGGGGAAGCCGGCGCGGGGCAGGTACAGCAGATAGACGAGTGAGAGCACCAGGAGCACACCCGCGTGCGCGTGACCGGCGCGGAAGAAGCGTTCGCGGAGGGCCCCGAGCCTGTCGCGGTCCGTGGTGACGAAACGCAGCAGCGCGTGCCCGCCGAACTCGACGGTGACGATCGACAGGATCGCGACGATCGGCAGGACTTCGGTGGGCTCCATCAGAGCGCCCCGGCGCCTGCGAGGGCCGCCGCCCGCTGCGGCGGGGCGTTGCCCGTCTTTCCCATGAAATCTCCTGGCTCACAAGGCGGCCATGACCGCGGAACGCGGCGGAGGCCGTTCGGTGGATCTGGGTTCACCGGAATCGTGGCAGGAGGCTGGAAAAGGCCGTTAGTGCCCCAGTAACCGGGCCGATGTGCATTTCGCACACGGCTAGATCCAGCCGGACTCGGTGGCGATCCGGATGGCGTCGACCCGGTTGCGGGCCCCCAGCTTGGCCACCGCCGAGGTGAGATAGTTGCGCACCGTGCCGTAGGTCAGGAAGAGCCGCTCGGCGATCTCGGCGGGCTGCGCGCCCGTGGCCGACATGCGCAGCACCTCCGTCTCGCGCTGGCTGAGCGGGCTTTCCGGCGCCTCCAGCGCGACCAGCGCCAGCGACGGGTCCACCGCTCGTCCCCCCGCCGCGACGGTCCTGATCGCCGCGGCGAGCTCGGCCGGCCGGATGTCCTTCGGAACGAAGCCTGCGACCTGGACGCCCAGCGCCCTGCGCAGGACGCCCGGTTTGGTCAGCGCCGTCAGGATCAGGACGGCGCATCCGGGCAGCGCCCTTCGCAGCTCGGCCGCCGCGGTCACGCCGTCCAGCCCCGGCAGGTCGATGTCGATCACGGCCACGTCGGGCCGGTGCTCCAGCGCCGCGGGCACGATCTCCAGGCCGGAGGCCACCCCCGCCACCACCTCGATGTCGTCGTGCAGCGACAGCAGCTCGACCAGCGCTTCGCGGAGGATGTGCATGTCCTCCGCGATGAGGACGCGAATCACGCGCATCACCCTCCCGGCCCTCGAACGAACGGCCTCGACCGGCATCCGATCGACAGGATCATGCCAGCGGTCTCAACTCCGGGAGAGCCGAGGTGCCCGCGACCGGGTGGAAGCCCTCCGGACCGCCATCGGGTTCGGCCGGTGCAGGGAACTCGGCGAGCACCTCGAAGCTGTCACCCGCGCGGTGTCCCGCCGTCACCCGCCCGCTGGTCCGCGCCGCGATGCTGTCGAGCCCGGTGCCGCGCCGTTCCGGCCGCTCCGGTCCCTCCAGTACGGCGGCGCCGTCGTTGACCAGCCGCAACCGTACGCCGCCAGCCGTGACCGAAACGGTGATCTCGCAGGTGCGGGCCCGACTGTGACGCAGGACGTTGGTGACGCCTTCACGGAGCACCGCGGCCAGGGCGGTGTCGACCGCCGCCGGAATCCGACCCGTCTCGACGCGCACCGCCGCCTCGATCCCCGCGTCCGCCAGCACCTCGCGGGCGGCGTCGATCTCGACGCTCAACCGCAGCTCGACCCGGTCGCCGGTGATGGAGTCGAGCTCCACCAGGGCCCGGTCGACCAGTGAGCCCAGTGCGGCGATCTGGGTCCTGGCCCTGGCGGGGTCGGCGCCGAGCAGGTGTTCCGCCACCTCACCCTTGAGGGCGACCGCCGACAGGCTGTAGCCCAGGATGTCGTGCAGGTCACCGGCGATCCGCAGTCGTTCGCGGCGCACCGCCGCCTCGGCGAGCTCGTGCCGTGCGCGCTCCAGCACCGCGAGGAGCCCGCTCAGCCGCCCGAGGCAGTAGACCAGCCACATGATCATGACGTGGCCGCCGAAGTTGCTCAGCGCGGCGGGAAGGTCGTCGATGAAGAGGAAACTGCTGTCGACGCGGTGCAGGAACCAGACGAGGTGCCCGCCCAGGACGACCCCGACGATCGCCCAGGAGCGCGGCGGCCGCACGTTGAGCAGCAGTTTGCCGGTGAAGACGCTCAGCAGGCGGTCCCAGGCGTCGGGGAAGACGGGCAGGGGCAGCAGGATCAGCAGGCTCTGCGCGACCAGCACCGTCCGCGACTGCGGGAGCACCTGGAGGACCGCGATGACGACGAGCAGGACGGCGGCGAAGGCGAAGGCCGGCCAGTCGCCGGGGCGGACGTAGGCCAGGGTCTTCAGGACGAGCAGGCATTGGATGACCAGGACCGCGAGCAGCACACGTCGCGCCAGCCGCGGCGACTCGATCCGCGGCGAGATCTTCTCGGGGGCGTCGGCGCGGTAGGCGCCGGCCGTGCCGCGCACCTCCGCCAGGGTGCGCCGCGCGAGTTCGATCCCTTCCCGGAGGGAGTGCCGCGCCTCCTCCGGCTCCTGCCGGGCCGCGGTCCGCATCCGGAACGCGATCGCCTGGAGTTTCCCGCCGAGCAGGTGCCGCAGCTCTCCGTCCAGCCGCAGCCGTTCCCTCGACAGGGCCGTCCGAGCCAGTTCCTCGCGAGTCTGGTGAAGTCTCGTGACGGCCATGACGAGCCTGGACAGGCCGAAGACGATGAGACCGTCGTCCGCCGTGACGATCATGTAGCCGACGCCTGCCTGGATCTCCTGCCCGGGAGCGGCGTCGAAGCCGAGGAGGAAGACCGACGCGCCGGCCGCGGCCACGCTGAGGACGAACAGCGGCCAGGCGATCCGTGTGGGGAGCGCGCACAGCGCGGCGGCGGCCACGGTCCACGGCATCCAGTCCCAGGACTGGCCGACGAACGGGAACGGCAGGAAGTAGAGCAGCACCACGGCGGCGAAGAGCCGGTAGCGGACGGCTGGGCTCCAGCACCACAGCGCCAGCGCGACGAGCGGCGGATAGGACGCCATCGGGAGCAGCACGCCGAGCGGACCGGCGCCGTTGTCCAGACCGCTGAACGCGCGGATGTAGACGAGGATGCCGAACGAGGCCCACAACATGGCCCTGGCCAGCCGGAGCGGAAGGTCGTCCGCGGTTCGCCCCACTCGCCGGGACCCTCCCGTGAACCGTGCGAAATGCACATCTAGCCGATGACCGGGACACTATCAGCCCCGCTTTCCCCGATGTCATGATCCCGTACGTCCCGCCGCCGGCCCGGCGCACGAGAGCCCTGGCCAGCCCGCGGCCCGAGATCATTTCACGTCGGCGCGGCCACACCACCTCGTCTGCCGGCCCCTCGCAGCCCATGGAGACACCCATGCTGAAGAGACTGTCCCTGTCCGTCGTCTCGGCCGCGGCCGTACTGGCCCTGACCGGCACGCCGGCCGCCGCCACGGCGCCGGTCCCCGCGACCGCCGTCCGGACCCAGAGCGCGCCCGCCGGCCCGCTCGAGGCGGGGCCTTTCCATCGCCGGCTCGACCCGCTGGTCGGCACCTGGAAGGCCACGAAGTACAACTACCTTCTCGGCGGCGACGGCAAGCCGGTCGTCTCCCGCGACATCACGGTCAGGACGCGATGGATCGCCAAGACGGGCGGCCGGTTCCTGGAAGAGGAGGCCGAGGGCGTCCTGGGCGGCCACCCCTACTACCGGCTGGGGATCCTCGGCTTCTCCACCATCGACCGGCGCTACGAGTGGACCACCTTCGACAGCGTCACCCCCACCGCGATGACCTACCGCGGCCCCGCCCTCTCCGAGGTCGGCGACGTGCTGTCGCTGCCCGGGACGTTCACCGACCCCGGCGTGCTCGGCCCCGAGTACGTCGGGAAGACCATACCGATGCGCACCGTGATCACCATCAGGTCGAACGACCGGCACACCTTCGACCTGTACTTCACCCCGCCCGGCCAGCCGGAGCGGCTGGTCGACCGCGTCGTCTACACCCGGAAGACGAAGTAGGCCCGCCGTCCCCGGTCAGATGTCGAGCTGCCACTGGTGCCAGGTGTCGAAGATCTCGAAGCCCATCGCCTCGTTGATGGCCAGCATGTGCGGGTTGGCGACGGAGTTCCACGTGATCACACGCTCGGCGGACGGCTCGCAGGCGCGGAGCCAGGTGATGTTGGCGAGCTTGAGCACCAGGCCGAGCCGCCGGCCGCGGTGCGGCGGGAGGACGGTGGTCGCGCCCTGGCGGGCCCATCCCTCCGGCCGCTCGGCGTCCACCGTGATCTGGGTGAACCCCGCCGGCTCTCCGCTGGTCGTGTGCCGGGCGATCAACGTGTACGTCCGCAGGCCCGCCCGAGCGAGCATCTCCTCGCGGGCGCGTACGCGGTCGGCGGTCCACCGCTGGTCCTCCATCGCGAGGTCGCCCAGCGGCTCGTCGTTCATGCCCTCAGCCAGGCGGGCCATGTCGTCGAGCAGGTCGTCGGGGGTCGGCCCGGCCCACCGTTCGAGCGAGTAGCCCGTGGCGTGCCGTACGGCGCGGGCGCGGAGGAGTTCGAGGCCGGACCAGTCCGCCGTGCGCAGGTCGAGCACCAGCCGGGTCTCGGTGGAGGCCGGGGAGAATCCGCGGGCCTTGGCGAACGCCGTGCCCGGCCCGTCCGCGGCGGCCTCGGCGATCACGACGCGCCTGCCCTCGTCGCGCGCGCGGCCGATGGCGTGGTCGAGCAGCATGCTGCCGACGCCCTCACGCCGGCGCAGGGGATGCGTCATCAGGCGGAGCATGGCGATGTGGGTGTTGTCGTCCTCCGGGAGGTGGAGGACGTAGCCGCCGACGACTCGCCCATCGACGACCTGGCCGGCGGTGGCTCGGCCGTCGTCGCGCGCCACCCATGCCTCGGCCCGCTCGCCGCCGGGCCCGCTCAGGAGGCTCGCCGAGAAGTGCCGCCACGACATCGCCGGACCCGGATGGTCGCAGGCCCGCGCGATGTCATACAGAACGGCCAGAGGGGAGTGGCCCGCCGGGCCGGCCGGCTCGTCTTCTTCCTGCTCGGCGTCGTTTCCGACGGGGGCGACGCGCATCATCCGCATGCCGACAAGAATTTCGCACACCTTGTCAGGAACGCGACTGTTTTTCACATCGTGGAACGGTGGCGGGTGAGCGCTCTACTGCAGGTAGTTCTCGACCTCGTTGACCGGGCGGGGGGAGGCGAAGTCGGGGTCCTCGCCGACGTCGCGCCGGGCGCGGCGCCGGCGCAGCAGGTCCCAGCAGCGGTCGAGCTGCTCCTCCAGGGAGGCGATCCTGTCGTGCTCCTCCTCCGAGGTCAGCTCGCCCGCGACCAGGCGTTCGCGCAGCGAGTGCTCCTCGTCGACCAGCTCGCTGATCCGCTTCAGGATCTCGTCGTCCTTCATGGGGCCTCCTTCGTCACGAGTCACCCTAACCTGGTGCTCCGTCTCGAAATGTGATCGGGTGTCTCACCCGGTCCAGGGCGTCTGCTAACCTGCTTGGCATGCTGCGCGGACTCCTTCTTATCCGCCGCGGCGAGGGCCTGTAAGAGGCCGGCTCCCTCGCCGCGGTGCGAGAGTCATGCGCGTCGGCCGCCCTGGTTTCATCCAACGGCGCCCCTCCCTCACGAACCGACGGCAACGTCGTGCCCGGGGCTCGCCGTGCGCCCGACGAGGAGCAATCATGAATGAGCAGCAGCCCAGTCCCATGCCGTTCCAGCGCTACACGCCGTTCGAGCCCGTACGGCTGACCGACCGCACCTGGCCCGACAAGGTCATCACGAAGGCGCCCCGCTGGTGCGCGGTGGACCTGCGCGACGGCAACCAGGCGCTGATCGACCCGATGGACGCCGACCGCAAGCTGAAGATGTTCGACCTGCTGGTGCGGATGGGCTACAAGGAGATCGAGGTCGGCTTCCCGGCGGCGTCGCAGACCGACTACGACTTCGTCCGCCAGATCATCGAAGAGGAGCGCATCCCCTCCGACGTGGTCATCCAGGTGCTGACGCAGGCCCGGCCCGAGCTGATCGAGCGGACCTTCGAGTCGCTGCGTGGCGCCCGCCAGGCGATCGTCCACCTCTACAACTCCACCTCCACCCTCCAGCGCCGGGTCGTCTTCGGCCAGGACAGGGACGGCATCACCGCCATCGCCGTCGAGGGCGCCAAGCTGTGCAAGAAGCTGGCGGCCGAGACGGAGGGCACGGAGATCTACTTCCAGTACTCGCCCGAGTCCTTCACCGGCACCGAGCTGGAGTACGCCGTCGAGGTCTGCAACGCCGTCAACGACGTGTGGCAGCCCACCCCCGACCGCAAGGTGATCGTCAACCTGCCGGCGACGGTCGAGATGGCCACCCCCAACGTGTACGCCGACCAGATCGAGTGGATGCACCGCAACCTGGCGTACCGGGACTCGATCGTGCTGTCCCTGCACCCGCACAACGACCGCGGCACCGCCGTCGCCGCCGCCGAGCTGGGCTACATGGCCGGCGCCGACCGCATCGAGGGCTGCCTGTTCGGCAACGGCGAGCGGACCGGCAACGTCTGCCTGGTCACGCTGGGCATGAACCTGTTCTCCCAGGGCATCGACCCGGAGATCGACTTCTCGGACATGGACGAGATCCGGCGGGTGGTCGAGCACTGCAACCAGCTGCCCGTGCACCCCCGCCACCCGTGGGGCGGCGAGCTGGTCTACACGGCCTTCTCCGGCTCCCACCAGGACGCCATCAAGAAGGGCTTCGAGCACCTGGAGCGCGACGCGGCCGCCGCCGGGGTGCCGGTCGACCAGTTCACGTGGGCCGTGCCGTACCTGCCGATCGAC
The DNA here is from genome assembly GCF_040644635.1 of Microbispora sp. NPDC046933. Taxonomy (NCBI): domain Bacteria; kingdom Bacillati; phylum Actinomycetota; class Actinomycetes; order Streptosporangiales; family Streptosporangiaceae; genus Microbispora; species Microbispora sp. NPDC046933. The sequence goes on along the minus strand of NZ_JBEYWW010000004.1, from coordinate 66,311 downwards.
CCCAAGGACATCGGCCGCACGTACGAGGCCGTGATCCGCGTCAACAGCCAGTCGGGCAAGGGCGGCGTCGCCTACATCATGAAGGCCGACCACCAGCTCGACCTGCCGCGCCGCCTGCAGATCGAGTTCTCCCGCGTCATCCAGGCCCGTACGGACGCCGAGGGCGGCGAGGTGACCGCGGGCGAGATGTGGGAGCTGTTCTCCGACGAGTACCTGCCCAACGCGTCCCGGCCCTGGGGCCGCCTGGGCCTGCTGGCCCACCGGCACACCTCCACCGTGGACGACAAGGACGCGATCAGCGCCGACCTGCGGGTCGACGGCCAGATCCGGGAGATCGAGGGCGTCGGCAACGGCCCCATCTCGGCCTTCTGCGACGCGCTGGAGAACATCGGGGTGCCGGTGCGGGTCCTCGACTACACCGAGCACGCGATGAGCGCGGGCGCCGACGCCAAGGCCGCGTCGTACGTGGAGTGCGAGGTCGGCGGGCCGAACGGCACGCAGGTCCTGTGGGGCGTCGGCATCGACGCGAACACGACGACCGCCTCGCTCAAGGCCATCATCTCCGCCGTCAACCGCGCCACCCGCGCCTGACGTCCCCTGATTCTTGCAGTGACGCGGCAGGACCTGCGGTCTCACTGCCCATGACCTTGCACAAAATCGCAAGCATATGCCCTGATCAGCCCAAAAGGCTGTCGTGAATACGCGAAAGGCGGCAACCGGGAGATCCCCGACTGCCGCCTTTCGCATGTCTCATGATTGATGTGGCCCGCCACGATCCACAGCCACGGGCACAATGGATCACGCAAAAGCCGACCCCCACCCCGGCGGGCGCTCGCGGCTGATCAACCACACGGGGCCTGTACGGCGGTGCCGCACTAAGATCGCGTCCCGTGCCTTCGGATAGTTCCTGGCGGATTATCAGGATTGGATTAGTAGGTCTGGTCCTTGCGGTGGCGGTCGCGGGCCTGGTGCTGGGTGACGCCTGGCTCTGGGTGGCCGTCGAATGGTCGCCGCCGGCCTATGTGGAGTTCTACGTACGAGGCGAATTCGACACCCCGACGACTGTGGCGCTGCTCGTGGCCGCTCCGGTGAAGGCCGCGCTCCTGTGGCTGATCCTGCGTGCCCCCGCGCCGGGACCGCTGGACCGCCGGGAGAAGGCGCTGCGCCGACTGCTGTATCTGGCAGTGGCGTACGGCCTCGTGCTGTGGTATCCGATCGCGCTGCTCCCCGACGCGGTCGACGCGGCATTCCAGCTCGTGCTGTGGACCGCGATCGACGTCCTCTTCCTGCTCGTCATCCGCTGGCGGTCCCGCGTGCTGCGTGCGGCGGCCGGAGCGATGTTCGCGGTCGAGCTGGCCGGGGCGGCCGACGAACTGCTCGACGCACTCGACCTGCCAGAGCTTGGGTCGGGCGGCGTCGTCGAACTGGGCTTGATACTGGGCGGAGTGGCGGCGACCGCCATCACGGTCGTCGGGCAGTGGCGCGACGGCCGGTGGAGCCGCGGCACGCAGGCCGCCGGGTGGTTGTCGGTGGGCGTCTACGCGCTGGTGATCCCGCTCAACGTTCTCTTCAGCAGGATCTCCAGCGGCCATCTGGCGGTGCTGGTCATGATGGACGCGGTGGAACTCGTCAGCGTCGTGTGGATCGCGGCGACCGCCCGTGAACTGCCCGCCGAGGGCCGCCCGGCGGACCTTCCGCCCGCCCGGCGGCGCGTGATCCGCGTCGCGGTGGCGGCCGTGGCCGTACTGCCGATCATCGCGCTGATCCACCCGGAGCAGACCCCGCACCTCACCTACACCGGCTGGTCGATGGACTGTTATGACCGGCCCAGCTTCGGCGACCTGAAACCCGCGGAACGCGACGCCGCGTTCCTGTGCCGGGCGCGGAGCACAGATGGCGGAGTCCCGCCCATGTTCCCCGACAGCCTGTCGGACCAGCAGATCCTCGCGTACGGGCGGGCGCTGTGCCGTGCGAAGGACCGCGACGAGCAGGAGGCGATTCTGACGAGGGCCGGGAGCGCGCGGTCCGCCTGGGGCGCGGACCCGTGGGACCTCGTCTACGTCTGCCCGGAGATCGTCGGCGCGACCCGTCCCGAGCTGCTGCGGTCGACCAAGGAGGCGCAGGCGGCGAACGCCGCCTACATCGCCGAGGAGAACGCGAAGTGCCGCGACCCGTGGCCCCGGACGAAGGGTGTCGTCCAGGCGACGGCCAAATACTTCCTGTTCGTGGACGGCGATCCCGGCTATCTGGTCCACGACCCCGAAGACGACGCGGCCGGCGAGATGGAGGAGCAGGCGATGGACAAGCTCGACGACGACAGCACCCTCTTGGGGGTGGCCGGCAGCGCGGTGCTCATCGGGCATGTCGAAGACGTCTCTGATCTGTGCCTCACTGTGAAGGCCTTCCGCACCCCGCCGCCACCGCGGACGGCCGGGTGGGAGCAGGTCAACGAGGTGCCGATCGTCAGCCGCAGCGGCAAGCTCACCGTGCCGGAGATGGGCGAGGGCGGAGACGTGGGCGCGGGTGCCCCGATGCCGAACCTGGCGATCGCGGGGAAGGGCCGCTACCGGCTCCGTGTCTATGTGCGGGTCGACGATGCGGGAGAGGAGCAGCACCTGGTCGTCGTGTTCCCGGGGGCGTCGAGGAAGAGGCTCAAGCTGAAGTCATGAGCGGGAGGCCGGGGCTGGGCTCGAATAAGGCGCAGGTAGACCCCCGTGGCGGCGGGGTCGAGTCGTTCGCGGGCTGGTATCTTTCACGAGTAAAACACTTGCGAAAGAACGGGGGATCATGAGGCCGGCGATGCGAGGGCGGCTGCCGTTGCGGGGAGTGTTCCGGATCGGCGGGCTGGGCGACGTCTGGCACAAGCACGCGCTCAGCGCGGTGATCGCACTCGCCGTGCCGGACACGGTCCTGCTCCTGCTGGACCGCCTGGACCTGGCCGTCTACACCTCCGCCGGAGCCATGTGCGCCCTCTACGCGCACGGCCTGCCGTACCGGGTGCGGGCCCGAACCCTGCTCGGCGTGACGGCGGGCATGGTCGCCAGCGTGGGCGTCGCGCTCACCGCGGCCGGGCTCACCCGGTCGGCGCCCGTCCTGGTCGGCGTGGCGGCGCTGCTGGCCGCCGCGCACAAGGTGGCGTGCGACGCCGCCCGGATCGGCCCGCCGGGCAATCTGATCTTCACGTTCATGAGCGCGACCTGCGCCTTCCTGCCGCAGCGGCTCGGCGAGATCCCCCTCCACCTCGCGCTCGTCGCGGCCGCCGCGGCGCTGGCCTGGCTGGTCTGCATGGCTCCCGCGCTCGTACGGCCCGAAGGGCCGCAGCGCACGGCGGTGGCCCGCGCCCTGGAGGCCGCCGTACGGCTCGCCCACGCGGAGGGGACGGGGGTCGCCCGCGCCCGGCACGACGCGGCGGCGGCGGTGAACGCGGCATGGCACACGCTGCTCCCGTCGCCCGAGGGGCCGGGCAGGCACGCGCTCGAACGCCTCCTGGCCCGGGTGGAGGCGTCCCTCCCGGCCGTGTCCCGCGACGAGGCGGGTCGCTTCGCGAGCTGGGCGGCCGACGTGCGCCGCAACCGGCCGGTGCCCGAGGTGAGTCTCGGTGAGACGGAGGCCGCCGGGCTCGCGGGCATCGCGCTGGAACGGGCGGCGCCGGGCGGGCCCGGCCTGCTGAGCATGTTCCACCCCGCCTCCCCGCTGTTCCCGATCGGCGTACGCGTCGCCGTCGGATCCGCCCTCGCCGGGCTGGTCTCGCTGGCGGCGGGAGTCGGCCACCCCTACTGGGCGGTGGTCACGGCCGCGTCCGTCTTCCAGGCCAACGCCACGCTGTCGTGGCAACGGGCCCTGCAGCGGGCTCTCGGCAGCGTGGTCGGCCTGCTCGTCTTCACGGCGCTCCTGCCGGTCGGCCGTACGGGCGCGCTCGCCCTGGTCCTGCTCACGCTGGCCCTGCAGTTCTGCACCGAGGCGCTGATGACCCGCAACTACTGGCTGGGCACGGTGTGCGTGACGCCGATGGCTCTCCTGCTCACCGAGCTGCCCGGCTATCAGCCCGCGTGGCGGCTGGTCAGCGACCGCTGGCTGGACACGGCCGTGGGCGTCGCGGCGGGCCTGCTCGGCTGCCTGCTGGTGACCAACCGCCGCAGCGCCGGGCGGATCGACGCGGCGCTGCGGCGTGTGGCCGATGCCCAGGCGGCCGCCCGGCGTCTGCTGGCTCTGGGCACCGGTGAGCCGGGAGAGACCGCGCGGGTCCGCGGCATGCTCGTGGACGCCCTGGTGGAGCTGCGCCGCGCCTCCGACGTCGCGGCCGGCGAGTGGTGGCAGCGCGCGCTGCCGGAGGAGCAGGTCGCCCGGGCCGAGCACGAGGGGCATCGCCTGCTGGCGAGGATGGCCGCGGCGGCTCGGGATAGAGTCGGCTGCGAACGGACCCAGGGCTGAGGAATCGGGGCGTGGAGGACATCGCCGAGGAGGCGCCCGAGAGCGTCGCAGAGGACGTCGTCGCGCAGGTGATGCGTCAGTGGCGGCGTGTCCACCCCGAGCTGGACACCGCGCCGATCGCCGTGATCGGCCGCCTCACCCGGTGTGTCCTGCTGCTCCAGCAGGCCGGCGACGCGCCCCTCGGGGAGTACGGGCTCACCCGGCCGGAGTTCGACGTCCTCGCAGCCCTGCGCCGGCTCGACCGGGAGCTCACGCCGAGTCAGATCGCCAGGGAGACCTTCGCCTCGGGGGCGGCCGTCACCAAGCGGCTGCGGGTCCTGGAGGAGCGCGGGCTGGTGAGCCGCCGCCCCGACGAGCGCGACCGGCGGGTCTCCCACCTCGCGCTCACCGACGAGGGCCGTGCGCTCACCGACCGGCTCCTGCCGCGGCAGCTGCGTTACGAGGGCGATCTCCTGGCGGCGATGGGCGCCGACCGGCGGCGGGAGCTGGGAGACCTGCTCGGCGAGCTGCTCCTCCTGCTGGAAGGACGCCTCGGCGCCCGCCAGCCCTGATCGAAGCAAGCCAGGCCCCGGCAGAACCCGGATCGGCGCGGGCTGCTCGGGCGAAGCCGAGTCGTGCTCCTACTCGGGCAGGCCGACGAGGCGGGCCAGGCAGGTCATGTTGTGCTCGAACAGCTCGGCCCGGTGGGTGATCGTGTTGTTGAACTGGCCGAAGAGTTCGAAGCTGACCATCCCGAAAAGGCCCGTCCACGCGACGATCGCCCGCGTGATCACGTCGTCCGGCGCGTCCGGTATCAGCGACCGTACGACCTCGGCGTCCTCGGCCAGGATCGCGGGCGGCGGCGGGCAGATCGGGGGAGGGACGAGCTTGCCCGCGCGGTGGGCGTCGGCGACGATCCGCCCGAACACGGCCGTGTCCCGCACCGCCGGCGCGATGGTGTCGTCCGGCGCCCGGTAGCCCGGCACGGGTGAGCCGTACAGCAGGGCGTACTCGTGCGGATGGGCCAGGGCCCACTCGCGTACGGCCCGGCAGACGGCATGCCAGCGCCCGGTGAAGTCGTCGCGGGCGCAAGAGCCGTCGGCGCGCTCGACGGCCTCCCCGATCGCGTTGTACCCGTCGATGATCAGCGCGGTCAGCAGGTCGTCGCGGCTGGGGAAGTAGCGGTAGATCGCCGACGAGACCATCCCCATCTCCCGGGCCACCGCCCGCAGGGACAGGCCCGCGGCCCCTTCGGTCGCCAGCTGTCGCCGGGCGATGTCCGTGATCTCCCTGATCAGCTCCGCTCTCACCCGCTCCCGCGCGGTACGGCTCGCATTCATGCGGCCAGGCTAACAGAGCACCTGAGCGATTAGAGAGCAGCGCTCTTGACGAAGTCCCTCCAATAAGAGAGCATTGCTCTCGAAACAGAGCAATGAACGCAAGGAGTGCCGATGCTCACCGTGGCCAAGGGCGTGATCCCCGCAGTGATGTTCTTCCTGGAGCTGGGCGTGCTGATCTCGCTGGCCTACTGGGGGTTCACCCTGGAGGCGAACGTGCTGGTCAAGATCCTTCTGGGCCTCGGTGGGCCGGCGGTGTTCGCCACGCTTTGGGGGTTGTTCATGGCGGGTGGCAAGGCGCCGCACCAGTTGCACGGTCTCGCCCGGGCCGCCTTCGAGGTTGTGTGGTTCGGGGCGGGGGCGGCCGCGCTGGCGGCCTCCGGCCTCGTCACGGCGGGTGTCGTGTTCGCGGTCGTGTACGTCGTGGACGGCGTGCTGCGGCTGCTGACGGATCAGGTCTGAAGGAGAAGCGATGGGCAGGCATGTGATCGTCGGAGCGGGACAGGTCGGCGGCGGGCTCGCCGAGACGCTGGCGGAGCGCGGGCACGAGGTGACCCTCGTCACCCGTTCGGGCTCGGGCCCGAAGCGTCCGGGGATATCGCCGGTCGCGGCGGACGCGGCCGACGCCGGAGTGATGCGGCGGCTCACCGAGGGGGCCGACGCGCTGTACAACTGCGCCAACCCGCGCTATCACCGGTGGCCCCTGGACTGGCCGCCGATCGCGGCCTCGCTGCTGGCCGCCGCCGAGTCGTCCGGGGCCGTCCTGGTCACGCTGGGCAACCTGTACGGGTACGGGCCGGTGGAAGGGCCGATGACCGAGGACCTGCCGCTCGCCGCGACGGGCACCAAGGGCATGGTCCGGGCGCGGATGTGGGAGGAGATGCGGGCGGCCCACGAGGCCGGCCGGGTGCGGGTCACGGAGGTGCGCGGCTCGGACTACTACGGGCCGCGGTCGTCCGACCAGTCATACCTGGGGCCCCGGCTCCTGGAGCCCCTGCTCGCGGGCAAGCCCGCCACCGTCGTGAGTGACCCCGACATCCCGCACAGCTGGACATATCTGCCCGATGTCGTGCGGGCGCTGGCGGCGGCCGCCGAGGAGGAGCGCGCGTGGGGCCGGCCCTGGCACGTCCCGACCGCGCCGCCCTTCACGATGCGGCGGTTCGCCGAGATGGTGTGTGAGGCCGGGGGCGTCCCGGCGCCGCGCCTGCGGCGGCTGCCGGCGTGGATGCTGAAGGCGGGGGGCCTCGTATCGCCGTTCCTGCGCGAGCTGGGGGAGACCCGCTACCAGTTCGACCGGCCGTACGTGCTCGACTCCTCCACCTCCCAGGAGGTCCTCGGGTTCGCGCCGACGCCGGTCGAGGACGGGGCGAAGCGGACGGCGGCATGGTGGCGGGGGCGCTGAGAGGCGCCGGAAGGGCGGCGGTAGTCTCCCCGGCATGAGAGTCGGGATCGTCGGCCTGGGAGACATCGCGGAGAAGGCGTACCTGCCGGTGCTGGCGGCGACGCCGGGCATCGAGCCGCTGCTGTGCACCCGCGACCGGGCGGCTCTCGACCGGCTCGGCGACGCGTACCGGATCGGCGCGCGCTTCACCTCCCTGGACGGCCTCGTCGAGGCCGGGATCGACGCGGCCTTCGTGCACGCGGCCACCGCCGCCCACGTCCCCATCGTGACCGCGCTGCTGGAGGCGGGCGTGCACGTCTACGTGGACAAGCCCCTCGCCTACGACGCCGCCGCCTCCGCCGGGCTCGTACGGCTGGCACGGGAGCGGGACAGGTCGCTGATGGTCGGGTTCAACCGCAGGCACGCCCCGGCGTACGCGGCCCTGCGCGACCTGCCGCGCGACGTGGTCGTGATGCAGAAGAACCGGCGTGACCTGCCCGGCGACCCGCGGACCGTGATCTTCGACGACTTCGTCCACGTGGCCGACACGCTGCGCTTCCTCGCCCCGGGGCCGATCACCGGCACTGCGGTCAGGACCAGGGTGCGCGACGGCCTGCTCGAACACGTGGTGCTGACGCTGGGCGGCGACGGGTTCACCGCCGTCGGCGTGATGAGCCGCACCAGCGGCGCCGCCGAGGAGACGTGCGAGGTCATGGGCGACGGCGGGAAGCGGCGCGTCGTCAACCTCGGCGACGTGGTCGACTTCGCCGGCGGCGAGACCGTCACGAGGCGGGGGGACTGGGTCCCGGCGACCCGCCAGCGCGGCATCGAGCAGATCGTCGGAGAGTTCCTCGCCGCGGTCCGGGAGGGGCGGATCCTCACGGCCGACGACGCCCTGCTGACCCACGAGCTGTGCGAGGAGGTCGTGAGAGCCGCGACGGGCGCCGCGACCACCTCGTGCCGCTGATCCGAAGCGGGGGACCAGCCCTCACCACCGCCTCAGCGGTCCGGCGCCGGGGGTTCCAAGCCAGATCCAAGAGGCTTGTCAGAAGCCGCGCCGATCATGCCCGCATGAGGAGAATCCTGCTGGCCGCCCTACTGCTCGGCGGCCTTCTGACCGCGACTCCCGCCGCGGCCGCCACGGCGGTCGCCCAGCTGACCATGCCGTACATCCTGGCGCCCGTCCACCAGGGCCAGTGCCCGCCCGTGGGGGGCTTCAGGGCGGACGCGCTGGTCATGACGGACCGCGACACCACCGTCAGCTACCGCCTGGTCGTCGACGGCAAGCCGGGAGTCACCAGGACCCAGCAGATCAGGGCCGGCCTGAGGCAGACGATCGGAGATCTCTGGTACAGCAACAACACCACGACCAGCGTCACCGGCACCGTACGCATCGAGGTGCTGAACGAGAACATGCCCTTCAGGGAAGCGCCCTACAGCATCACCTGCCAGCAGGTGGACGTCCCGTCCGGCGGCGTGGGCATCGTCGGGTTCACCCCGATGGCCTACTACGGTGACTGCCTCGAGGCGCCCTACGTGACCGCTCACGGCACCTTCCGCGCTCCCGGGGGAGCCCAGCTCACCTGGCGATGGGTCATCGACGGGGTGCCCGGGTCCTACTACACCGGCACGGTGCCGCCCAGCGGATACGCGAAGGTGCAGGCCGCCCACTGGACCCGGGAGCCGAGGTACAGCGGAGTCGTCCGCCTCGAGGCGCTCGGTTACGGAAACCCGTTCGTCGAGGCCCTGTATCCCGTCCGCTGCCAGGGTTCACCCAAGAAGAGCTGACCCGCGGGGCCGGCCTGACCGCCTCCCGGAAGCCGCATATTCCCGGGAGGCGGTCATCGTCGCCGTCTTCGAAGCGCCTCGGGGGCGTCAGGGGTAGAGGCCCCGCATCCGGTGGGCCTCGGCCACCCGCCCCACCCCGATCGCGTGGGCGGCCTGGCGGAGCGTGAGGTCACGCTCCTCGGCCAGGTCCGCGACCGCCCGGTAGGCGTTCTCCATAAGGTCGCGGAGCTTCACCTCGACCTCTCCGGCGCTCCAGGAGTACGCCTGGGTGTTCTGCACCCACTCCAGGTAGGACACGATCACCCCGCCGGCGTTGGCCAGGATGTCGGGGACCACCGTGACCCCGTTGCCGGCCAGGATCAGGTCGGCCTCGGGCGTGGTGGGCCCGTTGGCGCCCTCCACGACCAGGCGGGCCCGCACGCGCGGCGCGTTGTCCGCGGTGATCACGCCTTCGAGCGCGGCCGGCACCAGCACGTCCACGTCGAGCTCCAGCAGCTCCTCGCGGGAGAGCGGGTCGGCGTCGCGGTAACCGTGGACCGTCCCGGTCTCGGCCGCGTGGGCGCGCAGTGCGGCGACGTCGAGGCCGGAGGACCGGACGACCGCGCCGCCCGCGTCGGAGACGGCCACGACACGGCAGCCGGCGTCGGCGAGATACTGCGCGGCGAGCGCGCCCACCTTGCCGAAGCCCTGCACCGCCACGGTCGTGCCCTCGGGGGATCGCGCCCCGCTCGTCTGGGCCAGCGCCTGCAGCGCGGCGATCTGCACCCCGCGCGAGGTCGCGCCCGCGCGGCCCAGCGAGCCGCCGAGGGCCGTGGGCTTGCCGGTCACCACGCCCGGGACGGAGTAGCCCGCGTTCGCGCTGTAGGTGTCCATGATCCAGGCCATGGTCTGCTCGTCGGTGCCCACGTCGGGCGCGGGGATGTCCTTCTCCGGGCCGATGAGCGGCAGGATCTCGTTGACGTAGCGCCGGGTGACGCGTTCCAGCTCGCGGGTGGTCAGCGTGGCCGGGTCGACCGCGACGCCGCCCTTGGCCCCGCCGTACGGGATGCCGACGAGGGCGCACTTCCACGTCATCCACATGGCGAGGGCGGTGACCTCGGCGAGGTCGGTGGCGGGGTGGAAGCGGATGCCGCCCTTGGCCGGGCCGCGCGACAGGTTGTGCTGCACGCGGTGGCCCTGCACCACCTCCAGGCGGCCGTCCTCGCGCCGTACGGGCACCGAGACCGTCAGCGAGCGGCGGGGCGTGGCGAGCATGTGGTGCATGCCGTCGTCGAGGCCGAGGAAGCGGGACGCCTCGGCGAGCTGGAAGCGGGCGGCGGCGAGGGCACGCTCACCGGGCGTGGGCTGACCGGCGTTGGTGAATCGGGGATCGGGGATCGGAGACCGAACCCCCGACGCCGTTGTCGGGAAGTCCGTGATGGTCATGTTCTGTTGTACTCCTGTCGGAATAGTGGCCGTCCCCCGGACCTCGCGTGCCGTCGTCGTTGACGGCTGCGAAGGCGGACCGGGAGGAGCGACATCTGGATCAAACCGTGCACCGGGTGATCGCGATATAGGCCAATACGGAGATCGCCGGGCGGGTTTTCGCCGTTCCGGCGCATAGGTAGTGCACGCGGACGGATGGATGAGCCCCAAGTCCTGCTTTGCCATCCTTTTGCGGTAGACAGGGTTTGCAAGTAGACATGGGGCGTGCCGGAACTTGTGCTGGGCCCGCTGCTGCGTCACGTGGACGCGGCCGCCGCGACCGTCTGGGTGGAGACCTCCGAGCCCTGCACGGTCCGCGTGCGCGCCGGCGACGCCTGCACCGAGGAGCGCACCTTCACGGTGCACGGCCACCACTACGCCCTGCTCGACGTCGGCATCGAGGGCCCGGTGGCCTACGAGGTGGAGCTCGACGACCGGCGGGTGTGGCCTGAGGAGGGCCTGCCGCCCAGCGTGATCCGCCCGCTGACCCGCCTCGACCGGCTGATCTTCGGCTCCTGCCGCACCAGCGTCCCGCACGAGGAGCCGTACGTGCGCACGCACGGCCCGGACGTCCTGCGGGCGTACGGCCTGCGCCTGATGGAGTCGCCGGACGAGCGGCCCGACCTGATCCTGCTGCTGGGCGACCAGGTGTACGCCGACGAGCTCACCCCGGACATGAAGGAGTTCATCGCCGGGCGCAGGGACGAAGGACCCGAGGAGGTCGTCGACTTCGAGGAGTACGCCGAGCTGTACCGGCAGGCGTGGTCCGACCCTCCGGTCCGCTGGCTGATGGCCACGGTCCCCACCCTGATGATCTTCGATGACCACGACGTCAGGGACGACTGGAACACCTCGGACGTCTGGCGCGGGCAGATGGCCGAGGTGCCCTGGTGGGGGCGGCGCATCGTCTCCGCGCTCGGCTCGTACTACATCTACCAGCACCTGGGGAATCTGCCCCCGGCCGAGCGGGCGGCCGATCCCGTGCTGGCCGCGCTGCGGGCGGGCGGCGGCGACGAGGCGCTCGACGCCTTCGCCCGGCGGGCCGACAAGGAGCCCGGCTCGGTGCGCTGGAGCTACCACAGGGACCTGGGCGGCACCCGGCTGATCGTGCTGGACAGCCGCAGCGCCCGGGTGCTGGAGCCGGGACGCCGGCGGATGCTCGACCCGGGCGAGTGGGACTGGTTCGACAAGCACGCCACCGGCGACTTCGACCACCTGCTCGTCGGGTCCTCGCTGCCGATCCTGCTGCCCGCCGGGATCCACCACGTGGAGAGCTGGAACGAGGCGGTCTGCGACGGCAGCTGGGGCCGCCGGGCGGCGCGGTGGGGCGAGCGGGTGCGGCAGTTTCTCGACCTGGAGCACTGGGGGGCCTTCCGCCGGTCGTTCGAGGAGCTCGCGCGGGTGGTGCTGGAGGTCGCCTCGGGCGGCCGGGGCAGGCCGCCCGCGACCGTCCTGCTGCTGTCGGGCGACGTCCACTACTCCTACATGGCGTCCGTACGGCGCCGGGGCGGGGGGCGCGTCCACCAGATCGTCTGCTCGCCGATCCGCAACCCGCTGAGCCGCACGCTGCGCTTCGCCAACATCGTGGCGTCGTTCGGGCTCGCGGGTGTGCTCGGCGGGGTGCTGGCGAGGGCCGGGGGCATTCCCCGGGCGCCGTTGCGGTGGCGGATCAGCAAGGGACCCTGGTTCCCCAACATGATGACCGCCATCGACCTGGCGCCCGGAGAGGCCACGGTGACGTGGTTCACCGACACCGGCGATCAGGACACGGTGCGGATCAGGCCCGAGCCTCCCGCAGCACCGCGCTGAGCTGGTCCAGCGCCCAGGCCAGGTCGTCCCGGGAGACGACGAGGGGTGGCGCGAGGCGGATCGTCGAGCCGTGCGTGTCCTTGACGAGCACGCCGCGGCGCATGAGCGCCTCGCTGATCTGCCGTCCGGTGCCGAGCGAGGGGTCGATGTCGATGCCCGCCCACAGCCCGCGCCCGCGCACCGCCACCACGCCGTGTTCCTGGCGGCCGAGGTCCGCCAGGCGCGCGTGCAGGAACGCGCCGAGCTCGCGGGCCCTGGCCTGGTAGTCGCCGGTCCGCAGCAGCCCGATCACCGCGTCGCCGACGGCGCACGCCAGCGGGTTGCCGCCGAAGGTGGAACCGTGCTGGCCGGGCCCGATCACGCCCATGACGTCGGTGTTCGCGACGACCGCGGAGACCGGGACCACGCCGCCGCCGAGGGCCTTGCCCAGCACGTACAGGTCGGGGACGACGCGCTCGTGGTCGCAGGCGAACGTGTCGCCGGTGCGGCCGAGGCCCGACTGGATCTCGTCGGCCACGAACAGCACGTTGTTGTCGGTGCAGATCTCCCGGACCGCGGCCAGGTAGCCGTCCGGCGGGACCAGCACGCCGGCCTCGCCCTGGATCGGTTCGAGCAGCACGGCCACCGTGTTCTCGTCGATCGCCTCCCTGACCGCCTCGGCGGAGCCGTACTTGACGATCCGGAAGCCGGGGGAGAAGGGGCCGAAGCCGTCCCGGGACTCCGGGTCGGTGGAGAAGCCCACGATGGTCGTGGTGCGGCCGTGGAAGTTGTCCTCCATCACGACGATGTTGGCCTGGTCGGGGGCGACGCCCTTGACCTCGTAGCCCCACTTGCGGGCGACCTTGACGGCGGTCTCGACAGCCTCCGCGCCGGTGTTCATCGGCAGGACCATGTCCTTGCCGCACAGCTCGGAAAGGCCGGTCACGAACGCGGCGAACCGGTCGTGGTAGAACGCCCGGCTGGTCAGCGTCAGCCGGTCGAGCTGCTCGCGGGCCGCCGCGAGGATCGCGGGGTTGCCGTGGCCGAAGTTCAGCGAGGAGTAGCCGGCCAGGCAGTCGAGATACCGCTTGCCCTCCACGTCGGTGACCCAGGCGCCCTCGGCCGAGCTGATCACGACGGGCAGCGGGTGGTAGTTGTGCGCGCTGTGGCTCTCGCTGAGCCGGATCAGTTCCTCGCTGTTCATCGAATCTCCCTGTTCGGCCGGATCTCGAGGGTGCAGCACTTGGGCCCGCCGCCGGCCTTGCGCAGCTCGCCGAGGTCCACCGGGACGACCTCGAAGCCACGGCGCTTGAGTTCCAGGATCAGCCCGGTCGCCTCGGCGTTGACGACGACGTTGCGGCCGTCGCTCACCGCGTTGAGGCCCAGCACCTCCGCGTCCGCGGACGTGGCGATCACGGCGTCGGGGAACAGCCGCCGCAGCACCTTCCTGCTGCCCTCGCTGAACGCCTCCGGATAGTACGCCACGTTGTGGCCGTCCAGCGGAAACAGAGCGGTGTCGAGGTGGTAGTACCTCGGGTCGACCAGGCGCAGCGTGACGACCGGGCGGCCGAGGAACTCCTGGGCCTCCATGTGCGCCGCCACGTCGGTGCGGAAGCCCGTCCCGGCCAGGATCATCTCGTCGAGCGTGAGGTAGTCGCCCTCGCCCTCGTTGGTGAAGGACGCCTCCAGTGTCTCGTATCCCCGTTCGACGAACCACCGCAGGTAGGCGGGGCCCTCGGCGGCGCGTTCCGGGTGGGCGAACCTGGCCCCGTAGACCCGTCCGTCCACGACGAGCGCGCCGTTCGCGGCGAACACCATGTCCGGCAGGCCCTCGATCGGGTCGATCAGGCTGACGCGGTGGCCGAGCCCCTCGTACGCCTGCCGGAGGCTGTCCCACTGCCGCAACGCCCTGGCCGTGTCGGCGCCCTTCTCGGGATGCATCCACGGGTTGATGGAATACGAGACCGTGAAGAACTCGGGCCGGCACATCAGGAAATGCCGGGCCGTGCCCGTACGACCACTGTCCGTGGTCTCGGTGGCTGGCGCGAGTGTCATCGTCGACTCCAAGCGGGAAACCGGGTGAACGGGACTTCAGCGTAGGAATCGGAGGGCGACAATCCAATGCGCCCGCGTTGCGATCACGTGTGGATCGGTTGCGTCCTTCACCCGTTTTGCAGCGATCCGTTAATCAGCCGCGACAGCACGATCGAGCTCTTGGTGCGGACCACGAACGGCTCTGCCGCCAGGCGTTCGATCACCCGCTCGACGTGCCGCACGTCGGTCGCGCGGATGTGCAGCAGCGCGTCGGCCTCGCCGGTGACCGTGCAGGCCGAGACGACCTCCGGGTGCCGGGACACGGCCATGCCGATCTCCGCCGGGGAGGTCTTGCCGCGGCAGTACAGTTCGACGTACGCCTCGGTGGTCCAGCCGAGGGCCGACGGCTCCACCCGGGCGCTGAAGCCGGTGATCGCGCCGCTGGCGATGAGCCGGTCGACCCGCCTCTTCACGGCCGGAGCCGACAGCCCCACTTGAGCGCCTATCTCGGCGTACGTCGCTCGGGCGTCCTCGACGAGGGCCCGGATGATGGCGCGATCGAGCTCGTCCAACTTCACGTGGACCTGTATACAGCCGCGGCGTCCGGCATGCCCCCGCGCCCGGCGTGCCACCCCGTCCACGGCTGCGATGACATGCGTAAGGCGTCAGGTATGGATTGTCGGTGGCGGTTGACCGTCTGATCGTTTGCGGACAGCGCCCTAAATCCGCAGCCTGCGGGTTCTGACGGGGTTGTGGTAGGTGAAGGCCCAGCGGTCCTTGCCGACAGTGTGGCGGGTGTAGCGCTCGGGGTGCTGGTAGCGGTCGCGGTTGTGGAACTGGCAGGCGGGGCCGAGCAGTTTCAGGTCGGTCAGGCCGCCGGTGCTCCAGTTGTCGGCGTGGTCGATCTGGCACATCGTGGCGGGCAGTGGGCAGCCGTCGATCCAGCAGGTGGCGTAGCGGGCGAAGATCGCCCGTCGTTGGGCGGGGGTGGCCAGGCGGACTTTGCGGCCCATGTCGAGCACCTGCCCGTCGGCGTCCATCACCAGCCGCACCAGGCTGCTGGTGCGGGCCAGGCGGTGCACGCCGGAGACCGGCAGCACCTGCCCGGTGGCCAGCAGCAACCCCGGCGCCGGCAACCCCAGCATCGGCAACCCCGGCACCGTCCCCGGCGCGGCCCCGAACAAGGCCCCCGGCCCTGCTCCAGAGCCTGTCCCCGGTGGCGCCCCCGACTGCGCTTCCGGGTCTGCTTCCGGGTCTGCTCCCGGCTCCGGCCCCGCATCCGGCCCCGCATCCGGCCCCGCATTCGGGTCTGTCTCTTGCCCTGGGCTGAGCGCGCCCGGCGTCTCCGGCGCTCCTCCCGCTGTTTCGAGTGGTGTCCTCGGCGACGCGCCCGGCGACCGCTGCGCTCCACCGCCGCACCCGCACGCGCTCTCGCCGTGCCCCCGGCGCTCGTGGCCGTGGTCGGCACAACCGTGGTCAACGCAACCGTGGTCAATGCAACCGTGGTCAATGCAACCGTGGTCAATGCAACCGTGGTCCGCACCCGGGGCAGCGTCTCCGGGCGTGTCGACGAGGCCCGCGGCACCGGCGCCGACGGCTTGGTCCGTCCCTTTGGCGTCGCCGGGCCTGCAGTCGGGTGGGGCACCGGTGCCCGGCCCGTCCCGGCCTTCCCCGAGGTCGCGGCTATCTTGGGCGTCTTCGGCATCCCCGGCGTCCTCGACGTCGCCGGTGGCCCGGCCGCCCTCGATGTGCTGGGCGTTCTCGATGTGCTGGGCGTTCTCGGTGTGCTGGTCGGTGTCCCGGGGGTTCTCGGCATCCCCGGCGTCTTCGACGTCGCCGGTCTCCCAGCGGTCCCCGGGGACCTCGGTGTCGTCAATGGTGTCGTTGACCGGGTCGGCGGGGAGGGATTCGGCGTTGACCAGGACCAGAAGCTCGGCAGCGATTTTCTGCTCCAGCAACGCGATCAACGCATCCGCCTGCCGCACCCGCAGCGGCCGATCATCGCCCTCGACCCGCGGCCTGGCATAGGCGTCCAGCAACGCCCGCAGCCGGGCGGCGGCCTCACGAGGCAGATAGAACTCCCCCTCCAGCCCACCACCTTTGCCGGTGCGGACCGTCAAAAACCGCCGCGCATAATCGGCCTGCTCATCGCGTTCCTGCCCGTCGGGGTCGAGCACCGCTCGCAGATACCGGCCCGCTTTGGCCACCTCCGCCGCGCCTGCCTTACCCGCCAACTCCAGCAGGATCGGCTCCGCCAGCCCCACCTGCTCATCACTCAGGCCGGCGACGGCGGCGCAGATGGCCTCCACCACTCCCGCGGCCAAAGCCCCGGCCTCGAACGCCTCCCGCACCCGCGGCAACCGGGCCAGCTCCACCGCCACGGTCAACAACCGGCCCGCCCCCGCAGCACTCATCCCACCCACGGTGCGTAACCAGCTACGGGTGGAGGCATGCCCATGCTGCTTGACCTGCCCCGCCCGGTCCACCCGCCCGACGCGCCCGGCCAGCGCGCACGTGATCCGATCCCGCGCGAACAGCAACTCCTCAGCCTCGGCCAGGCAGATGTCCGCATCTTCGGGCACCGGCGTCAGCGCCAACGCCTGCGCCGACTCCCGCAACGAGGCCACCAACACCCACGACGACTGGACCCTGCCGCGACCGGCGTTCCCGCGACCGGCACCCGCATCACCCAAGCCGGCCTCGGCATCATCGCCGGCAGGACCGGCACCATCCGCGCCGCGACCACCACGACCACTGCCGCAGGCACCAGCGCCCCCGGCAGCGTCGCCGACAGCACCGGCGGCATCCGCCGCGCCAGCCCTGGCAGCGCCGGTGCCGTCAGCGCCGCTACTCGCGGCAGAGCCGACCGTGGCCGCGTCGCCTTGCGCATTGGTCGGACCACCATCGACTGAACCGCCAACGCCCGCACCGGCATGGCCTGAACCGTCACGCGGACTCTCGGAACGCGGACTCTCGGAACGCGGACTCTCGGAACGCGGCCTCTCAGGGGTGTCGCTCGGGAGATGCCCGACGGGGCATTCGTCACGGGCCAGCGAACCTTCCGACGACCACAAAGGAGAATCGGCGATCAGCTGATCCCGCCAGTCGCCATCGGCTTTATTCGAACGACGAGGGCGGTCAGAATCACAGTCGAACAGATTCATCACACCCCCTCAATGGATTCGAAATTCTGTATGAATTCTCTCACCGCCTTATCACTCAGAGCAACCATGAGAAACGAATAGTTGGAGCAGCAGGTCGCCCTCGAGAAAAAGGGCCAATAGCGCGGGTAGCTATCCCAAAAAGGGCGACGGCACCTGCAATTGCCCGGCACTACCACGCCCCAGCTGGCGCAACGCCCGTCCGGGAGGGGCTTCGGTCAGGCGGCGGCGCGCTTGAGGATGTCCTCGAACACGCTCGGGTCGTCGGAGGAGACGACGGGCCAGCCGATGCCGTACGGGCCGGCCCAGCCGACCGCGATTCCGGGGTTGGCATGGTCGGTGCCGTCCGGAAGGAACAGGTGCGGGCTGCAGTTCACCCGGTCGGTCGCCGCGACGGCGGCCTGCATGGACAGCGCCCGGCGGGCCCGCCCATCGTCGAGGGCGGCCGCCAGGGCGTCCACGTCCACCGCGCCGGTGGACGCGGCGGCGTCCAGGATGACCTTGCGGTGGCTGATACACCGCGACTCGGCCCAGAAAGCCCTCCGCAGCGCCAGGTCGAGCTGCTCGGACGCGGTGAATCCCTGCTCCTTGGCCGCCTGGACGGCCTCCAGCGCGGGCAGCGTCGTGGACGGGTACAGCCAGTCCTTCGCCTGCCACAGCTGCCACCCCGCGTCGGGTTCCAGGGCGGCCATCCGGCCCACCTCGCTGTCGGTCCCCGGCCGGGGGCTCGGCGCGTCGTTGAGCAGTTCCAGGGGGAAGGCGCGGTGGTCGAACCGGACCCGGCCGGTCAGGCCCAGCCGTTCTCGGGTCTTGTGGAGCCGGTATACCGCGATGTGCGCGAAAGAGCACCAGATGTCCGAGAAGATGATGATGGTGCCGGGCTCGGGGGCCGGTGTCGTCGTCATCGACGTTCTCCTTGTCTGAGTCGGGCCGTTTGTCTGTGCCGTTTGTCTGTGCCGTTTGTCTGTGCCGCGCCGTTTGTCATGCCGTGCCGGCGGTGAGCGGTGCTCCTTCGTGCCTGGCGAGCACGGCCTCCACGAGCACGTCCTCGTCCGGCAGCCAGGGCGTCATGCGGGGCACCTCGCGCAGGGTCTT
Organism: Microbispora sp. NPDC046933; assembly: GCF_040644635.1. Classification (NCBI taxonomy): domain Bacteria; kingdom Bacillati; phylum Actinomycetota; class Actinomycetes; order Streptosporangiales; family Streptosporangiaceae; genus Microbispora; species Microbispora sp. NPDC046933. Next base: position 47,853 of record NZ_JBEYWW010000004.1, on the reverse strand, counting down.
CACCACCGCCTCGGTGCGCTCCACGACGGTGGCGCCGTGCGAGCTGAGGATGTGCCGCGGGTCGAGCCGGACCAGCTCGTCCAGCACGGCGTCGAACTTGGCCGGGTCGGCCAGCGCGGTCCAGGGGGCGTTGGCCCTGGTGAACAGGGCCATCCCGGCGAGGTAGTCGATCTCCGGGACGTCCTGGGCGCTCTCCGCCGGCTCCGGCAGGACCGCGCCGAAGCTGTCCGCGCTGAACAGCGAACGGCTGGCGTGGTCGTACAGGGCCAGCGTCGAGGGGGAGTCGTAGGCGGGCGGGCGGAGCAGGGAGACGATCCTGCCCCCGAGGTCGAGGGTGCGGCCGGGGTTGACCTGGAGGACGCGGTTCGGGGGCACGTCCCACTCCTCGCCCAGCCGCGCCACGGCCAGGCCGTTCGTGACGACCTTGGCCTGCGGCGCGGCCATGAGGATCTCCTTGAGATTGCCCGCGTGGTCCCGGTCGTCGTGCGTGAGCACGATCCAGCGCAGGTCGTCCGGGTCGACCAGGGACCACAGGGCCTGTTCGAAGTGCCCGCGGTCGATCGCCATGCCGGTGTCGACGAGGATCGGCTGCGGACCGCGGATCAGGTAGGCGTTCACCGGCAGCAGGCCCGCCCCGGTGATGGGGAGGGACGACGGCAGCGTGTGGACGCCGGGTGCCGCCTGATACGGACCGCGCAGGGAGGAGGGCATGGAGGGAGTCCCTTCTTCGGGTGGTCGCTCAGGTGAGCTGGACGAGCACCGAGCCGGCGATGAGCAGGGCGAGACCGGACAGGCGGGGCGTGGTGAGCGGGCGCCGGGGCAGCCGCAGGAGGCCGTAGTTGTCGATCACGGCCGAGGCGACCTGCTGGCCGGTCACGGTCAGCGCCACGGTTGTGGCGGCGCCGATCGTGGGGATGAGCGTGAAGGTCGCGGTGACGTACGCCGCGGCGCAGGCGCCGCCGAGCCAGCCCCACCAGGGCATGGTGCGCAGCGGGGCGAACCGCGGGCGCGGCGTGCGGCGCGTGGCGAGCAGGACGGCCAGCACCACGGCGATGGTGATCGTGGCCACGGCGAAGCTGATCATCGCGGTGGTCACCGGCTGGTGGATGTCCTCGCGGAGCGCGGCGTTGACCGCGCCCTGCACCGGCAGGACGGCGCCGGCCACGATGCCCAGCAGGATCCAGCCGGTCTGGCCGAGGTTGCCGGTCCGCCGTACGGCCGCGGGGGCCGGGGCGGTGACGGTGGCCGTCCCACCGCGGGCGGGAACGCCGGCAGCGCCGCCGGGCGCCGGTCCCGCCGTGACTCTGGGGGCGGGCGGGGGCGGCGACTGCGCGGGCAGGGCCGGGCGCTGCCCACGAATGATCACCGTGATTCCGGCGAGGACCGCGAGCGCGCCGAGCGCGATGCCGGCGCTGAGCGGCTTGCGCGCGATGCCGAGCAGGCCGAACAGGTCGAGGCCCAGCGACGCGAACATCTGGCCGGTCACGAACAGCCCGGCCGCCGCCAGGGCGCCGAGGCGGGGGAAGAGCAGGATCCCGCTGGTGATGTAGAGCGGGCTGGCAAGGCCGCCGAGCAGATGCCAGAACGGGACACCGGGCGCGAGGCGGACCGCGCCGATCGCCCCTGCGGCGACCGCGAGGAGCGCCAGCAGGGCCGTCGCCACGCTCAGCTGCAGGGTCGAGGCGCCGTACGGCGTCCCGACGGCCTTGTTGAGCTGGAGGTTCACCGAGGCTTGCACTGCCAGTAAGCAGCCGACCAGCAGTGCCGAGGCGAGGAACAGGACATGCATGGCAGTCCTCCGCGACAGAAGTGGACGTAGTGTCCGGATGAGCGTAGGCCAGAACCGGACGCTGTGTCCACATAGTTGCCCGAGGGGCTACCATGTCCTCATGGCGTTGACGGATCCCGGTGGAAACCGGAGGAACGGCCGCGTTCCCCCGGAGGGGACCATGCCGGCCGGTGCCGGCCGGGAACTGCCCGTGCTGGACCTCGAACCGGGCCGGCCGGCGCCGGTGCGGGAACGGGCGGACGCGGCGCGCAACCGCATGCGGGTGCTGAAAGCGGCGGAAGAGCTCTTCGCGACGAGGGACGCGCGGCACGTCACGATGGACGAGATCGCCAAGGCGGCGGGAGTGGGCCGGGCCACGCTCTACCGGCGCTATCCGGACCCCGCGTCGATCGCGACGGCCCTCCTGGACGAGCACGAGCGGCAGGTGCAGGAGCACATCCTGAGCGGCCCGCCGCCGCTCGGCCCGGGGGCCTCACCGGCCGACCGGCTCGCCGCGTTCCACGTCGCCATGATCGACTTGCTGGAGCGGCACCTGCACCTCGTGCTGGGTGCCGAGACCGGGAGCGCGCGGTTCGGCACCGGCGCCTACCGCTTCTGGCGTGCGCACGTGCGGATGCTGCTGACCGAGGCGCGAGTGCCGGACCCGGAGGGAACGGCGGACGCCGTGCTGGCACCGCTCGCGCCCGAGGTCTACCAGTTCCAGCGGCACGTCCTGGGCCTGTCGCAGGCCCGCGTCACCGAGGCGCTGGTGTGGAGCGCTCGCCGGCTCGCGGGGGGCGGTGCGCCGGCGAGTTGACGGATGCCGCTCTCGCGAGCGTCGTTCTCCCCGAGAGCATCACGAATTCTGCACATTCCGGGCTTAGCATGTGGCGAGTGATCTCGTCGAAGGAGCCCGGGGTCACCCGCCCCGCGGTGATCCCCCTCCTGGTCATGGCGGTCGCCGCGGTCGTGATGGTGGTGCTGGAACTGCACAGGGGCCCCGTCTACAGCGCGTTGTGGCTGTTCGGAATCTTCGCGGAGGGGGCGGCGTATCCGGCGCTCCTGGCCGTCTGCCTGCCCATGATGGTCGTGCTGGGGCTGGGACGCCGGCCGGTCGCGATCGCGCTCGGGCTGGCCCTGATGGTCTTGGGGCTGGCGTCAGGCCCGGTGGCGTTGGCGAATCCGGTGCTACGTGCGCGAATACGATTTTTCGTGGAAAGGCCGGCGTTCAGTCAGGTGGTCGAGCTGTACCGACAGGGGAGGCTGCCGACGACCGGGCAGGACGGCTATTACGGCCCGAAACTGCCGGGTCCGCTGTGCTACCTCTCGGCGAACTGCCGCGTGGCCACCCTCGGCTACAGCGGCGGCCAGCCAATCTTGTACGCTCCCGACTGGATCGGCGTTCCGGATGACTCCATCGGCTTCGCTCATTTCGCGGGCGAAGCCTCGGGTCGCTACGACGGTTTCGGCATGCAGATCTGCCCGGTCGTCCCTCTCGGCGAGGGCTGGTGGTGGATGGACTCCTGCGCCCTGAAGGCTTCCTCGTGAAGTCACTGATCCGATCCGGCGAGGTCCGCGCGCGTGGACGACGGGAACGGCGGCGACCCCGCCGGTGACCCGGAAACCGGGGTCGACGGCGATCTGTCCCACCGGGTGCAGTAGTCGCCGACCCCGCGCTCCAGTAGCTCGAAGGCGCGCTCGGCGTTCTCCCTGATGTCCGCCCTGATCAGCGTCGCGTCCTCGCCGGCCATCTGCCGCATCGCGAAGTGGCGGGTCAGCGCGCGGACGACGGCGCAGATCTGCGCCGACACCAGCCAAGGGGTCAGGTCGTCGGGATCGGCGTCGGTCTCATCGGCGAGCGTCCGGGCCAGCCGTTCCTCTCTGTGGACGTCGAGCATGCGTACCCGTGACTGCAGTGCCGGGCTCTCCCTGACCCGCTGCGCGAACAGGTCGGCGCCCTCGCTCATCCCGTAACGCCAGTCGCCGGCGTCGAGGGCCTCGAAGAAGTCCCGCCGCACCGCCTCGACCGCCGTCTCGCCCGCGCGGCGCTCGCGCACGGCCCGGGCCAGCAAATCCTCGGTCTCCTCGCTGCGGTCGAGGAACATGTCCTCCTTGGTGCGGAAGTAGTTGAAGACGGTGTTGACCGACACGTCGGCGGCCCTGGCCACCTCGGCCACCGTGACGTTGTCGAACCCCCGTTGCAGGAACAGCCCCATCGCGATGTCGGCGATGCGCTGCCGCGTCTCCCGCTTCTTCCGCTCCCGCAGGCCCTCTTCCACGCCCTCGATTGTAAGGGCGAGCACAATCTTTAAGTGACACCAAATTTGGTGTTACTCTACCCAGCATGATTCACGCCAGAGGGCTCACCAAGACCTTCGGCCCGGTCGAGGCCGTTCGGGGGATCGATCTCGACGTCTCCGCGGGGGAGATCGTCGGCTTCCTCGGACCGAACGGCGCGGGCAAGACCACCACGCTGCGCATGCTGACCACACTGCTGCGCCCCACGTCCGGCACCGCCACGGTCGCGGGCGCCGACCTGTTCGCCGACCCCGCGGCCGTACGCCGCCGCATCGGCTACGTCGCCCAGGGCGGCGCGTTCGCGCCGTTCTCCCCAGTGGGGGAGGAGCTCGTGCTCCAGGCCCGCCTGTACGGCCTGAGCAGGGAGCAGGCCCGTGAACGGGTGACCACGCTGCTCGCCGAGCTGGACCTGCCCGGGGTCGAGGGGCGTACGACGGCGACGATGTCGGGCGGCCAGAAGCGCCGGCTGGACATCGCGATGGGCCTGCTCCACCGGCCCGAGCTGCTCTTCCTCGACGAGCCCACGACCGGGCTCGATCCGCAGAGCCGCGCCAACCTGTGGGACCACGTGCGGCGGCTGCGCGAGCGGGACGGCCTGACGGTCTTCCTCACGACCCACTACCTGGAGGAGGCCGACGCGCTCTGCGACCGCGTTCTGATCATCGATCACGGCCGGATCGTCGCCGAGGGCACCCCGGACCAGCTGAAGTCCGAGCACGGCGCGCGGACGCTCGACGACGTCTTCCTCGCCGTCACCGGCCGCGGGCTGCGCGAGGGGGCCGCCGCGTGACCGCCCTCGCCGCCCTGACCGGGCACTACCTGCGCGCCTCCTTCGGCAACAAGTTCGGCCTGGTCTTCAGCGCCCTGCAGCCGTTCCTCTACCTCGTGTTGTTCGGCCCGCTGTTCGACCGCAGCGGCGTGGGCTCGTGGGCCGTCCTCGTGCCCGGCCTGCTGGTGCAGCTCGGGCTGACGAGCGCGGGAATGGCGGGCTTCAATATCGTCTTCGACCAGCGGTTCGGCGTGCTCGAACGGCTGCGGGTCACGCCGGTGAGCCGGGTGACGCTGCTGCTCGGCCGGGTGCTCAGGGACAGCGTCGTGCTGCTGGTCCAGGCGGTGGCGATCATCGTGGCCGCGTACGCGCTGGGCCTGCGGGCGCCGCTCGCGGGGGTGCTGGCGGCGCTGCTGCTGACCACCGTGCTGTCGGTCGGCATGGCGTCGCTGTCGTACACCGCGGCGCTCACGCTGCGGCAGGAGCTGTTCGCGCCCGTGATGTCCACCCTGGTGGTCCCGCTGATGCTGCTGTCGGGCGCGCTGCTGCCGATGTCGCTCGCCCCCGCCTGGCTCGACGTGGTGTCGCGGCTCACGCCGTTCCGGTACGCGGTGGAGGGGCTGCGCGCGCTGTTCGCCGGTTCCTACGCGTCGTCCGCCCTGGTGTGGGGGGTCGTCGTGTCCCTGGCCTTCGCCGTCCTGGGCGTTACCCTGGGCACCCGTCGTTTCCAAAGGGAAAACGCCTGATCAGGGCTAGGAAAAGGCATTCGAAGTTCATACCGGTTTGCGGGCGCCGCCGGGCACGGAGACGGTCACAATGGGTGGCGTGGCGGACGTCAACTTCACCCTCGTCCAGCTGCGTTACTTCGTAACCGCGGCCGAGCTCGGCAGCATGACCGCGGCCAGCAGAGAGCTCATGGTGGCGCAGTCGGCGATCTCGGCCGCCATCGCCCAGGTGGAGCGGGAGCTGGGGGTCCAGCTCCTGATCCGCCACCACGCCCGCGGCCTGTCGCTGACCCGCGCGGGCGAGCGCTTCCTCGTCGAGGCACGGGAGTTCCTGTCCCACGCCGCCGCGCTCGCCCAGTCGGCGCGGGGCCTCGCGGGGTCGCTGACCGGTGAGCTCGCCGTCGGCTGCCTGACCACGCTCGCGCCGTTCTACCTGTCCCGGTTGCTGCGCGAGTTCGCCGAACGGTATCCGGGGGTGCGGGTCAGCGTCGCGGAGGGCGAGATCTCCGCCATGGAGTCGGCCCTGCTCGACGGGCGGTGCGAGGTCGCCCTCGTCTACGCCATCGATCTCGCCCTCGACCTCGACATCCGGACGCTCACCCGCGCCAGGCCGTACGCGCTGCTGCCGCCGGAGCATCCGCTGGCCCGGGCGGAGGCGGTGTCGCTGGCGGACCTGGCGGCCGAGCCGATGATCCTGCTGGACCTGCCGCGCAGCCGCGACTACTTCCGGGCCATCTATCCCACCGAGCCGCGCGTGCGGTTCCGTACGTCGAGCTACGAGACGGCGCGCTCACTGGTGGCGGGCGGGCACGGCTACTCGATACTCAACCAGCGGGCCGACAACGACCAGACCTACGACGGCGGCCGGGTCGCGTGCGTCCCGATCAGCGACGACGTGCCCACGCTCGACGTCGTGCTCGCCTCGGTGCGCGGCGTGCGGCCCACCGCCCGGGCGGTCGCCTTCGCCGAGACCTGCCAGGCGTTCTTCTCCAGGAGGTAGCTCACCCGAGGTCGGCGAGCAGTTCCTTCAGGAACGCGCCGGTCTGCGTGGCCGGCCTGGCGTCCACGCACAGCGCGTTCATCACCTGCGTGTACGCCTCGGTGTCCTCGGGCTTGTCCAGGTAGAGGGCACTGGTGAGCTGCTCCAGGTAGACGACGTCGGGCAGCTCGGGCGCCTCGAAGCGCAGGATCGTGAAAGGCCCCCCGCACGCGGCGTGCCCGCCGTGGTCGAACGGCACGATCTGCAGCGTGACGTTCGGCTGCCGGGTCACCTCGATGAGGTGTTCCAGCTGGGCCCGCATCACCTTCCGGCCGCCGATCGGGCGGCGCAGCGCCCCCTCGTCCATCACGGCCCACAGGGTCGCCGCCTCGGGCCCGGTCAGCCGCTCCTGCCGGCGCATCCGCAGGTCCACACGCCGGTCGACGTCGTCGGCGGACCGCCCCGCGCTGCTGCGCAGGACGAGGGCCCGCGCGTACTCCGGCGTCTGCAGCAGCGTGGGCACGAACTGCAGCTCGTAGCAGCGGATGACGGACGCCGCCTCCTCCAGGCCGACGTAGAACTCGAACCAGCCCGGCAGCACGTCGCTGTACTTGTGCCACCACCCGGGGATGTTCGCCTGCCGCGCCAGGTCGAGCAGCACGGCCCGGTCGTCGGCGTCGGTGATGCCGTAGAGGGTGAGCAGGTCGGCGACGTCCCGCTCCTTGAAGCCGACCCGGCCGAGCTCAAGCCTGCTGATCTTGGCGTGCGACCCGCGGATGGCACGGGCCGCCTTCTCGGGGGTGATGCCGCTCTCCCGGCGCAGCCGCCTGAGCTGGGCGCCGAGCAGAAGCCGCAGGGCCGTCGGGCCGCCGCGGGCGATCCCGACCGGTGTGGGGGCGGGGCCGGCCGCCTGTGCGTTCACGAGGTCTCCATCGGCGACGCTACGGAAGAATTCCTAGTCAACCAATCGGGTCGATCATCCTACCGGACCGGGGTGAGGCCGTCTTTTCTGGGAACTTCGACGGAAAGTCGGGGACGCGCGACATTTGCACGTGCACGCGTGCTTGCATCCGCAAGGCACAGGGCAAGATACACGACGGCAGGGAAATTCACATCATGTAATGAGTGAGACCTGAGGGATCGGCGATGACAGCAGACCTGGCGGGCCCGGGAGCCGCGACAGCGCCTCCGTGGTTGACCTCGATGTTCGAGCGGGACGACGTCGCCGGCTTGTCCCTGCCTCCCTCGGCGACGTGCACCTTCCACGGGCGCACCACGTCGGCCGCCGCCGCCCGTGACTTCACCGCCAGGACGCTGTGCGGCTGGGGCCTACCCGGCCTCGTGCCGGACGCGCAGATCGTGGTGTCGGAGCTGGTGACGAACGCGCTGCGGCACGCTCCCGGCGACCTCGCGGAGGCCCCGCCGATCAGGCTGAGGCTGGTGAAGCACCGGTTTCATATCGGCTGCGGCGTGAGCGACGCCAGCGCACGGGTGCCCGCCGTCTCGCCCTGGAGCGACCTGTCGGAGTCGGGCCGGGGGCTGCACCTGGTCGAGGCGCTGACCGCGGCGTGGGGGTGGATCCTCACCCACGGCGGGGGCAAGGTGGTGTGGGCGCTGTTCGACGCCTCGCCCGCCTCCTGACCGGCCCGCTTTCCGGGGGTCAGCCCGCTTCCCGATCGGCCCGCCTTCCGAGGCCGGAGAGCCGTGACAGGGCGGCGCGGGCCTCTCGCTCCCACAGTGGCGCGTTCCAGCGGCGAGCCACCTCGACGGCGTGGGAGAAGTGCTCCGCCGCCTCCTCCGGGCGGTCGAGCAGCTGGGCGAGCTCGCCCAGCGTGTGCGCGACGGGTCGCATCGCCAGCCACATGGACGCCGCCCCCGCCAACTGGTCGCGCAGGGGCAGCAGATCGCGCATCAGGTCCTCCGCCTCCTCCCGCTCGCCGAGCGCGACGGTGGTCATGGCCCGCAGGGTGGCGAACACGGCGTAGTACTGGTCCTGCCGCAACGGGGTCCGGGCCCGCACCGTCCGCGCCTCGTCCGTCCGCCCGTTCGCGAGCAGCGCCAGCGCGTACGCGTCGGCGGCGAGGGGGCCGTACCGTCCGGAGAGCGCCCGCAGCGTGGGCTCCAGTTCGCCGATCCGGCCCCGGCTGACGCGGACCGTCACCCGCGCGATCCCGTACATGCCCTCGGCGTCCATCCAGCCCTCGCTGCGCATCTTCTCGTACGCGACGCCGTAGAGGTGCTCCGCCTCGTCCAGGCACCCCGTCACGTGGGCAAGCATCCCCTCGGCGGCCATCCCGACCGAGAGGGCCTGTGCCAGGCGGTAGGAGCGGGCGATCTCCATGCTGCGGCCGAGCCGCAGGCGCAGCTCCGCCACGTCGCCGGTCACGGCGGCCAAGGCGCCCAGGGTGTACTGCGCGTACCACCGGTAGGCGATCAGGTCGTGCTCGTCGGCGAGGGCGGCCAGCCGCTCGGCGCGCGCCGCCCGTACCTCCGGCGAGCGGTCGAAGGAGGTCTCCTTGAGGACCAGCGTGAGCGCCAGCGCCTCGATCGCCGGGTCGTCGAGGCGATCCACCAGCTCGCCGGCCTCCCGGGCGGCAGCCGCCACGCGCGGGTCGTCCTCGCCGCTCAGCTCGCCGAGGAGCGCCGCGAGCAGCAGACAGCGCGTGACCGGCGCCAGATCCGTACGGCGCAGCAACCGGGTGAGCGACTCCGCCGTGCGGTCGTCCTCCCCGCCGACCCACAGCCGATAGGCCCGGATGTACCAGGGCGCCCACTCGGTCCAGGATGTGAAGGCGGCGATGAGCAGGTCTTCGCGGCCCGCTTGCTCGGCGATCTCCACGGCCCGCTGCCGGGTCGCCCTGGCCCGCAGGACGTTCCCCGCCCTGACCTGGGCCCGCAGCAGCAGACCCAGCAGTTCCACCCGCCTGGCGTCCCGGTCGGCCGCGTCCGGGACCCGGTCGAAGCACTCCAGCGCCTGCGTCAGCGACTCGACGGCGGCGTCGTGGGCGTACCGCCGGGTGGCCAGCTCGGCCGCCCGCACCGAGTAGTCCACGGCCGCGAGCGCGGTGGCCGAGGTGGCGGCCCGCGCGTAGTGGTGGGCCAGGGCGGTCAGGTGGTCCGGATGCAGGGCGTGCAGGGCGTCGGCGACGCGGGCGTGCATGCGGGCGAGCCGGATTCCCGGCAGGTCCTGGTAGAGGGTGTCGCGCACCAGAGCGTGGACGAAGCGCACCCGTCCCGGGGCCGGCTCTGTCAGCAGGCCGGAGATCAGGCCGGCCTCGAGCCCGTCGAGCACGACGTCCTCGCCTGTGCCGGAGGCGCGGACAAGGACCTCGACCTCGGCCTCCCGGCCGACCACGGCGGCCAGGCGCAGCGCGCCGACGGCTGTCGCGGGCAGCCGGGCCAGGCGGCGCCGCAGCACGTCGCGCACGCCCTCGGGCACGTCGTCCGATAGCGTTCCCTCGCTCGCCAGCAGGCGGGCGCTCTCCCAGACGTAGAAGGGATTGCCACCGGTGCGGTCGGACAGCGCGGCCGCCGTCGCCCGGTCGATCGGCCGCTCGCACACGGCCGTGACCAGCGTCTCGACCTCGGCCGGGGACAGCCCGCCGAGCTGCACCCGCACGGGCCGGCGCCGGGCGAGCGCCGCGAGGGCGTCCTTGTGGGTCTCGGTCACCTCGGAGGGACGCAGCGCCACGACGAGCAGGACCCGGGCGCCAGTGCCCGTCAGCTCCTCGGCCAGTGAGCTCAGCAGCGCCACCGTCTCCCCGTCGGCCCGGTGCAGGTCGTCCAGGACGACGGCCAGCGCGCGGCCGTGGCCGGAGATCTCGCGCAGCCACGCGGCGACGGCGCGGTGCATGCGGAACCGTCCGGCGGCGGCGTCCTCGGCCACCTGGCCGTCGCCGAGCAGGGGGGACAGCGCGGCCGCGTGATCCCCCGGCGGGGCGACGGCGGCCAGCGGGCGCAGCGCCTCCACCCAGGCCCAGGCGGGCGGCGCGCCCTCGGCCTCCGGGCAGCGCCCGACGGTGACGAGCCAGTGCTCGGGTGACAGGCCGCCCAGGAGCCGGTCGAGCAGCGCCGACTTTCCGGCGCCGGCCTCGCCGCTCACGATCGCGATCCCCGGGCGGCCGGACAGGACCTCTCCCGCGGCCGTCGCCAGCGCCCCCAGCTCGGCCTCGCGTCCCACGAACAGCTCGGTGCGCTCCGGACCCGCCGTTCGAGGCCCCGCCGGGCGGGCCGGCAGCGGGACGGCGGAAGCGGGACGCGGCGGCGCCGGGTGTGGCGGGGAGGCGGGCCGGAGCGCGGCGTCGAGCAGGTCCGTCCGCTGGTTCAGGATCGCCTGTTCCAGCTCGCTCAGTCCGGGGCCGGGGTCGAGGCCGAGTTCTTCGGAGAGCGTCGCGCGGGCCCGGCGCAGCGCGGCCAGCGCGTCTGCCTGCCGCCCGCTGCCCCACAGGGCGAGCGCGAGCAGCCGCCAGCCCTCCTCGCGCAGGGGCTGTCGCCGAGTGAGCACCTCGGCCGTCGGCACCGCGTCGGCGGGGTGGGACGAGCGCAGTGTGGCCGCCACCAGCAGCTCATGGGCGCTTCGCCGCAGCTCCTCCAGCCGCGCGGTCTCCGGCGCCGCCCACCCCTCGTCGGCGACCTCCGCGAAGGCCGCGCCGCGCCACAACCCCAGCGCCTCGTGGAGGAGCACGCGGGCCCGCGCGGGATCGTTGTCGGCCGCCTCGCGCGCCTCGGCGATAATCCGCTCGAAGCGCCAGGCGTCCACGTCGTGCGCGTCCAGCCGCACCGCGTAGCCCGGCGCGGCGCTCACCAGGACGCGGGCCGGAGTCCTGGGCGGACGGCCGGGCTCCAGCGCTCTGCGCAGGTTGGCGACGTACGTCTGAAGGGAGGCGAGGGCCTTGGCAGGCGGCTCGCCGCGCCACAGGTCGTCGATCAGCCGGTCGGCCGAGACGACCTCCCCCCTGGCCGCCACGAGCAGCGCCAGCACCTCGCGCTGGCGCGGCCCGCCGAGCTGGGCGGGCGCGCCGTCGACCTCGGCTTCGAGCGCGCCGAGCACGCGTATGCGGATCATGGCCGCTCAGCTCGCCGTCACGCCCGGGGCCCGCCCACCCCGGTCAGCCCTGCTCGGCCTCGCCGGTGACCTGCTCGGCGGCGTCCTCCGGCGACTGCTCCAGGTCCTGGTCGGCCTGGGCCTGCGCGGAGGCCTTGTCCAGCCGGACCCAGCTCGTGATGCTCTCGATCGCGAACAGCACGAGCAGGTACGCCGTGAGGACGGCCGCGACGGGGGTCAGCCATCCGGCGGCGGCGCCCACGCCCAGGACCAGCAGGCGGACCTCCCAGCCCAGCCCGGCCTGGTACAGCCAGGCGGGGGGCCAGATGCCCTGCCGGGTGCGGTAGACGGTGTCGTACGTGTGGTAGCCGATGACGTAGATCAGCACGAACAGCAGCCACTTGGGCGTGTCCTCGGCCAGCCCGAGCAGGATGATCGTCACGAACTCGGCCGCCCGCAGCAGCGGGGGAGTGAGCCAGTCGAAACGGCCCAGGTGGTCGCGGCCGGCGGTGGGCAGGACGAGCACGAGCAGCACGGCGACGGGCGCGAGCAGGATCGGGCCGTCGGTGAGGACGCCGGCGACGGCCAGCGCCACGATCGCGAGCAGCGCCACCGCGGTCGCGGGCACGGGCGGCAGCAGCCGTCCCAGGGGGCCCTTCAGCGTGGTGGCGAGCGGGCCGTCGTCGCGGTAGGCGAGCAGGCGCGCGGTCTGGATGCGGCGGCGCTCCTCGTCCGGGTCCGGGAGCGGCGTGGTGGCCTGCGGCTGAGTGATCATGCGAGCGACCTCAGGAGACGTCCGGTGAGGGTGTAGATGGCCGCGACGCCGCCCCAGACGATCAGCGTGAGGAACGTCACCCGGGGGTTGAAGAACGCGGCGGTGATCGCGATCGCGGCGAAGCGCTCGCCGATGGGGAAGACGATCATCTTGCGGGCCCAGTGGACCGGACGGAACTTGCCGGCCTTGGTCCAGAGCTTCAGCAGCCCGCGCACGCCGGTGCTCCGGCTCGCCCTGCGCTGCTCCAGCGCCTCCCGAAGCGGACGGTCGTCGGCGACCGTCAGGTCCAGCGTGGGCAGCGGCACGGGCGCCTTGCGCCGGTTGGCCGCACCGAACGAGAAGTCCAGCAGGTGCTTGACCGACTGGAGGGCCAGCGCGACCAGCGCCAGCGTCCAGACGCCCTCGCCGTCGCCGAACTGCCCGGACACCGTCGCGCCGACCGCGAGTCCGACGAAGACGGCGTACTCCTTGAACCGGTCGAACGTGGCGTCCAGCCAGGCGCCGAGCACGCCGAACTTGCGCGCGTAGCGGGCGACCTGGCCGTCCACGCAGTCGAAGACGAACGCGAAGTAGATGAGGACCGCGCCGGCCACCGCCCCCCAGCGGGTGCCGGTGGCGAACGCGCCGGCCGACAGCAGGCCGAGGGCGATCGAGATCAGGGTCACCTGGTTGGGCGTGAGCCCGCGGCGGGCGGCCCAGCGGGCGATGAAGCGCGAGTAGGTGCTGACGAAGAACGTGGTGAAGAAGCCGTCGGCGCCCTTCACGGCGTTGTTCAGCCGGGCCCGGTCCTCGTTGAAGCCCGCCATCTCGGTCAGAGCCTCGTCGGCCTCGGCCTGGCTGCGGACGCGGCGGAAGAACAGGTCGCGGCGGCCCCGCCGGCCCACGGACACGCCGCGCCGGACCAGGCCGAGCACGAGCAGCTCGGTCACGTCGTCCTCGGGGCCGAACAGGTGGGCCATGTCCGCCAGCTCGCGGGCGACCTCTGCGAGGGTCTGGAGGTGCCGCTGGTGGAGGTGGAGCGGTCCGAGCAGCGCCGCGTTCGGCCGGGTCACCGCGTGGTAGGCGGTGCCGACGGAGATGATCCGGCCGCGGCCGGCGCGGGTGCGCTGGGGCAGCCCCTCGATGACCTTCTCGCCGATCTCGGGCTCCGCCTCCTCGATCGGCACCTCCTCCTCCGGCGGCGCGTTCTCGTCCCGCTCCTGCCGGACGATCAGCGCGATGGCGCCCCGCTTGGCCTTGGTGATCTGGTAGATCAGCTCGTCGTGGACCAGCGAGTCGGCCGGGAGGATGAGCAGGTTGTCCTCGGCGCCCTCGACCAGGTCGGCCAGCGCGCGTAGGTCGCCGGCGACGTCCGGGCTCTCCACGACCCGGCCGTACGGCCTGTGGTAGGCGGCGGCGTCCCCCGGCCGGGCGATCGTCGTCGGCTCGGGGTCCAGGGCGGCGGCCTGCGCGAGCAGCCTGTCGTACGCGGAGGGGGCCCCGGGCAGCGATTTCAGCGTGATGGCCGCGGGCAGGGCGGGCTGGCCGCCGGGAGGCGGGGGACTGATCGGGCCGGGCGGGGCGCCCAGCAGGACCACGCGGGTCATGGCAACCTTTCGCACAACGGGGGGAGATCAGGCCCTCAGGCTTGACCGGCGCGGGGAAGTCCGCCGGAAGCCAAAGCTTAGTGACCTTTCGGTTGAGCCGATGCATCCCACGTTTACCGTACGGCCCCCGGATGTACAGCTTGGGGAGGGTTCGTCGCCCGGCATCGTCGCCGGATCATTACCGAATTTTCACCATTCGTGCCCTCGTCGTGCCCCTCGGCGGGGCGAATGTCCGTCCGACGAGGCGGACGCCAGGCGCGCACCCATACGATGGCGGGGTGAGCCTCTACCGGGACGAGGGCGTCGTGCTGCGCACCCAGAAGCTGGGTGAGGCCGACCGCATCATCACCATCCTCACCCGGCGCACCGGCAAGGTCCGCGGCGTGGCCAAGGGCGTGCGCAGGACCATGTCGCGCTTCGGGGCGCGGCTGGAGCCGTTCTCCCACGTCGATCTGCAACTCCACAGCGGCAGGTCGCTCGACGTGATCACGCAGGTCGAGACCCTGCACCCGTACGGCGAGGCGATCGTGGCCGACTACGCCCGATACACCGCGGGGACCGCGATGCTGGAGACGGCCGACCGGCTGACGGTGGGGGAGAAGGAGCCGGCGCTGCGCCAGTTCCTGCTGCTGGTCGGCGGCCTGCGCACGCTCGCCGAGGGCGGCCACGAGGCCCGGCTGGTGCTCGACGCGTTCTTCCTGCGCTCGCTGGCCGTGGCGGGCTACGCCCCCGCGCTGTCGGAGTGCGCGCGGTGCGGCGCGGAGGCCGTGCGCGCCTTCGCGATCGTCGCGGGCGGCGTGGTGTGCGGCACCTGCCGCCCGGCCGGTGCCGCCGTGCCCGCCGCGGAGACGATCGCCCTGATGATCGCCCTGCTGCGCGGCGACTGGGCCGCCGCCGACGCCTCCGAGCCCCGGCACCGCGCCGAGTGCAGCGGACTGGTCGCCGCGTACCTGCAGTGGCACCTGGAGCACGGCATCCGCTCGCTGCGTCACGTGGAACGGGAGTGGCCAGGTCAGATGACCCGCAGCGAAGCGAGGATCATCTGAGCGGCCCTCGCGGGGGTCCGGGGGTCGTCCCCCGGTGTCGCGTGACGCGGAATCCGCACGGGATCCGCACGGGATCCGCACGTCTCCCGCGCCTGAGGACCGGTCCGGACGCAATACCCTTCGGTACATGGTCCGTCCTCCCTCTCCGCACCCGTCCGGTGCCACTCCGCCCGCCATCCCGCGCGACCTGCTGCCGCGACATGTGGCGATCGTCATGGACGGCAACGGCCGCTGGGCCAAGGCGCGCGGGCTGCCCAGGACCGAGGGGCACAAGATGGGCGAGGCGTCGCTGTTCGACGTCATCGAGGGCGCCATCGAGATCGGCATCCCCTATCTGTCGGCGTACGCGTTCTCCACGGAGAACTGGAAGCGCTCGCCGGACGAGGTGCGCTTCCTCATGGGGTTCAACCGTGACGTCATCCGCCGGCGCCGCGACCAGCTCAACGCGATGGGCGTGCGGGTGCGCTGGGCCGGGCGTCCCGGACGGCTGTGGAAGAGCGTGATCAAGGAGCTTGAGGACGCGGAGCGGATGACGGTCGGCAACAGCAGGCTGACCCTCCAGTTCTGCGTCAACTACGGCGGCCGCGCGGAGATCGTGGACGCCGCCGTGCGGCTCGCCGGTGACATCGCCGCCGGCCGGGTCAAGCCCGGCAAGGTATCGGAGAAGGTCTTCGCCCGCTACCTGGACGAGCCGGAGATCCCGGACGTGGACCTGTTCGTGCGATCGTCCGGCGAGCAGCGCACCTCCAACTTCCTGCTCTGGCAGTCCGCGTACGCCGAGATGGTCTTCCTCAACCAGTTGTGGCCCGACTTCGACCGCCGGGACCTGTGGCAGGCGTGCGAGATCTACGCCAAGCGCGACCGCAGGTACGGCGGGGCCGTGCCGAACGAGGCGGGCCGGGACTCGGGCGTGGCGCAGGACTCCGGCATGGCCTGGTAGCCCGGCCCCGCCCCGGCCCACGCCCACGCCCGGCCCCGCCCACGCGCGGCACGGCCTGCACGGCCTGCACCGGCCGGTCCGCCGGGGGCCGCCTCTCAGGAGGCGTCGCGGCGGCGGGCCCGGTACGCGGCGACGTGCATGCGGTTGCCGCAGGTGCGGCTGTCGCAGTAGACCCGGGAGCGGTTCCTCGACTCGTCCACGAAGACGTGGGAGCAGTCGGGCGCCGCGCACGTGCGCAGGCGGTCCCGCTCGTTCTCGACGAGCACGTGGGCGAGCGCGACGCCGCAGTCGGCGGCCAGGTGCTCGGCGACCGACGCGTCCGGCGCGAAGTAGTGGACGTGGAGGGGGTGCCCGTCGTGCTCGGTGAGGCTCGGCGTGATGCGGGTGCGCCGCAGCAGCGTGTTGAGCAGGCCGACCGCCGTCGGCTGGTCCGGCGCGGTGAACACGGCGTGGAACTCCTCGCGCAGGGCCCGGACCTCGGAGAGGTCCCGCCGGGTCAGCGCCCCGACTCCGCTGACCTCCCGCCTGCGGACGAACTCCTCCAGGTCGCCGACCTCGGCCAGCCCGTCGCGCTCGCCGGCGCCGGTGTTGATGAGGTCCACCACCGTCGCCAGCGAGTACACCATGTCATGGCTGAACGGCACGCCATCTCCCTTTTGTCGCGGCGGTGCTTGTCGCGGCGCACGCAGCGTACCTCTCGGGGGGCGCGCGCGGGGCGGGGTCAGCTCTTTCCGGCCGCCTCCGCGCGCGAGGCGGCCGCAGCGCACGAGGAACAGGTGCCGAAGACCTCCACGGTGTGGGTGACGTCGATGAAGCCGTGCTCGGCCCCGACGACCTCGGCCCAGCGCTCCACGTCGGGCCCGGCGACCTCGACCGTGCGCCCGCACTCCCGGCACACGAGGTGGTGGTGATGCGTGTCGGTCTGACAGGCCCGGTAGACCGACTCGCCCTCGTCGGTACGCAGCACGTCGACCCGGCCGGCGTCGGAGAGCGACTGGAGCGCCCGGTACACGGTCGTCAGGCCGATCTTCGAGCCGACCGCGCGCATCTCGGCGAACACGTCCTGCGCGCTGCGGAACCCCCGGCTCTGGCGGAGGATCTCGTGAACAGCGTCACGGCTCTTCGTCATCAGGACTCCTGTGTACGGCTTCGCCCTACGACCTACCAGGTTAGGCCGGTTCGCGTCAGATCAGTCCGAAACGGGTGGCGGCGAGGAGGACCAGGAACGTCCCGGCCGCCACCCTCAGCAACCGGCCCACCGGACGCAGCGAGGGCCATGACAGGTAGGCCAGCCAGGCGATGAACGCGAGCACAGGGAGCACGGCCACCCCGCCACGCCAGTCGGGCACCACCAGCCCGGCGATCAGCAGGGCCACCATGACCAGCGGGACCACCCAGCGGGGCTGCTGGAACAGGAAGACCAGCGGCGCGGCGCTCTTGCGCTCGACCGCCGCGCGCAGCCCGGTGGCGCCGGGCGTGAAGAACTGCTCGCCCGCCGGCAGCGGCCGCCGCACCCGCGGGGACGCCGCGTTCCCCCGGGCGGGAGGCTTCCTCGCCAGAGGATGGGCCGGCACCTGGCGGCGCGGCGGTTCGGTTTCGCTTCCCACGCGTTCGAGCCTAGTGTGCGTCCGCCCAATCTTCGCCCCGTCGCGTCGCCCGCTGTGCTCCTTCCGCCTGCGTCGCCCCCTCCCCGGCCGGGCGTACGCGAGGGGTGGCATGCTGGGCGGCATGCTCGCCGTGATCCGTTACTCGGTGCCGGGCGCCCGCGCCGACGAGTTCGCCGCCCAGGCGCGCGCCATCCTCGACCTGCTGGCCGCGCAGCCGGGATATCTGCGCGGGCAGATCGGCAGGGCGGTGGACGAGCCGGCCCTGTGGGCGGTGGTCAGCGAGTGGGAGGGCGCGGGCTACTACCGGCGCGCCCTGTCGGCGGCCCGTATGGTGATGTATCCCCTGATGACCCTTATGATCAACGAGCCCAGCGCCTTCGAGGGCGTCTACGCACTGCCGGGCGAGGGGGCGAGCGCGGGAACCGCGGGCAAGGCTTGAGCGCGGGGGCGCCGGATTCCCCTAAGCTTGAGCACGGATCCGGGCAGGTGGCCGGACGTCCCGCAGCCGCGGCACGGCGGCCGGGCCGGCCCGCCCGCTTCAGCGAACAACGCACCGCTGACCCCGATCTCAACGCCGACACCCAGCCGGATGGAGTTCCACTGATGGCACGTCGCACCGACGTCTTGGAAACGATCGTCAGCCTCGCCAAACGCCGCGGGCTCGTCTTCCCGTCGAGCGAGATCTACGGAGGCCTGCGGGCGTCCTGGGACTACGGCCCCCTCGGTGTCGAGCTCAAGAACAACGTGAAGCGCGAGTGGTGGAAGGCCATGGTGCAGGGCCGCGACGACGTCGTCGGCCTCGACTCCTGCGTCATCCTCGCCCGCGAGGTCTGGCAGGCCAGCGGCCACGTCGAGACCTTCACCGACCCGCTCACCGAGTGCCAGTCGTGTCACAAGCGCTACCGTGCCGACCACCTCATCGAGGCGTACGAGGCCAAGCACGGCAGCGAGCCGGCGGGCGGCCTGGCCGACATCACCTGCCCGAACTGCGGCAACAAGGGCTCCTTCACCCAGCCCAGGCAGTTCAGCGGCCTGCTGAAGACGTTCCTCGGCCCGGTGGAGGACGAGTCGGGCCTGGCGTACCTGCGGCCGGAGACCGCCCAGGGCATCTTCATCAACTACCTGAACGTCCAGCAGTCGGCGCGCAAGAAGATCCCGTTCGGCATCGGCCAGGTCGGAAAGTCGTTCCGCAACGAGATCACCCCGGGCAACTTCATCTTCCGCACCCGCGAGTTCGAGCAGATGGAGATGGAGTTCTTCGTCAAGCCCGGCACGGACGAGGAGTGGCACCAGTACTGGATCGACGAGCGCCTGCGCTGGTACGTCGACCTCGGCATCAACAAGGACAACCTCCGGCTCTACGAGCACCCGAAGGAGAAGCTGTCCCACTACTCGAAGCGGACCGTGGACATCGAGTATCGCTTCAACTTCGCCGGCGGCGAGTGGGGTGAGCTGGAGGGCATCGCCAACCGCACCGACTTCGACCTCACCGCGCACGGCAAGGCGTCCGGCACCGACCTGTCGTTCTTCGAGCAGGAGTCGGGCGAGCGCTACGTGCCGTACGTCATCGAGCCCGCGGCGGGTGTGGACCGGGCGACGCTGACCTTCCTCCTCGACGCCTACACCGTCGACGAGGCGCCCAACGCCAAGGGCGTGATGGAGGAGCGGACCGTGATGCGCCTCGACCACCGCCTGGCCCCGGTGAAGGTCGCGGTGCTGCCGCTGTCGCGCAACGCCGACCTGTCGCCGAAGGCCCGCGACCTGGCGGCCCGGCTGCGCCGCCGGTGGAACGTCGACTTCGACGACGCGGGGGCCATCGGCCGTCGCTACCGCCGCCAGGACGAGATCGGCACGCCGTTCGCGATCACGGTCGACTTCGACACCCTGGAGGACCAGGCCGTGACGATCCGCGAGCGGGACACCATGGCCCAGCAGCGGGTCGCGCTCGACCAGGTCGAGTCGTACCTGCGCCAGCACCTGAACGACTGATCACCGCGACGAGGCGCCTGTCCGGAAATTTCCGGACAGGCGCCTCGCGCTGTCAGGCGGTGCTGTCATCGAGCGGTGTTATCAGAACAGTGTCATCGCACGGGTGTCATCGGGCCGTGCAGGCGAGGGTGGGAACCGGAGTGCTCGCCCCGGACGCGATGAACCCGAAGGTCGTGCTCGCGCCGGCCGCGAGCGCGCCGTTCCAGTCGGTGTTCCGCGCGGTGACCGACGACCCGCTGCCGGTCAGCGCCGCGTTCCACGACTGCGTCACGGCCTGGCCGCCGGTGAAGGTCCAGGTGACCGTCCAGCCGCCGATCGCCGCGCCGCCCGCGGTGACCGTGACCTCACCCTGGAAGCCGCCCTGCCACGCGTTCGCGACCTTGTACGTGGCGGAGCAGCCCGCACCCGGGGAGCCCGCCGGGCTCGGGCTCGGGCTCGCGCTGGGACTGGGGCTCGCGCTGGGACTGGGGCTGGAGCTCGGGCTGGGGGAGGGGCTCAGGCTGGGTGAAGGGCTCGGGCTGGACGTCACCGGCGTGATGGCGAGTTCGGCGTCGGTGAAGGTGCCGTGCGCCGGATTGACGTCGGTCTCCCCGCCTCTGCCGTCGCAGCCGCGGTCGGGGTCGAACATCAGGTAGGTGCCCGAGCCGCAGGCGGTCGCGAGTTCGGCGTCCCCGCCGACCACGATGGTCCCGCTGAGGTTCGCCCCGCCCTGGATCAGCGCGTTGTCCTTCACCACCGCGTTGCCGCCCACGGTCGCGCCGCTGTTGACCCAGGCCAAGCCCTCGATGCGGGCGTTGCCGCTTACGGTGCTGTTGCCGTAGACGGCAGCGCGGGGGCCGATGTAGGCGGTGGCGGCGACGTTCGCCCGGTTGTCCACCCAGCCTCCGCCGTTGGAGTGCCAGTGGCCCCCGGCCGGCGCGGCCGGACGGGTGTATCCCGGCTCGAAGCCCGACGGCGTGGCGCCCTCGACCCGGAACTCGTACGGGTACCGGTAGTTCTTGGGATAGCCGTCGAGGTAGGCCCAGTGGTGGACGGTGCCGGGGGTGCCCGTGACGACGAGGTAGACCTCCTTCTCACCCGGCTGGGTCTGGAAGCTGATCACGCCGTCCGCGGCGCTGCTCAGCGGGCCGTACCTCGGCACGCCGTTCTTGAGCGCCACGAAGCCGTACGTCCAGCCCGACTGGGCCGCCGTGTTGACGTGCCCCTTGAAGTGCAGCCGGATCAGCCCGCCGTCCGTGCCCGGGACGAGCTTGATCTTGTTGTAGCCGTAGTCCGACGGCGCGATCGCGTCGGGGATCCGGTAGTGCCCGGCCGAGGCGTTGACCGCCTCCACCGGCACGCCGTTGTACGCGGTGATGAACGGATAGAGGCTGTTGATGAACGGCATGACGTTCGCCCGGTTGGAGTAGTCCCAGGTCACCTGCCTCTGCGCGTACTCGCCGGCCCGGGTGTTCAGCTCGGCCTGGCTGATGCCGCTGATCCGCCGGTAGGTCTCCAGCGGATGCTCGGTGTTCCTGGCCTCGTTCCACAGACGGTTGAACATGGCGAGCCCGTCGCGGTCCTTGACGTACTGCATGAGCATCCAGTTGCCGTAGTGGTGGCGGCTGCTGCTCCAGTAGAGGTTCTCGGTGCGTAGGAACCGGGTGAGGTCCCCGGCGGCGGTGGTCGGGTAGACCTGCATCGCCATGAACTCGGCGCTGGTCTCCCAGAACGTGCCGGCGGAGGGGTCGGTGAAGCCGTACCCGGACCGGCCGAGGAACGTGTAGTTCTGGAAGACGTGCCCGAGCTCGTGGGCCAGGCCCCAGGAGCCGGGCTGCGCGGCGGCGGGGGCGATGTTGATGACGCCGACGACGCCGTCCACGGAGCCGCCGGTCGCCCAGTCGTTGAGGGGCGCGTTCGACCACGTCTGCGTGACGATCACGATGATCTTGTATTTCGCCAGGTAGCCGGTCTCCGGCGTGAACTTCATCGTGTTCACGTAGAAGGAGTAGAGGCTCTCCAGCTGGCTCAGCATGTTGTCCGGGTCGAACCGGTACTGCGAGGGGGCGCTACGGGGATCGGTGCCGGAGCGGTCGCCCCACAGCAGGATGAAGTTCGCGGACTCCTTTGTCCTGGCGCTGCTCCACGGCACCTCGCCGGTGGTGGCCCAGCGGCTGGGGATGTACACGGTCTTCGTGGCCGCGTACGAGGGCGCGGGCGCGGCGAACGTGGGCAGGAGCGCCAGCCATAGCGCCGCGAGTGCCAGGACGGTCTTTCTCCGGATCAGATGGATCATGTTCGCCCTTCCGAGGGGGGATTCGGAGGCGCGCGGGGGCCGGTCCACGGCCGTGCGTGGACCCTGTCGTGAATGGGCCCCGTCGTGCATGGGCCCCGCCGCGCGTGAACGATGAGCTGACCGCCTGACCCGGTGCTCGTCGTGCCTGTGGGTTCGGTGACCTCCCTTCTCGTGACGTCTCAGACGGTCGACTCGCGGATGATCAGACGGCACGGCATCCGGTGCACACCGGGCGTAGCACGTCCGTCCATCGCCGCGAACAGGTGCTGGGCGGCCGTGCGGCCGAGCACCTCCAGGTTCATGTCGACCGTGGTCAGCGGGGGCCTGGTCTCCGTGGACAGGACCTCCCAGTTGTCGTAGCCGACCACCGCGAGGTCCTCCGGCACCCTGCGCCCGCGCTCCCGCGCGGCCTCCACCAGGCCGGCCGCTATCTGGTCGCTGCCGCAGACGACGGCGTCCACCTCGGGGTCGGCACGCAGGACCACCTCGGCGGCCTGCCGTCCCCAGCGCTGCGACCACACGCCGTACAGGACCTGGCCGCCGGACATCGGCAGGCCCGCCTCCTCCAGCGCGAGCGTCACCCCGGCCGCCCGGTCCTGGGCGGCCTGGTAGTGCTGCGGGCCGGTGACGTGCGCGATCCTGCGCCGGCCGATGGTCACCAGATGCCGCACGGCCTGCGCCGCGCCGTCCACGTCGTCGGGCACGAACGACACGTCGTCCGGGTCCTCGGACGGCGCGTAGGCGTACACGACGGGCACGGGCAGGTCGCGGCTGATGGAGGGCCGGGGGTCGGTGCTCTCGCCCACGACGATGAGGCCGTCCACCCGGCGGGCCAGCAGCGTGCGGATGTGGTGCTGCTCGCGGATGGAGTCGCCGCGGGCGTCGCACAGCAGCACCGCCATCTCGCCCGCGCCGAACGCGTCCTCGGCGCCGAGCAGCACGGGGATGCCGAAACGGCCGACGCTGTCGCTGGTGAGCAGGCCCATGGTGCGGGTCTGCCCGGTCAGCAGGCTGCGGGCCAGCGCGTTCGGCTGGAACGACAGCTCTTCCGCTGCCTGGAAGACGCGCCTGCGGGTCTCCGCGCGGACCTGTCCCCGGCCGTTGAGCGCCTTGGACGCGGTCGCGATCGAGACCCCCGCGAGGGCGGCCACGTCGGTGATCGTGGCGGGTCGTTGCGGAGGAGCCATCGATACGTAAAACCTTTTCACAGTGAGGGCGACTACGGCGTTGCCGAAGATAGTCGCCAGTTCGTGATGGCGCAAGGACTAGGCATGCCATTGACGGCGGCGTATGTTGCGGCTACGTTTCCGAAAACCTTTTAGGTCATTTTCCGTGATCTTCACGCGAGGAGCACCTGCCCAGCACGGCACACCCCCCGTAAGGAGCACCGATGTTCAGACGACTGCCGGCGATCACGGCCGCAGCGCTCCTGGCCGCGGCACTCGCGGCCTGCGGCGGCGGCGGCGAGCCCGCGGGATCGGCATCGGCCGGGTCGAGCGGCCCGGTCACCGTCACGATGTGGACCCGCGCCGCCACCCAGGCGCAGAGCCAGCGCCTGGTCGACGCCTACAACGCCACACACAAGAACCAGGTGAAGCTCACCGTCATCCCCACCGACAACTACCAGCCGAGGATCGCCGCGGCGGCGGGGGCCAAGCAGCTTCCCGACATCTTCGCCGCCGACGTGATCTTCGTGCCCAACTACACCTCCCAGGGCCTGTTCCTGGACGTCACCGACCGGATCGCCAAGCTCCCGTTCAAGGACGCGCTGGCCCCCTCCCACATGCGGCTCGGCACGTACGAGAACCGGCAGTACACGCTGCCGCACACCCTCGACCTGTCGGTCTGGTTCTGGAACAAGGACCTGTACAAGAAGGCGGGGCTCGACCCGGAGAAGGGCCCGGCCACGCTCAAGGAGTTCGCCGAGCAGGCCACCACCGTGCAGGAGAAGCTGGGCAAGGACGGCAAGGTCCACGGCACCTTCTTCGGCGGCAACTGCGGAGGCTGCTACGTCTTCACGTTCTGGCCGTCCGTCTGGGCCGCGGGCGGCGACGTGATGAACGAGGACGGCACCCAGTCGCTGGTGGACAAGCCGCCGATGACCGACGTCTTCGCGATCTACCGGAGCCTGCACGAGAAGGGCGTCACCGGACCGACCACCAAGGAGGAGCAGGGGCCGACCTGGACCGGCTTCTTCCCCAAGGGCGAGATCGGCGTGATGCCGATGCCGTCCACCACGCTCGGGTCGATGCCGGCGGACATGAAGATCGGTGTCGCGCCCATCGCGGGCCCCGACGGCGGCCAGTCCACGTTCGTGGGCGGCGACTCGGTCGGCATCTCGGCCACGTCCCAGCACCCGGACGAGGCGTGGGACTTCCTGTCCTGGTCGGTCTCCGACGAGGCCCAGGTCGAGGTCATGGCCAAGAACAAGGACGTGGTGGCCCGCACCGACCTGGCCGACAACAAGTACTCCTCCGCCGACCCGCGGGTGGTGCTGATCAACTCGCTCGTCGCCAAGGGCAGGACGCCGTACGCGCTGAAGTTCGGCCAGACGTTCAACGACCCGCAGGGGCCGTGGCTCAGGCTGGCGCGTGAGGCCGTCTTCGGGGACGCCTCGAAGGTCACCTCGCTCAACGAGTCCGTCAACCAGTCCCTCCAGCAGTGATGACAGGAATGACCCATGTGACGGCGGCCCGTGCGGGCCGGGGCCGACGCGCCCCGGCCCGTCCGGGCACCCTGCGCGCGCTGGCCGGAATGGCCTACGCGGCGCCCACCGCCGTGATCGTCCTCACCCTGTTCCTCGCCCCGCTCGTGCTGGTCGTCGTGATGTCGCTGCACAGGTGGCCGCTGCTCGGGGCGCCGACGTTCAACGCCCCGGCGAACTACGCGAAGATCGCCGACGACCCGCTGTTCCCCGACGCCGTGGTCTTCACGCTGAAGTACACGGCGATCATCACGGTGCTGCTGTCGGCGCTGGCCCTCGGCCTCGCGCTGCTGGTGCAGGAGCGCCGGCCCGGGGTCGGCTTCTTCCGCACCGCGTTCTTCCTGCCCGGCGCGGTCGGGTTCGCCGCGGCGGCGCTGCTGTTCTACGGCATGCTCAACAACGACGTCGGCCCGTTCGGGTTCCTCGGCGTGAAGTGGACCGGCACGCCGAACATGGCCCTGACCTCCACGATCATGCTGGTGCTGTGGCGCTTCGCCGGGTTCAACATGCTGATCCTGCTGACCGGTCTGCAGTCCATCCCGGTCGAGGTCTACGAGGCGGCCAGGTCCGACGGCGCGTCCCGGTGGCAGGTGTTCACCAAGATCACGCTGCCGCTGCTGCGCCCCACCCTCGCGCTGATGCTGATCCTCAGCGTCACCGGGTCGCTGCTCGCCTTCGACCAGTTCTTCATCTTCACCAACGGCGGGCCCGACAACAGCACGGTCTCGATGGTGATGGTCATCTACCGCAACGCGTTCTTCAAGTTCGACCTCGGCGGCGCCGCCGCGATCTCCGTCGTGGTGCTGGCCGTCCTGGTCGCGCTCAACACCCTCCAGCTGAAGGTCCTGAGATGAGGTACTACTCGTCCCGGTCGGCGCTGGCCGTGCTGTTCCTGTTCCCGCTGCTGTGGAGCGGCTGGTCCTCGCTGCGGGGACAGGACGGCGGCTACACGCTCGGCAACTACGCGCAGATGGCGCGGTTCGGCGAGGGCCTGCCGCGCTACTTCGGCAACAGCCTGCTGGTGTCCGTGATCACGGTCGTCGGCACCGTCGTCGTCTCGGCGCTCGGCGGCTACGCGTTCGCCCGGTTCCGCTTCCCCGGCAAGAACCTGCTCTTCCTGGCCACGCTCGCGATCCTCATGGTGCCGTACGCCACCATCCTCATCCCGCTGTACGTCCTGCTCGGGTACGTCGGGCTGCAGAACTCCCTGGTCGGGCTGGCCCTGGTCTTCGTGATGTTCCAGCTTCCCTTCGCCACCTACATGATGCGCAACTCCTTCGAGGCCGTACCACGGGAGCTGGAGGAGGCCGCGATGGTCGACGGCTGTGGCTCGTTGCGCGCGCTGATCGGCATCCTGCTGCCCGCGGTGCGGCCCGGACTGATCACCGTCGGCCTGTTCGCGTTCCTCGCCTCGTGGAACGACTTCTTCGCGCCGTTGATCCTGCTCAACGACGGATCGAGCTTCCCGCTGCCGGTCGCCGTCGTCAGCATGACGCAGAAGACCTTCGGCGCGATCGACTACGGCATGCTGCAGGCCGGCGTCATGGTCATGGCGGTGCCCTGCCTGCTGCTCTTCCTCGTCCTGCAGCGCTACTACGTCCGCGGATTCATGTCAGGAGCCTTGCGTGGTTAGTCCCGTCGTCCCGTCCTCCGGCGCCCGCAGCCCCCTCGGGCTGCCGGACGTCCGCCTGCTCCCCGGGTTCTGGGGGTCGCAGCCGACCCAGACGATCATCGACCACTGCCACACGTGGATGGAGCGGGTGGGGTGGATCGGCAACTTCGCGGGCGAGCCGCGGCGCGGACGCGAGTTCAGCGACTCCGAGGTCTACAAGCTGATGGAGGCGATGGCCTGGGCGGGCGATCCCCGGATCGAGGAACTGACCCGCGTCGTCGCCGCGGCGCAGGAGCCCGACGGCTACCTCAACACCAAGTGGCCCGGCGCGCGGTACACCGACCTGGAGTGGGGCCACGAGCTGTACTGCTACGGCCACCTGATCCAGGCGGGGATCGCCCGTAAGCGCACGCACGGCGAGGACGAGCTGTGGGAGGTGGTCCGCCGCGCCGCCGACCACGTCTGCGCGACGTTCATGGAGGGCACGGGCGTCTGCGGACACCCGGAGATCGAGATGGCCCTGGTCGAGCTCTATCGCGAGACGGGCGCGGAGCGCTACCTGGAGATGGCCCGCCGGTTCGTCGAGCGGCGGGGGCTGCCGGCGCTCGCCGACATCGAGTTCGGCCGCGCGTACTTCCAGGACGACCTGCCCGTACGGCGGGCCGAGGTGTTCCGCGGGCATGCCGTACGCGCGCTCTACCTGGCCTGCGGGGTCGTGGACCTGGCCGTGGAGACGGGCGACAAGGAGCTGCTGGAGACCGTCGAGCGGCAGTGGGAGCGTACGGTCGCCCGGCGCACGTACCTGACCGGCGGCATGGGCTCGCGGCACTCGGGGGAGGCGTTCGGCGACGACTACGAGCTGCCGCCCGACCGCGCCTACAACGAGACCTGCGCCGGGGTGGCGTCGGTCATGCTGGCCCACCGCCTGCTGCTGGCGACCGGCGACCCCCGCTACGCCGACCTGGCCGAGCGCACGCTCTACAACGTCGTGGCCGCGGGGCCGGCGCTCGACGGGAAGTCGTTCTTCTACGCCAACCCCCTGCAGGTGCGGGTGCCCGGGGAGAGGATCGAGGGGGTCAGCCCGCGTGCGGAGGGCGGGCTGCGCGCCCCCTGGCGCGAGGTGTCGTGCTGTCCCACGAACCTCGCCCGCACCTTCGCCTCGCTGCCCGCCTACCTCGCGACCGCCGACGAGCGGGGCATCCAGATCCAGCACATCACGCCGTCGGTCATCGGCCACGACGGGCTGCGGGTGCGGGTCTCCACGGGATATCCCTGGTCGGGCTCGGTGACGCTGACCGTCGAGGAGGCTCCGGCGGACCCGCGCCGGATCACGGTGCGCGTCCCGGGCTGGGCGGGCGGCGGGGTTCAGGAGTGGGAACGTTCCTGGCGGCAGGGCGAGGAGGTCCGTCTCGACATCCCGATGGCCCCGCGCTGGGTCCGCGCCGATCCGCACGTCGACGCGGTGCGCGGGTGCGTCGCGGTCGAGCGCGGGCCCCTGGTCTACTGCGCGGAGTCGCCCGGAGACGCGCCGCTGCTGTCGGAGATCGAGGTCAGCACCGCCACGCCGCCGGTGGAGCGCGGGCCGTCCCTGGAGGTCGCCGCCCGCCACGTCGTCGCCGAGGAGGACGGCTGGCCGTACGGGGAGGCCCGCACGGAGCAGGGGGAGCCGATGGTGCTGTGGCTCGTGCCCTACCACCGCTGGGGCAACCGGGGGCCCGCGACGATGCGCGTCTGGCTGCCGGAGGCCCGCTGAAAGATTCATCCGAAAACCTTTTCCAAGATAATTCGGATAAGCCCGGAGCGATAATTCTCCGGGAATTTCAGTTGCCGGGGTGGCGGGGGAGCGGACCGGTCGACTCCCGAACCACCAGCCGCCCCGGCTGCCGGACGACGCCGGACGTTCGGTGCCCGTCGAGGGCGGCCGACAGGTGCTCGACCGCCGCCGCGCCGAGCTGCTCCAGGTTGAGGTCGATGGTCGTCAGCGGCGGGCGGCAGTCGGCCGCCAGCGCCTCCCAGTTGTCGTAGCCCACCACCGCGACGTCGTCGGGGATGCGCCGTCCCAGGGCGGCCAGGGCCTCGCAGGCGCCGTCGGCGATCTGGTCGTTGCCGCAGAAGATGGCGTCCACCTCGGGGGCCGCGGTGATCAGCATCCGGGTGGCGTGACGGCCCCACCGGCGCGACCACTCCCCGAAGAACGGCTCGCCGCCGGCCAGGTCGAGGCCCGCCTCGTCCAGTGCCGAGCGCAGGGCGGCGGCCCGGTCGCGGGCGGCCCGGTAGGACTCGGGGCCCGTGATGTGGGCGATGTGGCGGCGGCGCAGCCCGATGAGGTGACCGGCGGCCAGCCGGGCCCCGCCCGTGTCGTCGGCGAGGATCGACAGGTCGGCGGGATCGCTGGACTCGCCGTAGACGTAGACCACGGGCACGGGGATGTCCCGGGTGAGGGACGGCCGCACGTCGTTGCTCTCGCCCAGGATGACGAACCCGTCGACCTGGCGGGCCAGGAGCGTGCGGATGTAGTGCTGGCGCCGGATGGCGTCGCCGCGCGCGTCGCAGAGCACCACCGACATCTCCTCGTTGCCCAGCGCGTTCTCCACCCCGAGCAGCACGGGCATGGAGAAGCGCCCGCCGAGCTCGTCGGTGAGCAGCCCGATGGTGCGGGTGCGGCCGGAGATCAGCCCCTGGGCGAGCGCGTTGGGGCGGAAGGACAGCTCGGCCGCGGCCCGCCGCACCCGGGCGCGGGTCTCCTCGGCGACCTCGGCCCGGTTGTTCAGGGCCTTGGAAGCCGTCGCCACCGAGACCCCGGCCCAGGCGGCGACGTCGGTGAGCGTCACCATTCCGGAACGACGTCGGCCCACCGAAATCCTTTCGAAAGCCATTTCAGAAAAGGCGCCGGGAGAAGGCGCCCGCACGCCCCGACCATATGCGCGTGAGCGCGCCGCCATCAATGCCGCGTACGCGATGATCTCGTTACCGAAAGTTAACGTTGCCGAAAACCTTTTCGGCGTCGATCGTGGGCTCAAGCGCGGCATCCGCCCCAGGGTGACCGTCCCCCCACCACCCCGAAGGAGGTGACGTGATGCCGGCGTTCGTCCATCCCCGGTTCAGATCCCTGACCGTGGCGGTGGTGCTCTGCCTCGTCATCGGCGCCCTCATGGTGCCGAGGCAGGACGCCTCCGCCGCCCAGACCATCGGCTATCCCACGTTCACCGGTCCCGCCATCCCCACGCCGCCTGTCGGCTACAGCACGGGGAACATGCTGCGGGCCGTCTACGACTCCGAGAGCTCCGGCACCGACTTCTGGATCGACCGGCTGCTCAGCCGCACCGGCGGAAGCGACCCCTCCGACGCCGACGGCGGCATCCTCATGACGCGCGGCCGGGCCCTGTTCATGAAGACCCACACCCCCGGCACGCTCGGCTTCGCCGGCAAGGTCGCCTACATCGAGAGCATCAACGACCAGAGCGCCTTCACCGTCGCCGTCACCCCGGGCACGTTCACCGAGCAGACCGCCCAGCGCAAGCAGGCCCCCAGCCACTGGAAGAGCGTCCACACCAGCGGCAGCGTCCGGATCGAGCAGACGAAGTTCATCACCGACAACAACGTCGCCGTGGCCAACCTGGCGATCACCAACGGCGGGAGCGCCTCCACCACCCTGCAACTGCGTGCCACCTCGCCGTACGCCACCTCGGGCAGCGGCAACGAGCTGACCGGCACCGTGAACGCCTTCAACAACCTCACGACGATCCGCCCGCGGCTGTCGGGCGACGGGTTCTCCGTCTCCAGCGGGGGACTGAACCGCTCGGTGACGGTCGCGGCCGGCGCCACCGTCACCGTGAAGCTCGTCATGGGCTTCGTCACCGACGAGATCCCCGAGTCGCTGAGCGAATACAACGCCTACAAGGGCTACGACGCCGCCACCGCGTTCGCCACGCACGTGCGGGCCTACAACCGGTGGTGGGCGGACAACATCCCCTACTTCGACTCGCCCGAGCCGGCGATCACGAAGAACTACTACTACCGCTGGTGGCTGATGCGGTTCAACAACCTCGACGCGAACCTGCCCGGCCAGACCTACCAGTTCCCGACCTCCGTCGAGGGCGCGCTCGGCTACAACAACGCCATCGTGCTCACCCAGCCGATGCACATCGACGACCTGAAGTATCTGCGCACCCCGCTCTACGCGTACGGCGACTGGCTGTCGGCAGGCCAGGTGTCCAAGGGCGGCAGGTTCCTCGACAATCCGGGCGACCCGGCCAACTGGTCCAACAGCTACACGCAGTACATCGGTGAGGCGGCCTGGCGCAGCTACCAGATCCACGGCGGCCCGCCCGCCGTCGCGGCCAACCTCGCGAAGTACGCCGAGGGCGACGCCAAGGGTCAGCTCTCCTACTACGACCACGACGGCAACGGGCTCATCGAGTACGACTGGGGCGCCCTCACCGGCAACGACGCCGACGCCGTGTCGTTCCACTGGCGCAGCGGCAACCTCGACCGCACCGAGTCGGCGTACGTCTACAGCGGGGCCCTGGCCGCCGCCAAGGCGTACGACGTGATCGGCAACGCCACGAAGGCGGCGGAGATGCGCGCGCTCGCCACCCGCGTGCAGAACGCCGTGGTCAACGTGCTGTGGGACCCGGCGAACCGGGTGCTGGAGCACCGCCACGTGGCGACGAACACGCTCGTCCCGTGGAAGGAGATCAACAACTTCTATCCGTACGCCGTGGGCCTGATGCCGAACACGGCGACCTATCGGGAGGCGCTGCGGCTGTTCGCCGACCCGGCCGAGTATCCGGTCTTCCCCTTCTACACGGCCAACCAGAAGGACAAGGCGGCAGCGGCGGCGGCCGGCAACCCCGGCAGCAACAACTTCTCCACGATCAACTCGACCGTGCAGTTCCGGCTGTTCTCCTCGGCCATCCGCAACTACCCGACCTCCTACATCACGAAGGACGACTACAAGAAGCTGCTCTACTGGAACGCCTGGGCGCAGTACGTCGGCGGCGACACCCGCTGGCCCGACGCCAACGAGTTCTGGGCCAACTGGAACGGCTCGTCGATCACCTACCGGTCGTGGATCCACCACAACATCCTCGGCAGCGCCAACTGGACGCTGATCGAGGACGTGGCCGGGCTGCGCCCGCGCGACGACGCGAAGGTGGAGCTGTCGCCGATCGACATCGGCTGGTCCCACTTCGCCGTCAACAACATCCGCTACCGCGACGCCGACCTGTCGATCGTCTGGGACGACCCGTCCGACGGCGTCACCCGCTACGCCGGGGTGCCGCAGGGCTACTCGATCTACGTCAACGGCTCCCGGGCGGTGACCGTGGACCGGCTCGCGCCGTTCGTGTGGGACCCCGCGACCGGCTCGGTCACCTTCACCGGGGGCGCCACCGGGACCGTGTCGTACAACCAGGCGGTCGCCGGGATGAAGGCGCCACAGCAGGTCGTCCACACCGACGCGCGGGTGGTCGACGAGCTGGCCAAGGCCGGGGCCGACATCACCGCGAACCTCACCAACCTGGCCCAGGGCGCCACCGTGTCGGCCTCCTACACCGGCTCGGGCACCACCACGGCCTCCGCCGTGGACGGATTCCCCATCAACGAGCCGTTCTGGGGCGCGGCCGGCTCGCCCAACGCCCAGGACTGGTACGAGGTGAACTTCGGCAGTGCCAAGACGTTCGACGAGGTCAGGCTCTACTTCAAGGACAGCCGCCCGGCGAGCACGGCCTACCGGCCGCCGTCGGCCTACCAGATCCAGTACCTCGACGGCAGCACCTGGACCACCGTGAGCGGCCAGGCCAAGACGCCCGCCACCCCGCAGGGCAACTACAACCTGGTCAGGTTCAGCCCCGTGACCGCGCAGCGGGTGCGGGTGCTGATGACCAACCCGTCGGGAGCCAAGAGCGGGCTCACCGAGATCAAGATCTACAACCGGGGCGGCACCAACCCGCCGCCGGTCACGAACCTCGCCCTGTCGGCCACGCCCTCCGCGTCGTACACCTCGTCGTGGGAGTCGGTCGCCGCGATCAACGACGGGATCGACCCGCCGTCGTCCAACGACACGGTCAACCCGCGCTGGGGCACCTGGCCCAACCAGGGTGAGCAGTGGGCGGCCCTCACCTGGCCGTCGGCGGTGACGGCCGGCCGGGCACAGGTCTACTTCTTCGACGACGACCAGGGCATCGACCTGCCGGCGTCGTGGAAGCTCCAGTACTGGAACGGCAGCGCCTACGTGGACGTCGCCGGGGCGAGCGGCTATCCGGTCGCGGCCAACCAGTACAACACGGTGACCTTCACCCCCGTCAGCACCACCCGCCTGCGGGTGCTGCTGCAGAGCGCCTCCGGCTACTCCGTCGGGCTGCTCGAAGTCAAGGCGTACGGCTCGTAACGCGTCAGGCGGGGGAGGCGAGCGGCCTCCCCCGCACCCCCCTGCTCGGACGGAAGACGAGCCCAAGGAAGGCAGGACAGCCATGCCAGAACCTCCCAGAAGCGTGTCCCGCAGAACCCTGCTCGCGGCCGGCGCGGCCGGGCTCGCCTCGGGCGCGCTCGGCGCCCTCGGGACCGCCCGCCCCGCCGCGGCGGCCCCCTCGTTCATGGCGCCCCGCGCCGACATCGGCGTCGCCGCCTACGCGTTCCCGCTCACGGCCGTGCGCCTGCTCGGCGGGCCGTTCGCGGCCAACGCCGGGCGCACGCACAGCTACCTGTCGTTCCTCGATCCCGACCGCCTGCTGCACACCTTCCGGCGCAACGTCGGCCTCGCGTCGGCCGCCACGCCCTGCGGCGGCTGGGAGTCGCCGACGACCGAACTGCGCGGTCACTCCACCGGGCACCTGCTGTCCGCGCTGTCCCAGGCGTACGCCTCCACCGGCACGGCGTCGTTCACGACGAAGAGCGACTACCTGGTGGCCGAGCTGGCCAAATGCCAGGCCCGCGCGACCACCGCCGGGTTCAACGCCGGCTACCTGTCGGCCTTCCCCGAGAGCTTCATCGACCGCGTCGAGGCGCGCCAGCAGGTCTGGGCCCCCTACTACACGCTCCACAAGATCATGGCGGGGCTGCTCGACGCGCACCTGCTCACCGGCAACGCCCAGGCGCTGACCGTCCTGCTCGGCATGGCCGCCTGGGTCAAGCTGCGCTGCGACCGGCTCGGCTACACCCAGCGGCAGAACATGCTCGACACCGAGTTCGGCGGCATGAACGAGGTGCTGACCAACCTCTACCAGCTCACCGGCGACCCCGCCCACCTCGCCACCGCGCAGTACTTCGACCACGCCGAGGTCTTCGACCCGCTCGCGGCCGGGACCGACGCGCTGAACGGCTACCACGCCAACACCCAGATCCCCAAGGTGATCGGGGCGATCCGGGAGTACCACGCGACCGGCACGACCCGCTACCGCGACATCGCCGTCGCGTTCTGGGACATCGTCACCCGCCACCACACGTACGCCATCGGGGGCAACTCCAACGGCGAATACTTCAAGGCGCCCGACCGCATCGCGAGCGAGCTGTCCGACACCACCTGCGAGTGCTGCAACTCCTACAACATGCTCAAGCTCACCAGGCAGCTGTTCCTCACCGACCCGTCGCGGGCCGACCTGATGGACTTCTACGAAAGGACGCTCTACAACCACGTCCTCGCCTCGCAGGACCCGAACTCGGCGCACGGCTTCCAGTGCTACTACGTGCCGCTGCGGGCGGGCGGGCTCAAGACCTACAGCAACGACTACGACAGCTTCGTCTGCTGCCACGGCACCGGGATGGAGAGCAACACCAAGTATGGCGACAGCGTCTACTTCCACTCCGGCGACACCCTCTACGTCAACCTCTTCATCCCCTCGGAGCTGACCTGGGCCGAGCGCGGGCTGACGATCAGGCAGGAGACGACGTTCCCCGAGGCACCCTCGACCCGGCTGACGGTCAGCGGCTCCGGGGCCGCCACGTTCCGCGTCCGCATTCCGTCCTGGACGTCGGGAGCCCAGATCCGGGTCAACGGCGCGGCGCAGGCCCTGACCCTCACCCCCGGGACGTACGCCGCCCTCACCCGCACCTGGAGCAGCGGGGACGTGGTCGACGTGAGCCTGCCCACCCCGCTGGCGCGCGAGTCCGCGCCGGACGACGCGACCGTGCAGGCGGTCAGGGTCGGCCCGATCGTGCTCGCGGGCGCGTACGGCACGACGAACCTCGGCGCCCTGCCCGCGCTCGACCCCGCCACGATCACGGCGACCAGCACGCCGCTGCGCTACACGGCGACGGCGAGCACAGGGCAGGTGAGCCTGCGGCCCTTCCACCAGACGCACGGGGAGCGCTACACGGTCTACTGGAGGGTCGCCGCCGCGCCGCCGCCGTTCGTGGCCCACTACCGCTTCGACGAGACCTCGGGGACGACCGCCGCCGACGCCACCGGCAACGGCCGTACGGCGACGCTGGCGGGCGGCGCGACCTGGGCGGCGGGACGCACGGGCAACGCCGCCGGCCTCGGCGGGAGCGGGCAGCACGTGGCGCTGCCCTCCGGCATCCTCGCGGGCGCGACGGCCTTCTCCGTCGCCCTCTGGGTCCGGCTGGACGCGGCCGACACGTGGTCGAGGGTCTTCGACTTCGGCACCGGCACCACGGCCTACATGTTCCTGACCCCGCGCAGCTCGGCGGGGACGGCCCGCTTCGCCGTCACCACCACCGGATCGGGCGGGGAGCAGCGCCTCGACGCCCCCACGGCCCTGCCGGCCGGGAGGTGGACCCATGTCACCGTCACCGCCGCCGGGGGAACCGGAACGCTGTACGTCGACGGTGTTCAGGGGGCCCGCGCCACGGGGATGACGCTGCGCCCCGCAGACCTCGGCGCCACCACGCGGAACTGGGTCGGCCGCTCGCAGTACTCCGGCGATCCGTACCTGCGGGGCGCGGTCGACTCGCTGCGGATCCACAGCCGCGCCCTGAGCGCCGCCGAGATCGCCGACCTCTTCTCCACCGGCCTGTAACCCCCTCGCGGAAAGGCAGTTCACATGTCACGACGCCCATGGCGCCGGCGCCTGTCGTCGGTGGTCGCGATCGCGGCCGCGCTGGTGCTGGTCCTGGCAGGCGGCGCGTACGCCGCCAACCCGATCATCACCTCCATCTACACGGCCGATCCCGCCGCCCTCGTGGTGGGGAACACGATGTACATCTACTCCGGGCACGACGAGGCGGCGCCGGGAGCGACCAACTTCTCCATGCGCGACTGGCACGTGCTCTCGTCGACGGACGCGAACACCTGGACCGACAACGGGGCGAAGCTGTCGATCGCCGACTTCTCCTGGGCGGGCGCGGACGCCTGGGCGGGGGAGGTGGAGCCGCGCAACGGGAAGTACTACTGGTACGTCCCGGTCAACGGCAACGGCGCGGGATGGATGGACATCGGGGTGGCGGTCGGCGACAGCCCGCTCGGCCCGTTCCACGACGCCAAGGGCGGCCCGCTGATCAGCGACAGCACCCCGAACTCGTCGCCGCTGAACATCGACCCCACGGTGTTCACCGACGACGACGGGCAGGCGTACATCTACTGGGGCGGCTACTGGGGAGTGCGGGCGGCCAAGCTCAAGTCCAACATGATCGAGCTGGACGGCTCGGTCGTCACGCCGCAGGGCCTCACCAACTACTGGGAGGCGCCGTGGATGTTCAAGCGCAACGGCGTCTACTACATGGTCTACGCGGCCAACGACACCAACGGCTGCGTCACCTCGTCCAGCTACGCCTGCCAGCGGTACGCGACCGCGAGCAACCCGCTTGGGCCGTGGACGCAGCGGGGCGTGATCCTCGACCAGGTGAGCTCCACCACGAGCCACGCGGCGGTGGTGGAGTTCAACGGGCAGTGGTACATGGTCTACCACACGGCCGACGCTCCGGGCGGCGGCAACTTCCGCCGGTCCGTCGCCGTGGACAAGCTGTACTTCAACGCCGACGGCACGATCCAGAAGGTGATCCAGACCAGGGGCGGCGGCACCTCGGCCAACAAGGCGCTGACCGCGACCGCGTCGACGTCGTACGTGTCCTCCTGGGAGAGCCTCGCGGCGATCAACGACGGCTACACCCCGGCCAGTTCAGCCGACCGGGCCCACGCGGTGTACGGCAACTGGCCGCAGCAGGGCGCGCAGTGGGTGCAGTACGACTGGCCGAGCGCGGTCACGCTGAACCAGGTGCGGGCCTACTGGTTCGACGACGACCAGGGCATCGACCTGCCGGCGTCCTGCTCGGTGCAGTACTGGACCGGGTCGGCCTGGCAGAACGTGCCCGGGGCGAGCGCCTGCGGAGTGGCCGCCAACACCTTCAACACCGTGACGTTCTCGCCGGTCACCACCACGCGGATCCGGCTGAACTTCACCTCGCGCAGCGGCTACTCGACCGGGCTGCTGGAGGTCCAGGCGCTGGC
This sequence comes from Microbispora sp. NPDC046933, assembly GCF_040644635.1. Lineage (NCBI taxonomy): Bacteria > Bacillati > Actinomycetota > Actinomycetes > Streptosporangiales > Streptosporangiaceae > Microbispora > Microbispora sp. NPDC046933. The sequence continues at coordinate 11,331 of NZ_JBEYWW010000004.1, read as the reverse complement.
GCCGTGAGCCGGGCGAGCGCCTTCCGGGGTCCCGGAAGGCGCTCGCTTGTCCGCCCCTAACCCTCCGGATAGAGGAGGAACAGCGTGGAGCCCGTCGTCGTCTCCGCCGCTTGTACGCCGGCAGCCACGCAGGACCTGACCGGCCAGAACAGCGCGCACAGACGAAAACGGACCCGTCAAACGATTATCGGAAATTAGGGCGTCGGCCCCGGATCTCCGTCGTCGCCCAGGAACCCCGTCACTTCAAGCCAGCTATGCTCGAAGCCTTGGAACCTGTACAGGTTCAGGTGGAGGACTAAGGGGCATGGCGAAGGGCATAAGGAACCTCGCGGCAGCTCTGCTCCTGCTCTTATGGTTTCTTATCGGCTTGAGCTTCATAATTTTCGGCATCAAGAGCTTCGTGACTGGCCTGAAGGTCGCCCAAGGGGAGGGTTCAGCCGGCGTACTGCGGGTGGAGCAACGAGACTGCGCTCACGCCGGGTGTGTATGGTATGGAACATTTTCTCCCTCGGACGGAGGTGAGGATATCCCTGACGTATCGATCGGCGGGCTCGACAGATCAACGCCAGTAGGGGCCAGTCTGCGGGTGACTTATGTGGACGGGCGAGCATATTACGGCGAAGGGCCGGGACAGTGGATCGGCCCCCTCATTTTTGTTGGCGCGGGGTTGGCGATAACCGGCTACATCGCCTGGTCCTGGTTCACTAGTGGCGAAGAAACTACAACTGAGCCCGGAACGACGTGACCGCGATGAGTGCTCCCCGTCCTGGCCGGGGCGTTCACCCGTCCCCGCCGCCCAGATCGACACACTGTGGGTTGGGGCCGCGCACAGTGGCATGGCGAGGCGGTGTCCTTCTCCCGTCACCCGACGAGAGGCAACCTTTCAGCCTGCGCCGACCACGGATTTCAACCACAGCATGAGGACGAGTATTGTCAACGTTTCACGGCGAACATGCTAACCCTCCGGATAGAAGAGGAACAGCATGCAGCCCGTCGTCGTCTGCGGGATGTGTGAGGAACCCGCAGGGGCGTGGATGAAGGAGTCGGCCGGGGTAGTCCCGCTCGCCGTCATTGAAGACGCCGGAGAGCACGAAAACCTCTTCGGGACCCGGCTCGCGGACGTCGACTCCCTGCCAGCAGATGTTCGCATCCATCAGAACCTCGGCAGAGGACCGTCGCCTTCAGGCGACGGGTGGAATGCCGTCCCTGACTGGTTTTCTCTCTGGGCTCATCGCGGATGCCTTTCACCTGCATGGTTGGATGGACGGTGCTGATAATGATCCTGTGACTCGTCAGGTGCGCACCACCCTGGTGCGGGTTCGGTACGGTGATCAGTCGGGCGAGTTGAAGCAAATTCGTGCCGATGACCCTGGCGGTCAGGGCCGGTGGTCGTTCTCCTCCTCCCAGCAGGCCACGCTGCGCCGGTTGGACAAGGCGTTCCGTGCGTTCTTCACCCGGGTCCGTGAGGGCCGTACACCGGGATTCCCTCGCTTCAAGGGGCGCGGCTGGTTCGACACGGTGACCTGGCCCAAGGACTGGGACGGCTGCCGGTGGGACTGCCAGCCCGAACACCCCACGGCGACGTTCGTCCGGCTGCAGGGCATCGGGCATGTCCGGGTGCATCAGCACCGCCCGGTGCGCGGCCGGGTGAAGACGATCAGCGTCAAGCGGGAAGGAACCCGCTGGTCGACGCTGCGGAAGCGGCCTAGCGAGAAGCCACCCCCTTCAGGGAGCGGAGGGTCACCTCCAGCACGAAGGCCTTCGCGCCGTCGTCCCCGGCCCACAGTGGACACAGACGGATGCCGGGGAAGAGTTCGCGGACCGAGGCGTCCTGCACGGCGGACCACATACAGGCAGGCGTGCTCTGTTTGCGCCTTCCTGCTGGCGCACGCCGGTCTGCTGGGGCCCGCCGCGTCGGGCTCTCCTGGGCCACCAACCTCCGCCGGCGCTTCCTCACCATCATGGGCACGACACCGGGCGCCTACCGCCGTGCGTTCCGGGCCGAGCCCTGACGTGAATGCGCTAATGGCCGAATATGCTTGTAGCGTAATTTGCTGATGGCGAAAATGTGCTCAGAGTGAAATAGGCAGTCCTCTTCCCGGGTTCCGGGACTAATGTCGCGGCATAACCCGACTACCGGAACAGGGAGACCAGATGGACTACCACGCGCGCTCCGGCGACCCCGCCGCCGACCGGTTCGCCTCCGGAGACCTTGGCCGTAAGCTGCTGGAACGGCGCATCGTCGTGCTCGGCCAGGAGGTCGACGACGACATCGCCAACCGGATCTGCTCGCAACTGCTGCTGCTGACCGCGGAGGACTCCGAGCGGGACATCAGCCTTTACATCAATTCCCCTGGTGGTTCCGTGTCGGCCGGTCTGGCGATTTACGACGTCATGCAGTATGTGCCGAACGACGTCGTGACCGTGGGCATGGGCCTGGCCGCCTCGATGGGGCAGTTCCTGCTGTGCGCCGGCGCGCCGGGCAAGCGCTACGCCCTGCCGCACGCGCGAATCATGATGCACCAGCCGCTCGGCGGCATCGGCGGCACGGCGGCCGACATCGCGATCCAGGCCGAGCAGATGCGGCACACGAAGAAGACCCTGGCCGAGCGCATCGCCTTCCACACCGGTCAGCCGCTCGAACGCATCGAGGCGGACTCCGACCGGGACAGGTGGTTCACCGCCGAGGAGGCCAGGGAGTACGGCATCGTCGACCACGTGGTGGCCGGGCTGGGCGCCGTGCGACAGGCGCTTTGAGCGTAGGGTCCGCGGCGGCGGGCTCGTGCGCCTACCGCCCGCGGGCCGCCCGGAGGTGAGCGAGGTCCCGGGTCACGAATGCCGTTACTTCGGCCGCGTCCGCGTCAGCACAGGGCACTGGCTGCCCGCAGGTCGCCGAGTGTCAGCAACGTCCACGGCAGGATCGTGGTCACGCTGTGACCACGTAGGCGTCAGCCGCAGCGCGTCCCCTTGGCCGGGACCGTCCCCTCCAGCAGGTACGCGTCGACCTTGTCGTCGATGCACTGGTTCTGGCCGTACGCGCCGTGGCCCTCGCCGTTCAGCGTCAGCAGCACGCCGGTGCGCAACTGGTCGGCCAGCCGCGGCGCCCACTGGTACGGCGTGGCCGGGTCGTTCGTCACCCCGACCACCAGGATGGGGCCGGAGCCGGTGGCGTCGACGTGCCTGGCGGCGTCGTCCCCGCGCACCGGCCAGACGCTGCACGACCCCGCGCTGATCGCGGTCGGCGCGAAGATCGGGCTCCGCTTCCGCAGCCGCCGGGCCAGCTCCTCGGCCTGGGCGACCGACGGCCGGTCGGTGCTGTCGACGCACAGCACCGCCGGCAGCGAGAACTGCAGGGTGGAGTAGGTGCCGTTCGGCTGCCGCCCGCCGTACTGGTCGGCCAGCGCGAGCAGGCCGTCGAGCTTGCCCTTCCTGCCCTCGTCCAGCGCCTCGGTGAGCAGCGGCCAGGTGAGCTTGCTGTAGAGCGCCTGGGTGATGCCCACCCTGGCGACGTCATCGGTGACCGTGCGCGAGCCGACCTTCCCCGGCGTGCGGGCCAGGGTGTCGAGGAGCTTCAGCACGGTGGCGTTCGCGGCGGCCGCGTCGGCGCCGAGCGGGCAGCTCGTCCGCGTCTTGGCGCAGTCGGCCAGGTAGTCCTCGTACGCCTTCTGGAAGCCGAGGGCCTGCGTCTTGGCCATGTCGAGCATGCTGATCGAGGGGTCGACGGCGGAGTCGAGCACCATGCGCCCCACCTTCTTCGGGTACTGCGTGGCGTACACCGCCCCGAGATGGGTGCCGTAGGAGAAGCCGAAGAAGTTGAGGCGCGGGTCGCCGAGGGCCGCGCGCAGCGACTCCATGTCGCGTGCCGCGTTGACGGTGCCGACGTAGGGCAGGATCCAGCCCGCGTTGCGCTCGCACGCCTGGGCGAAGCCCTTGACGAGCTTGGTCTCGGTCGCGACGTCCTCGCTGGGCTCCCTGCTCATGTACTGGTCCATCTGGGGGGTGTTGAGACAGCGGACGCCGCTGCTGCGTTCCACGCCGCGCGGGTCGAAGCTGACGAGGTCGTAGCGGCTGTTCAGGGTGGAGAACGCGTGGGCCGCGTTGATGAGCGTGGTGATGCCGGATCCCCCGGGACCGCCGAAGTTGAAGACCAGGGAGCCGAGCCGCCGGCTCTGGTCGGTGGCCCGCAGCCGGACCAGGGCGATACCGATCTTCTTGCCCTCCGGCTTGGCGTAGTCGAGGGGCACCTGGAGCGTGGCGCACTCGAAGCCGGAGGAGGAGACGGTCTCCTCGCACGCCTTCCAGGACAGGGAGGGCGTGCTCGACGCGTACTCCTCCGGGGTGACCCGCGCGCCCCCGCAGCCGGTGGCCGCCGTCATCGCGCCGAGCCCGGCGACCGCCGCCGCCATCACCGGCCAGACCCTTCGCGCCGCCATCACCCGCGCCGCCATCACCCGCGTCGCCGCCACTCGCGCCGATACCCCTCGCACCGATACGTCTCGCGACACCGCTCGCGACACTGGCAACCCTCCGTGTTCGACTGTATTCGGAGGGTGTCTCGTTTATATCGCACGCCGTCGCGACCGCACCGCCGACTCACCGGAACTCCGCCTTACCGGACAATGGTCTAAACCATTTCCTCTCCTGCTGCTCGGGACCTTCGTGTCGTCCTTGGCGGCGAATTGGTTTATACCACTGAGCGGCCATCGGAAAAATGGCGGTTCTTTGATTGGATTAGACCTCTGTGATGCCTTCTACCTGCTTAGACGTCATATGTGGCGAAGGGTGAGGTTTGGTGCTGCTTTTCCTAGGTACAGTCCGGTTGCGGGCCGCGTCCGCGGTTTTGTTGAAGTCGGCGAAGGAGCGTCGCATGCCCAAGTACGTTTACGACTTCACCGAGGGCAACAAGGACCTCAAAGACCTACTCGGTGGCAAGGGCGCCAATCTGGCGGAAATGACCAACATCGGGCTCCCCGTGCCTCCCGGCTTCACGATCACCACCGAGGCGTGCCGCCACTATCTGGGGCACGGCGGCATGCCCGAGGGACTGGAGGGGGAGATCGGCGAGCACCTCGCCGCCCTCGAGGAGCGGATGGGCAAGCGCCTCGGCCAGCCGGACGACCCGCTGCTGGTCAGCGTCCGGTCGGGGGCCAAGTTCTCGATGCCCGGCATGATGGAGACCGTCCTCAACATCGGCCTCAACGACGACTCGGTGCTCGGGCTGGCCAAGCAGTCGGGCAACGACCGCTTCGCGTGGGACTCCTACCGCAGGCTCATCCAGATGTTCGGCAAGACCGTCCTGGGCATCGACGGCGAGCTGTTCGAGGACGCGATGGACGACCTCAAGGGCGAGCGGGACGACACCGACCTCGACGCCGCCGATCTCCAGCGGCTGGTCGAGACCTTCAAGGGCATCGTCCGGGAGCGGGCGGGCCGCGACTTCCCCGCCGACCCCAGGGAGCAGATGGACCTCGCCGTCAGGGCGGTCTTCGACTCCTGGAACGCCCCGCGCGCGATCCTCTACCGCCGCCAGGAGCGCATCCCCGCCGACCTCGGCACCGCCGTCAACATCGTCGCCATGGTGTTCGGCAACATGGGCCCGGACTCCGGCACCGGGGTCGCCTTCACCCGCGACCCCGGCTCGGGACGCCAGGGGGTCTACGGCGACTACCTGCGCAACGCCCAGGGAGAGGACGTCGTCGCCGGCATCCGCAACACCGTCCCCCTGCAGGAGCTGGAGACCATCAACCCGGCGGCCTACCGGGAGCTTCTCGACATCATGGCGACGCTGGAGCGGCACTACCGCGACCTGTGCGACATCGAGTTCACGATCGAGCGCGGCAAGCTGTGGATGCTGCAGACCCGGGTCGGCAAGCGCACGGCCGCCGCCGCCTTCTGCATCGCCACCCAGCTCGTGGACGAGGGCCTGATCGACATGGACGAGGCGGTCACGCGGGTGACCGGCGACCAGCTCGCCCAGCTCATGTTCCCCCGCTTCGCCGCGACGGCCGGCAACCGCAGGCTGACCACCGGCATGAACGCCTCGCCCGGCGCCGCCGCGGGCAGGGCCGTCTTCAGTTCCGAGCGGGCCGTCGAGCTGGCCGGGCGGGGCGAGGCGGTCATCCTCGTGCGGCGGGAGACCAACCCCGACGACCTCGCCGGGATGATCGCGGCTCAAGGCGTGCTCACCTCCAGGGGCGGCAAGACCTCCCACGCCGCCGTGGTGGCCCGCGGCATGGGCAAGACCTGCGTGTGCGGGGCCGAGGAGCTGGACGTCGACCTGCACGCCCGCCGCTTCACCGCGCCCGGCGGGGTCGTCGTGAACGAGGGCGACGTGATCTCGATCGACGGAAGCACCGGCGCCGTGTACCTCGGTGAGGTCCCCGTCACCGCCTCGCCGGTCGCCGAGTATTTCGAGGGCGAGCCCGCCGAGGACGAGCTGGTCCTGGCCGTCGACCGGATCATGACCCACGCCGACTCCGTCCGCCGGCTCGCCGTACGGGCCAACGCCGACACCCCCGAGGACGCCGCCCGCGCCCGCCGCCACGGCGCCCAGGGCATCGGGCTGTGCCGTACGGAGCACATGTTCCTGGGGGAGCGGCGGCGGCTCGTGGAGGACCTGATCCTGGCCACGACCGAGGAGGAGCGGCAGGCGGCGCTGGACGCGCTCGAACCGCTGCAGACCGGCGACTTCACCGGCATATTCGAGGCGATGCGCGGGCTGCCGGTGACGATCCGGCTGATCGACCCGCCGCTGCACGAGTTCCTGCCCGACCTCACCGACCTGGCCGTGAAGGTGGCCCTTGCGGAAGAACGGGCGGGAGAGGGGGCGGACGACCGGGATCGCAGGCTCCTCGACGCGGTCAAGCGGCTGCACGAGCAGAACCCGATGCTCGGCCTGCGCGGCGTACGGCTCGGCCTGACGATCCCCGGCCTGTTCGCCATGCAGGTGCGGGCCATCGCCACGGCGGCCCGGCGGGTCGAGGGCGCCCGCGCGGAGATCATGATCCCGCTGGTCGGCGCCGTGCAGGAGCTGGAGATCGTCAGGGAGGAGGCGGAGCGGATCCTCGCCGAGGCGGGCGTGGAGGCGGCGATCGGCACGATGATCGAGATGCCGAGGGCGGCGCTGACGGCCGGGCAGATCGCCGAGGCCGCCGAGTTCTTCTCGTTCGGCACCAACGACCTCACCCAGATGACGTGGGGCTTCTCCCGAGACGACGTGGAGAGCGCCTTCTTCGGCAAGTACCTCGACCTCGGCGTCTTCGGCGTCTCGCCGTTCGAGTCCGTCGACCGGGAGGGCGTCGGACGGCTGATGCGGATCGCGGTCGAGGAGGGCAGGCGCACCCGGCCGGACCTCAAGCTCGGCATCTGCGGCGAGCACGGCGGCGACCCGGACTCGATCCACTTCTGCCACGAGATCGGCCTCGACTACGTCTCCTGCTCGCCGTTCCGCATTCCGGTGGCCCGGCTGGAGGCGGGCCGCGCCGCGCTTACCTGTGCGGAGTCCGACACGCGATGAGTTGAAATTCCACAGAACATCCGGACTTGTTGTGGAATGACCAGGTCGGAGTGGGGGTGGTTCACCGGGCCGCGCGACACGGTCCGGTGACCGTTGAAGCCGCCCGCCTGACTGATCACTCTACGTACCTACCGCAAGGGAGGGCGTGGAGTGAGAAGACGTCGCCGCCTGCCGTCGCCGGGGATCGCCGCGGCGCTGCGCCGTGCTGTCTTCGCGCTGCTTTGTGTCTTCTCCGCGCTGCTCTGTGCCGCCCCCGCTTCGCCGGCCCTGTCGCTGACGACCTCGGTGGCAGGACAGGCGGGCCAGGCGGGTCAGGAGCCGTCGCCGTCCAGGCAGTACCAGGTGGACGGCCCGGCCACCGTCGCGCAGCGCAGCGCGGTGGCCCGCACGGGGGCCGCCGTGGACGAGGTGCACGGCCGGAGCCTGGTCGTCACCGCGACGCTCCAGGAGGCCGACGCCATCCGCAGGCTCGGGTTCACGGTCACCGAGCTGGCGCCTCCCGCCGAGGCCGGCGGCCCGCAGACCTTCGACTTCCCCTCGGGGGACTCCGGCTACCACAACTACGCCGAGCTCAGCACGCTGGTCGACCAGGTCGTCGCCGCCCATCCCACGATCGCCCGCAGGTTCAGCTACGGCCGCTCGTACGAGGGCCGCGACCTGATGGGCGTCAAGATCAGCGACAACGTGGCCACCGACGAGAGCGAGCCGGAGGTGCTGTTCACCGCGCACCAGCACGCGCGCGAGCACCTCACCGTCGAGATGGCGATCTACCTGCTGCGCCTGTTCACCGACAACTACGGCGGCGACGCCCAGATCACCGACCTGGTGAACACGCGGGAGATCTGGATCCTGCCCGACCTCAACCCCGACGGCGGCGAGTACGACATCGCCTCCGGCTCCTACCGGTCGTGGCGCAAGAACCGCCAGCCCAGCTCGGGCACCTCCAGCGTCGGCACCGACCTCAACCGCAACTGGGCCTACCGGTGGGGCTGCTGCGGCGGCTCCTCCGGCACCCCGTCCAGCGAGACCTACCGCGGCTCGGCCGCCGAGTCGGCCCCCGAGGTCAGGGCGGCGGCCGACTTCGTGCGCAGCCGCGTGGTCGGCGGCGTCCAGCAGATCAGGGCGGCCATCGACTGGCACACCTACAGCGAGCTCGTCCTGTGGCCGTACGGGTACACGACGGCCGACACCGGCCCCGGCATGACGCAGGACGACCGGGACGCGCACGCCGCGCTCGGCCGGAGCATGGCGGCCACCAACGGGTACACCGCCGAGCAGGCGAGCGACCTCTACATCACCGACGGCTCGATCGACGACTGGATGTGGGGCACGTACAAGATCTTCACGTACACGTTCGAGATGTATCCCACGGGGAGCAACCCCGGCTTCTACCCGCCCGACGAGGTGATCGACCGGGAGACCTCCCGCAACCGGGCCGCCGTGCTGCTGCTGACGCAGAACGCCGACTGCGTCTACCGGGTCATCGGCAAGGAGTCCGCGTACTGCGGCACCGGCACGCCGCCCACGACCGTCTACTCCGACACCTTCGAGACCGCGACCGGCTGGACGGCGAACGCGGCGGGCGCCGACACGGCCACCTCGGGCGTGTGGGAGCGCGCCGACCCCGCCGCGACCACGTCCAGCGGGGCCAAGCAGCTCGGCACCACGGTCAGCGGGAGCTACGACCTGGTCACCGGAGCCGCCGCCGGGACGAGCGCCGGGGACGGCGACGTCGACGGGGGAGTGACCACGATCACGTCGCCGCCGATCACGCTGCCGGCGTCGGGGACGCTCACGCTGTCGTTCTCCTGGTATCTCGCCCACGGGTCGAACTCCTCCACGGCCGACTACTTCCGGGTGAAGGTGATCGGCGGCACGACGAGCACGGTCTTCGAGCAGCTCGGCGCGGCCACCGACAGGGACGGCGCGTGGAGCGTCGCCACCGCGTCGCTGACCGGGCTGGCCGGCCAGACCGTGCGGATCCAGTTCGAGGCGGCCGACCTGGCCTCCGCCAGCCTCGTCGAGGCAGGCGTCGACGACGTGACGATCACGAGGACCTGATCCGTCGCAGATCACGCCAGCACGGTCACACCGGCGAGGGCGACCAGCGTGACGAGGGCCGTCGAGAGGGCGCCCAGCGCGACGGCCCGGCGGCCGGTGCGCAGCAGCGCGCGCAGGCGGACCGCGGCTCCCATGCCGAACAGCGCGGCGGTGAACAGCAGGGTCTCCGCGGTCCTCAGCGCCGCCAGCGACGCGGGCGGCAGGACGCCGAGGCTGCGCAGGGCCGCCATGGCGAGGAAACCGGCCACGAAGAGGGGCACGACGGGCGGCCTCCTGCCCTCGCTTGGAGCGGCCGTACGGCGGCGCCAGAGGGTGACCCCGGCGATGAGAGGGGCGAGCAGGACCACCCGGGTCAGCTTGACGACCACCGCGCTGGTGAGCGCCGCCCCGCCCACGGCCTGCGCCCCGCCCGCGGCCTGCGCAGTGGCCACGACCTGGGCCACCTCGTGCACGCTCGCGCCGGCCCAGACGCCGAACGCCTCCGGAGACAGGTGCAGGAGGCCCCCGGCCGCGGGCAGGACGGCGATCGCGAGCGAGCCGTACAGCGTCACCAGGGCGACCGCGGTCATGACGTCCTCCTCGTCGCCGTCCGTGACACCGTCCATGGCGGCGACGGCCGCCGCCCCGCAGATGGAGAAACCGGTCGCGACGAGCAGGGACAGCTCGCGCCCCAGCCCGAGCCTGCGGCCGAGCCACTGCGTGCCGAAGAAGGTCACGGCGACCGTCACCACGACCAGCAGCAGCACCGGGAGTCCCAGGGCGAGGACGTCGGGAAGGGCGAGCTGCGCGCCGAGGAGGACGATCCCGAGCCGCAACGGCACTCTGGCGGCGAACTCGAACCCGGGACGCAGGGCGGGTGAACCCGCGCCCAGATTGGTCGTGACGGCGCCGAGGACGAGGGCCGCCATCAGCGGGCTGACGGCGGGGACGAGCGCGTTGACGGCGGTGGCCAGTGCCACCCCGGCGGCCGTCACGAGCAGTCCGGGAAGCCTGGAATGAAGTGTGGAACGGGCAGCGGCGGTCCGCGTGAGAGACGGAAGCATGCGGAGATCGTCGCGAAGTCCCTTATGCCCCGGTAGCCACCGATTTCGCAAGACCTCATACGGTTGCCGTATGACCCCACGGTGGCCGGATCTGGCCAGCCTCGAACTGCTGCTCCTGGTCGCGGAGCAGGGCAGCCTCGGGAAGGCGGCGAAGCTGCACGGCATCACGCAGGCGTCCGCCAGCCGCAGGCTCGACACGCTGGAACGGGAGCTGGGGGTGCCGCTGCTGCACCGCTCGACCACGGGCTCGCGTCTCACCCCGCAGGGCCAGGTCGTCGTGGACTGGGCCCGCGCCGCGCTGGCGGCGGCGAACGACCTGCTCACGGGGGTGCAGGCCCTGCGCGCCCGGCGCGACGCCCGCGTACGGGTGGCCGCGAGCATGACGATCGCGGAATACCTGATGCCCGGCTGGCTGGTGGCGCTGCGCCGCGCGCTGCCCGGCGTCGAGGTGGGGCTGCGCGTGGTCAACTCCGGCGAGGTCTGCCGGATGGTGCTGGACGGCGAGATCGACGCGGGCTTCATCGAGTCGCCCGTCGTGCCGCGGGAGCTGACGTCCTGGCCGGTCGCCGAAGACCGGCTCGTCGTCGTGGTGGCCCCGGCACACCCGTGGGCGGGGGGCGGGGGGCCCCCCCCCCCCGCCCCCCCGGCCGCCGCCCCCCCGGTGGTGGGCCGGGCCCGGGCCGGGGCCCCCCCCCCCCCCCGCCCCCCCCC